>NZ_VFYP01000001.1:0-332836 GCF_006443685.1 Rhizobium glycinendophyticum | reverse complement strand
GCTCAGCGAACTGCCCGCTTCGTCAGCGTGCTGTGTCTCGCCTGGCCCGACGGGCATACGGAATTCTTCCGCGGCGAGATCGAGGGCGTCATTGCATCTGCGCCCCGCGGGACGGCCGGCTTCGGTTATGACCCGATCTTCCAGCCGGAAGGTCACGCGCGCACCTTTGGCGAGATGACGGCGGACGAGAAACACGGCTGGAAGCCCGGCGACCCGGAAGCGCTGTCGCACCGGGCACGGGCCTTCAAGCGCTTCGTCGAAACCTGCCTGGAGGCATGAGCCGTTGACCGACAGGTCGTTTACGCTTCTGCCAGACACGGGCGAACCCGGCTTCGGGGTCTATGTCCATTGGCCCTTCTGCGCGGCCAAGTGTCCTTATTGTGACTTCAACAGCCATGTGCGCCACCAGCCTGTGGACCAGGCGCGTTTCGTCTCCGCTTTCCTCACCGAGATGAAGACGATGCGGGCGCTGTCGGGGCCGAAGACGGTGACCAGCGTGTTTATGGGCGGCGGCACGCCATCGCTGATGGATCCCACAACCGTCGGCGCCATTCTCGACGGCATCGCCGCGACCTGGCATGTGCCCGACGGCATCGAGATCACCATGGAGGCCAATCCATCCAGCGTCGAGGCGAGCCGCTTTCACGGCTATCGAGCGGCGGGCGTCAACCGGGTTTCGATGGGCGTGCAGGCGCTCAACGATCCGGATCTTAGATTTCTCGGGCGGCTGCATGATGTCGCGGATGCGCTGAAAGCCATCAAGCTGGCGCGAGAAATCTTTCCACGCATGTCCTTCGACCTGATCTACGCCCGGCCGAACCAGACGGTGGAAGCGTGGGAACGGGAACTGAAGGAGGCGATTTCCTATGCCGTCGATCATCTGTCGCTCTACCAGCTGACCATCGAGGAAGGCACGGCCTTTTACGGGCTGCACAAGGCGGGCAAGCTGATCGTGCCGGACGAGGAGCACGCGGCAACGCTCTATGAAGCGACGCAGGAGATTACCGCGCGCGAGGGCATGCCGGCCTACGAGGTTTCCAACCATGCGCGGCCCGGCGCCGAGAGCCGGCACAATCTCACTTATTGGCGTTATGGCGACTATGCCGGGATCGGCCCTGGCGCGCATGGCCGCCTGACGCAAGGGCGGACAAAAATCGCCACGGCGGCCCAAAAACATCCGGAAACCTGGCTTTCCGCCGTCGAGCAGGATGGCCACGGGATCGCCGATCGGGAGGATCTCGACAACGAGGCCCAGGCTGACGAATTGCTGATGATGGGGCTTCGGCTGCGCGAGGGGGTCGATCTCGCCCGTTGGCAGCAGCTCTCCGGTCGCGATCCAGACCCGGACAAGGAGCAGTTCCTGTTGGAGCAGGGTTTCATCGAGCGGCTGGGCAACTCCCGCCTTCGCTGCACCCCGACCGGCATGCTGATCCTCAATGCCGTGGTGGCCGATCTCGCCTGCTGAAGCAGAATACCGAAGTGGGTGTCAAACCGACGCTTGGTTGGACGACCTCAATGGCAGCGCCTGTTCCGAGACGAGCCCCGAGATCATTCCCATCGCCATGGCTCAGGCCAGGCCAGTGTGAAGATAGAGCCAGGTCGTCGGCTCTCCATCGAAGGCGCCGCCCGAGAGTGTTTCAATTTCGATGCCGACAAAGCCGGCAGCTTCGCAGAGTTTTGCCAGTTCTTCCCGCGTCGGTCTGTTGTAGTAGCGTCCGAAGCGGTCTGTTCCTTCTGCGCCGCCGGTCTTGAAGCTGGCATAGAGGCGACCGTGAGGACGGAGGGCCTTGGCAATGCGGGCGAGCACATCCGCCAGATCGGCCCTCGGAACATGCAGCAGGCAGGCATTGGCCCAAATGCCATCGAACTCCGCCTCATAAGCCAGTTCCTGGAACGGCAGCACGAGAACCGGTCGCCCGAGCCGGCGCTCGGCCTGCGAAGCCATGGAGGCTGATCCATCCGAAGGGGTGACGTCGAAACCCAGTTGAAGCAATTCCGCGCTGTCGCCGCCCGCCCCGCAGCCGAGTTCGAGGATGCGGGCACCGGCCGCCAGCCGCTCTACGAAACGGTTCAACTGCCGCTCCGGCAGATGCCGGTCGCGCGCCGCATAGAGGGCGGCGTTCTCCTCGTAGAAAGCAAGGGAAGGATCGCGGGTCACGGTCACCGCTCAAAAGAAAAGGCCGGCTTGGGAGCCGGCCTGGTGTGTCTCATTCGTTGATCAGGCGACGCAGCAGTTCGATTTCCTGCGACAGCTTCTGATCGGCGGAGATCAGTTCCTCGATCTTGCGCACGGCATGCAGGACCGTCGTGTGGTCGCGTCCGCCGAAGCGGCGGCCGATCTCGGGGAAGGAGCGCGGGGTCAGCGTCTTCGACAGATACATGGCGATCTGACGCGGCTTGACGATGACCCGGGTGCGACGGTTGGAGACGAGTTCCTGGCGCGAGACGTTGTAGTGACGGGCCACGACACGCTGGATGTCTTCGATGCGCACACGCTTCTGGTCACCGGCACCGACGAGGTGGGCCAGCAGTTCGTCGACCCGTTCGATCGAGAGGTTCGGCTCGAAGGAGCGGCGGAACAGAAGCTGGTTGAAGGCGCCTTCGAGATCACGGCCACTGCTGGTTATGTTGCGGGCAACATGCTCAAGAATATCGGAGGGGATGTCGAGCGACGGATCGTCCTTGCGGGCCGCATCCAGACGGGACTTCATCATGTCGAGGCGCATCTCATAGTCAGGCGCTTCCATCTCGATCGCAACGCCACCCTGGAGGCGCGAACGGACACGGGGATCAAGCGATTCCAGCTCCCAGGGCGCGCGGTCGGCGGCAACGACAACCTGCTTGGCGCTGTCGAGCAGCATGTTGAGGAGGTGGCAGAACTCGTGCTGGATCATCTTACCCTGCAGGAACTGCATGTCGTCGATGATCAGCAGGTCGATGTTGCGCAGCGAGTCTTTCAGCGTCAGGGCATCGTTATCGCGGATGGCGGTGGCGAAACGCCACATGAAATATTCGGCCGTCAGATACACGACGCGGGGCGCACGCGGGCTATGTACGGCCGCATTAGCAATCGCCTGGAGAAGGTGCGTCTTGCCGAGACCAACAGAGGAATGGATGAAAAGCGGGTTGAAGCGCACGGCGCCGGCGCCGGCTTCGGCGATCGTCCTGGCGGCCGCGAGTGCCACGCGGTTCGATGCGCCTTCAACGAAACCGTCAAAGGTGTAACGGCTGTCGAGGGGTGAGCCGAAAAGCGGGCTTGCGGTGCTGGCGGCGCGGCCGGTGACAGAAGACGGACCGGCAGGGGAGGCAATCTGGCCGATGTGCTGCGGACCCGGCTTGCGGCTCGCCGCCTGCTGCGGGGCGGGCTCTGCACCCGACTGACGCTCGTCAAGCGCCGGGCCACGGGTGTTGCGGCTCGCGCTGCGCACCATGATCTCGACCTTGAGGATCGACGGATCCTCGGCCTGGAAAATCGAGGTGATGAGATCGAGATAACGGTTGTTGATCCACGACTTCAGGAACGTCGTCGGGACTGTCAGGCGCACCACGCTCTTGGAGGCGGAGTGCAGCTTCAGGCGGCCAAACCAGCTCTGGTATACGTCTACGCCGACCTGGGCTTTCAATCTTTTGCTGAACCGGTCGAAAAGAGCGTCATGCTTCATTTCGGCATTGTCTCCCGCGCCCTCGGAGCATGCGGCGCCCAGCGCCGAATGTGCATTGTCCCCGTTCGCCAACGCACCGGCCGTCATAGAATTCGTCTGCATTTTGCCGCCTTCCAAATCATTCCAGGTGCCGGGCGCCTCTTAAGCCGTCCGACAGCCGCTTCTCTTATGGCGATCCTCAACCGGATCAACCGTCCCCGAATGGACTGGTTCCAAGCCTTCAGCCAAAGGCTTCGGATCAGTCCGGCCGCCATCCCCCCAAGACGACGACCTGCTCCCATTATAGTGCACTGCATCCTCGACATGCGGTCCACTGTCGCTCGATCCGGCCGCAAGCCCGATCGAGGCGCAAAACCGTCACCACGCGGAAACCACAGGGGCTGCCGATGCAATGCCGGTTACTTTTAGAGAAAACGGAATGGAAACACTCCGCTCCGGCAAAGGCTTGCGTGTCGGATCGGTATTGCTACCTTCCAGACTGTCTTTGCAGATCAGTCCCGCGCCCTTCGCTGGAGATCATTAATGCAGGATCAAAAGGCAAGATCAACACTGATTTTTACGCGAATTCGGCGCATGGCCATTGACTCTTGGTACTTCATTTTTGCGTCACATTCGGCTGAAAAAGAATCGCTTTTGAATCAAGGAGATTCACAATCAGTCCCGAATTGGACTTTCCTGAACGCGAAAAAATAAAAAATCTCTTGACTCGCGAAGCGCCCAACCTGCCCCAAGGGGAAGCGAGCCATCACACAGGCACCTCCCCCAAGCTATTGAAATGTATGTAGGTTTTCTGTCACGCCATTGACACGCTGCGGCGCACAAGCATATCCTAAAACACAATTTTAACGGGAGGTCGACGGATAACGCAAAAAGCCCGGCGAAACGCCAGGCTTTTTAGATTTTGTCAGAATGGTGTCTAAAATTAGACAGCCAGGGCCTTCACACGAGCCGCCAGGCGCGAAATCTTCCGCGATGCGGTGTTGGCGTGAACGACGCCCTTCGTGGCGGCGCGCTGCAGTTCCGGCTGGGCCGCCTGCAGGGCAACCTTGGCGACCGCTGCGTCACCCGAAGCGATGGCTTCTTCAACCTTGCGGATGAAACCACGGACGCGCGAACGACGAGCCTTGTTGACTGCAGTGCGGGCAGCGATCTTGCGGGTCGCCTTTTTCGCCGAAGAAGTATTGGCCATAGATGCCTCTCTCGAAATTCAAACCAAAGCCCACCACCGCCGCGTCGGGTCGTTGCGACCTGCCATACCAGCACTTGGGGAGCTGTTTCATGGAAAGGCGCTAAAGGCTTTTCCAACCGTGGGCGGGCATATAGCGGGAAAGCGCGAATGCGTCAACGCGGATTCTGCAGATAACGCGCCCTTCCGGGCGCTTATCTGTTGCGAAAGGCCGGCTTGCGCTTCTCGACGAAGGCCGCCATGCCTTCCTTCTGGTCTTGCGTGGCGAAGAGGGAGTGGAAGAGACGGCGTTCGGAACGCAGGCCTTCGGTCAAGGTCTGCTCGAAAGCGCGGCTCACTGCCTCCTTCGCCATCAGCACGGCGGGCAGCGAAAAGGCCGCGATCTTGGCGGCGGCTTCCAGGGCCTCGTCCAGCAGGCGCTCCGGTTCGACCAGGCGGGCAACCAGGCCGGCGCTTTCGGCTTCCGCCGCATCCATCATCCGGCCGGTGAGGCAAAGATCCATGGCCTTGGCTTTGCCGACTGCCCGCGTCAGCCGCTGCGAGCCGCCCATGCCGGGAATGATGCCGAGCGTGATCTCCGGCTGGCCGAATTTGGCGGTCTTCGAGGCGATGATGAAGTCGCACATCATGGCAAGCTCGCAGCCACCCCCGAGCGCGAACCCGGAGACGGCGGCGATGATGGGTTTGCGGAACCCCGCGATTTCGTCCCAGCCGCCGATGAAGCCGCCGGTATAGGCATCGACGAAATCGAGCGACTGCATCTCCTTGATATCGGCACCCGCCGCGAAAGCCTTTTCCGAGCCGGTCAGAACCACGGCGCCGATGCCTGAATCCGTTTCCAGTTCTCCGAGCAGCTGGCGCAATTCGCGCATGACGGTGGAATTGAGCGCGTTCAGCGCCTGGGGCCGGTTGAGCGTGATGATCGCGACCCGGTCTCGGCGTTCGGTCAACAGCGTTTCGAATGACATGTCTCTCTCCCTGGCTGGCCCTTCGAGGCTCACTTCTGGCACCGGCGACAATAGAATGTCGAGCGGCCGGATTGAACTATCCTTTCGACGGTACCCCCACAACCCTCCGTTAGGCAGTCCCGCCCCTCGCGATCATAGGCGCGGAAGAAGTGCTGGAAGTAGCCGAGGGTGCCATCGGTCTGGATGTGATCGCGCAAGGAGGAGCCGCCGGCCTCGATGGCGTCTGCAATCACCTCGCGGATGGAAGAAGCTAGCAATGTCAGCTCTTGCTTCGGCTTGCCGGTCTTGGTGACCAGGGTCGAGACCTTGCGGGTGGGCGACAGGTGCGAACGCCAGAGCGCCTCGCAGACATAGATATTGCCGAGACCGGCAATCACCTTCTGGTCGAGGAGCGCGCTCTTCAGGGGCTGGCTGCGATCAGCAAAGCGCGAGGCCAGATAATTGGCGGACAACATATTGCCGACGGGCTCGGGGCCGAGGTCGCGGAAGGCGGGGTAATCGTCGAGGTCCGCACGGTCGACGAGATCCATGAAGCCGAAGCGACGCGGGTCGTTATAGATGACTCGGGCCGGCCCCTCTGCTCGATCGAGATGAAATAGCACGTGGTCGTGTTTTTCGTCCTTGCTGCGTTCGTGATGGAAGACGCCGGGGGTGTCTGCGGCCTCCCCCTCCTCGATGCGGAAGGAGCCGGACATGCCGAGATGGGCGATGATGGTGGCACCATCCTCCAGATCGATCAGCAGGTACTTGGCGCGGCGCGACAGGGCCGCAATGCGGCGGCCTTCGACCCTTGCGGCAAAATCGCGCGGCAGGGGAAAGCGCAGATCGGGACGGCGCAACTCCAGGCGCTCGATTCGCGTGCCTTCCATCGTCGGCGCCAAGCCGCGGCGGACTGTCTCTACCTCTGGCAATTCCGGCATTTCAGCCCATCTTTCTGTTTGAAGCGCCTGTTTTACGGTCTATAGACCAGCCTTGAAGCCGGTGCACTTGCGCAGATAGCGCGTGGAAGCCCTTTTCGCTATGGTCCGCCCGACCTGTCCGACACGTGGAGTAAATCGATGACCGAGAGCCGCATTTCCGCCGATGGTGGCATGGAAACTTCCTATGGGTTCCGCCAGGTCGACGAGCAGGAAAAGCAGAACCTGGTCAACGAGGTCTTCCACAAGGTGGCCAAGCGCTACGACATCATGAACGACGTGATGTCAGCCGGGCTGCACCGCGTCTGGAAGGATGCGATGGTCGCTTCGCTCAATCCGCGCAAGGATCCTGCCTATAAAGTTCTTGATGTTGCCGGCGGCACGGGCGACATCGCGTTTCGCATCGTGGAAGCCTCCAACCGGCTGGCCCATGCGACCGTGCTCGACATCAATGGCTCGATGCTGGGTGTGGGCGCAGAACGCGCCGAGAAGAAGGGGCTCACGCCGAACCTCACCTTCGTCGAAGCAAACGCCGAAAGCCTTCCCTTCGAGGACAATACGTTCGACGCCTATACGATTGCCTTCGGCATTCGCAATGTGCCGCATATCGATGTGGCGCTGTCGGAAGCTTTTCGTGTGCTGAAGCGTGGCGGGCGTCTTCTGGTGCTGGAATTCTCCGAGGTCGAAATGCCGCTTCTCGACAAGGTCTATGACGCCTGGTCGTTCAATGCGATCCCGCGTTTCGGCAAGATGATCACCGGCGACGCCGAACCCTACCAGTATCTGGTGGAATCGATCCGCAAATTCCCGAACCAGGCGGACTTCGCCCGGATGATCGAGCGCGCCGGCTTCTCCAGCGTGCGCTTCACCAATTACACCGGCGGCATCGCGGCGCTCCATTCCGGCTGGAAGATCTGACCGGCATGAGCACGATCGGTGCATATTTCCGCCTCGCGCGGGTCGGCTGGGTGCTCGTGCGGGAAGGCGTCGTTGCGGCGCTTCCGTCTGAAGGCTTGCCGCCACTCGTCGGCTTCGCGAAAGCGGCCGTTGCTCCGCTTGCCCGCAGCCGGGCAAAATCCGTCGACCGCGCCGATCGCCTCGCCAACGCGGTGGCACGGCTCGGACCGTCCTATGTGAAAATCGGCCAGTTCCTGGCCACCAGACCGGACGTCGTGGGTGCGGAATTTGCAGAAGATCTGTCTGGCCTCCAGGACCGGATGGCGTTTTTCCCGACCGAGGCATCCCGGACGACGATCCGTGAGTCGCTCGGCCGGACGATCGAGGATCTCTATGCGCGCTTCGAGGAGCCGATTGCGGCCGCCTCGATCGCGCAGGTGCATCCGGCCGAAGTCGAGACACCCGAAGGGCGCCGCAAGGTTGCCGTGAAGGTCATCAGGCCCGGCGTGCGCAAGCGTTTCGCCGCCGATCTCGAAGCCATGTATCTGGTCTCCCGTCTGCAGGAGCGCTTCATCCCGAATTCGCGGCGTCTGCGCCCCGTGGAGGTCACGAAGACGCTGGAGCAGACCACCAAGGTGGAGATGGATCTGCGGCTCGAGGCGGCAGCACTGTCCGAGATTGCCGAGAACACCCAGGACGATCCGGGGTTCCGCGTGCCGCGGGTCGACTGGGAGCGCACCGGGCGTGACGTCGTTACCATGGAATGGATCGACGGCATCAAGATGTCGGATGTCGAAGGCCTGAAGGCCGCCGGCCACGATCTGAACACCCTTGCGGACACGCTCATACAGTCCTTCCTGCGCCACACGCTGCGCGACGGCTTCTTCCATGCCGACATGCATCCGGGCAATCTGTTCGTCGATGCCTCCGGCACGATCGTGGCCGTCGACATGGGCATTGCCGGGCGGCTGGGCAAGAAGGAACGGCGCTTCCTGGCCGAGATTCTCTACGGCTTCATCACCCGAGACTATCTGCGCGTGGCCGAGGTGCATTTCGAGGCGGGCTACGTTCCCTCCCATCACAATGTGTCGAGCTTTGCCCAGGCCATTCGGGCGATCGGCGAACCGATCCATGGCCAGCCAGCCGAGACGATTTCGATGGGCAAGCTTTTGACGCTGTTGTTCGAGGTCACCGAGATCTTCGACATGGAAACGCGCCCCGAACTGGTGATGCTGCAGAAGACCATGGTCGTCGTCGAGGGCGTCTCGCGTATTCTCAATCCGCGCTTCAACATGTGGAAAGCCGCCGAACCCGTCGTGTCCGGCTGGATCCGCGATAATCTGGGACCAAAGCGGATCGTCACCGACCTCAAGGACGGTGCCAAGGCGGCGATGCGACTGGCGGAAGCTCTTCCGGAGATCGCAACCAAGACGGAAAAGCTGCATGGTGAAATCATGCGGATGAGCGAGGAAGGACTGCGCTTCGATCCGGAAACGGCCGAGCGGATCGGGAGGGCCGAGGCCCGGCATACGCGGTCCGGTCGGGTGGCGCTCTGGGTTATCGCGGTTTCACTCGCGGCTATCGCCCTGCACGTCATCTGACGTATCGTCCCCGAGCGATAATTATTCGCTCACCGGGTGGAACAATTGGGCGATGCTCGCGTTAGAACATCATAACGCGTTATTTGTTCCGTCTGGAAGTCAATGTCTGCCACACAAACCGGTCTTGTCCGATCCACCCTGCTCTTCCTTCTGATCGGCACCGGGATCCTTGTCATCATCATCGTGGCCACCTTCGGACTGGTCGAGCGCACCCGCACGACCTTCGGCGACATCCTTGTCGAGCGCGACATCCGGCGCATGTCTGCCGACCTCATGCAAAAGCTGACGGACGCTGAAACCGGCCAGCGCGGATTTCTCATCACCGGCGACGAGATTTTCCTCCAGCCTTACGAAGACGCCATCGGCGAGATCCGGACCGCCTTCGACAAGCTGGCAGCGTCAGTCGACGGTCAGACGACAAAGGAACGAGATACGCGGGAACTGAGGGAGTTGGTGAATACCAAGCTCACCGAACTGGCGCGGACCGTGGATCTGGTCCGCCAAGGCGAGCAGAATCAGGCGATCGCCATGGTTGAGACGAATGTCGGCCGCGAGACCATGGACCGCATCAGAGCCATCCTGGACGATTTCAAGCAGAAGTCGGACGCCGCCATCGACGGTGGCGCCAACCAGCAGATCGACGCGACCCAACAGCTGCAATGGATCACCATCGCCGGCGGGGTGGCGATCATCATCATCATCGGCGCAGCGCTCTTCGTCGTTGCCCAGCATATTCGGGCTCTGGCAACATCCCAGCAGGAGGTTCGGCGACTGAACGAGGGCTTGGAAGCCCGCGTGGCCGAACGGACCGAAGACCTGATGCAGGCGAACCAGGAAATCCAGCGCTTCGCCTATATCGTCACGCATGATCTGCGGGCGCCGCTCGTGAATATCATGGGATTCACGGCAGAGCTCGACACCTCGCTGAAGGCCCTGCAAACCTATGTTCTGAACGACGGTAAGCCGCTTTCGGAGGATGACATCCAGACCGCCCGACTGGCGGCCGCCGAAGACCTGCCGGAAGCGATAGGCTTTATTCGCTCCTCCACCCGCAAGATGGACGGGCTGATCAACGCGATCCTGAAGATCTCGCGCGACGGCCGCCGCCAGCTGAAGCCGGAAGAGATCGAACTCAAGCCGCTGGTCGAGACGATCACGGCCAGTGTTTATCACCAGATCAGCGAAAGCGACGGCACCTTCGATCTCGACATCCGCGCCGACCGTCTGATCACCGACCGGCTTTCCGTCGAGCAGATCCTTGGCAACCTCGTCGACAACGCGATCAAGTACAAGAAGCCGGACGTGCCACTGACGCTATCGATCCGCTCCATGTTCGAAGGCCGGCACATGGTTCGCATTGAGGTGCAGGATAATGGCCGCGGCATTGCCGAACAGGATCACGAGCGCGTCTTTGAGCTCTTTCGCCGCTCCGGACAACAGGATAAAGCGGGCGAAGGCATCGGGCTGGCCCATGTTCGTTCCCTGGCACGGAACCTGGGCGGGGAGATCAGCGTTACCTCTCGTTTAGGAGAGGGATCAACCTTCGTGCTCAGGCTGCCATACGATCTATCACGCTTGGTACGGAGTTGATTATGAAAGCGGTGGGAAAAGAAGTTACGATCATCATGATCGAGGATGACGAGGGCCATGCTCGTCTTATCGAAAAGAACGTCCGGCGTGCCGGCGTCAACAACGATATCATCCCGTTTACGAACGGGACAGAGGCACTCGACTATGTCCTGGGCCAGGACCGGAGCGGAAAGGTGTCTGAAGACCGCTATCTTCTGATCCTGCTCGATCTCAACCTGCCCGACATGTCCGGCACGGATATTCTCGACCAGATCAAATCCAATCCGCATACGCGGCGCATGCCTGTGGTCATCCTGACGACGACGGATGACGAGCGCGAAATCCAGCGGTGCTACGACCTCGGGGCCAATGTCTATATCACCAAGCCTGTCGATTACGACAATTTCGCCAATGCCATCAGGCAGCTCGGTCTCTTCTTTTCTGTCATGCAAATCCCATGAGCTCGGACCCGCTCCGATGAGTTTCCGCGTCCTCTATATCGACGACGACGCGGCCATCGCGCGCCTCGTGCAAAAACATATGGGGCGCCTCGGCCATGACGTGGCTCATGCGGAAACGGCTCACGATGCACTCGAACTGCTGAAGAGCGGGGAATTCGACGCGATCGTGCTCGATCACTACCTGCGCAATACGACGGGCCACGAGGTCCTGGCGCTGATGCGGGAGACGCGGGTCGACCTGCCGGTCGTTTACGTGACCGGCTCGAACGAGGCGCAGATCGCCATCGAGGCGATCAAGGCCGGGGCCGCCGACTACGTCATCAAGACGGTCAGCGAGGACTTTCTGTCGCTGCTGACGAGCGCCATCGAGCAGTCGATCGCGAATGCACAGCTGCGCGCCGCCAAGGAGCGGGCGGACGAGGAAATCCGCCTGGCAAAGGAGCGGGCGGAGGCGCTGCTCGCGGAGGTCAATCATCGCGTCGCCAATTCGCTTGCCCTCGTCGCCAGCCTGCTCCGGCTGCAGATTTCCAGCGCGCGCAGCGAAGAGGTCAAAGCGGAGCTTGCCGAGACGCAGGCTCGCATCACAGCGATCGCCGGCATGCACCGCAGCCTTTACACGTCGGACGATGTCAGCCGCGTCGAACTCGACCGCTATCTGGGTCGCCTGACGGCGGAGCTATCGAATTCGCTGAGCAGCGCGGAAAAGCCGATGCGGCTGATGCTGGATGCCGACCATATCTCCATGAGTGCCGACAAGGCGGTCTCGGTGGGCATGATCGTCACCGAACTCGTCACCAATGCCTATAAATATGCCTATGCCTCTGGCGAAAACGGTGACATCCGCGTCCATCTCAAGCGGCTCTCCGAAGAGGAGGCCATGCTGCGGGTCGAGGACGACGGGATCGGCATGAATCCCGATGACGCACCGAAGGGCACCGGGCTCGGTAGCCGGATCGTCAAGTCGATGGCGTCTACGCTGGGCGATGGGCTGCGTTATCTGGAGGGGCAGGCGGGCACTGTGGCCGAGGTGCCGCTGAAGCTCGACGTGACCTCCTGATCCGGTTCGACTATTTACCAGGAACATGGGACGCCGTTTGCCTCTGAGCCGATTTGCGCTAGGCTCGCACCGAAAAAAGGGGCCCTACTTTCATGACCTTGGCCGGTAAACGCATCGTTCTGATTATCGCTGGCGGTATCGCCGCCTATAAAAGCCTGGACCTGATCCGCAGGCTGCGCGAGCGTGGCGCAAAGGTGACCCCGATCATGACGCGGGCGGCGCAGGAATTCGTCACCCCGCTTGCCGTTGGCGCGCTTTCGGCGAGCCATGTCTATCTTGATCTGTTTTGCCGCGAGGACGAGCAGGATGTCGGCCATATCCGGCTGGCGCGGGACTGCGATCTGGTCTTGGTAGCGCCTGCGACGGCCGACCTGATGGCGAAGATAGCGCACGGACTTGCGGATGATCTCCCTTCTGCCGTGCTGCTCGCAAGCGATCGCCCAATCCTGATTGCGCCGGCGATGAACCCGAAGATGTGGGACAATGCCGCAACCCGGCGCAATGTCGCGACGCTGAAGGGGGACGGGATCACGATGATCGGCCCGATGGCGGGCGAGATGGCCGAGAGCGGCGAGCGCGGGGTTGGCCGGATGGCGGAGCCGCTGGAGATCGTCGCTGCGGTGGAAGACTTGCTATCCGGGCCGAAGCCGCTTGCCGGCCTGAAGGCAGTGGTGACATCAGGCCCAACGCACGAACCCATCGATCCGGTGCGCTACATCGCCAACCGTTCGTCGGGTAAGCAGGGGCATGCGATCGCCGCAGCACTCGCCCGGCTGGGCGCGGAGGTGACACTGGTATCCGGGCCGGTGACCATCGCCGACCCGGCCGGTGTGCAGGTTCTGCATGTGGAGCGGGCAGAGGAGATGCGCGACGCGGTCATTGCCAATCTGCCGGCGGATATCGCCGTGATGGTTGCGGCCGTTGCCGACTGGCGCGTGGCCTCAGGTTCCGACCAGAAAATCAAGAAGCAGCCGGGCGAAGCACCGCCGCCATTGATGCTTACCGAGAATCCCGACATCCTGAAGACCGTGGGCCATCACGCGAAACGGCCGCGCCTCGTGGTGGGCTTTGCGGCGGAAACGCAGAACGTGGAAGAGAACGGACGGGCGAAGCTCGAACGCAAGGGGGCGGACCTGATCGTAGCCAACGACGTTTCACCACAGACCGGCGTCATGGGCGGAGACCGTAACCGCGTGCAACTGATCACGCGCGACGGCGTGGAAGCGTGGCCGGACCTGTCGAAGGAGGACGTCGCCGAGCGACTGGCGCTGTGGATCGCCATGCAGATGGCGGGTGCCCCGGCATGAGCCTCTTCACCCGCGAAGGATTTACCGCTTTTGTCGAGAGCCTTCCGGCCACCAGTCAGGTCGACCAGTGGGATAGCCGGGTCGGCAAAGTCGGGGACAAGGTTTTCGGCCTTCTGTCCGATAACGACCGGCACCTGGCCTTCAAAGTCAGCGAGGAAAGCTTCGAGATCCTGACCGCCTTGCAGGGCGTCTCGCAGGCGCCCTATTTTGCCAAGCGGAAATGGGTGAGCGTCGCCCCGGATACCGAGCTTCAAGAGGCCGAGCTTACGGAATATCTGCAGCGATCCTACCGAGCTGTCGCCGGCAGTCTGACACGCAAGCTCAGGCGGGAACTGGGGATCGACGACTGAGGCCTAAGATCAACCGGCAAGCGCGACCGACCGGATCTGTGGCATGTCGATCCGTGCGGATACCGGCTTGAACTCCGCTGCCTCCAGGCCCTTGGCGCTCAAGATGACGGCACTCGAGGGCGGAATTTCCACCCAGGTGTCGGCTTCGTCGTTAAGCGGTTCGGACACCAGGCAGTAGCTGCCCTTCGGCCCCATGGGCGCGGCGTAGAGCGTCGGGGCGAACTCATCGGTCGAGTAGCGGACGGCATAAAGCGTCTCGCCGTCCGAGAAGGCGGCGGTCATGCGGACGCGGGCTGCGCCGGTCAAATGCAGGCTGATCTGCTCGACGAAGCCGACCGCCTCGCTCATGGCCGTCAGCGGGCGCTCCCTCAGGCCAAACTGCAGGGCAAGCAGGAAAAGCAGTTCGCTGTCCGTTGTGCCGACGCGGGCATTGAAATGGGCGTCATCGAGCATGGCTTCCATGGGTCGGCGGATGCGATCGAAATGGTCGATCTGGCCATTGTGCATGAAGGACCAGGTGTCGTGCACGAAGGGATGGCAGTTGTCGCGGCGGGTCGAGCCGTGGGTGGCGGCGCGAACATGGGCGAGGAAAAGCGGCGAGCGGATCTGGCGCGCGAGACTTTTCAGGTTGCAGTCGGACCAGGCCGGCAGGACGTCACGGAAACGGCCGGGCTCCGGCCGGTCGCCATACCAGGCGATGCCGAAACCATCGGCATTGGTGGCCGTCTTGGCGCGGGTCGCGCAATGGGACTGTTCGATGAGCGAGTGGGCAGGCGAGGTGACGAGTTCCTCGAGGAAGATCGCTTCTCCGCGATAGGCTGCCCAACGACACATGCGTTTCACAACTCCGGAAGGCGCCGACACGAAGGCTGCCCGACGCCAGTGTTCGCCTGATAAACTAACGATTCGCAAACATCTCCACTTTCATGACAGAAATTTGTCGGCGGCAGCAATTGTTTTTTGCAGTGCAGCACGGGCAAATGTGAACACTGCGTTCCGTCCGGTCCTGCTGCGCCCACCAGGAAGAGCGGCTATATTGCGCCTCAATCACCGCATTTCGGCCCGAGGAGCCAGTCCCGATGTCCATTCGTCCCGTCAAGCATGAGAGCCGCGCCACTCCGACCATGGAAGGCGCCGGCGTGAAGCTGCACCGCGTGTTCGGGTTCGGCGATCCCTCGATGACCGATCCCTTCCTGATGATGGACGATTTTCGCAACGACGATCCGGGCGATTATATCCGCGGCTTCCCCTGGCATCCGCATCGCGGCATCGAGACGATCACCTATGTGTTGGCGGGTACCGTCGAACACGGCGACAGCCTGGGCAACCAGGGCATGCTGGGTGCCGGCGACCTGCAATGGATGACGGCCGGCAGCGGCATCATGCATCAGGAAATGCCGAAGGGCGATTTTGCCGGCCGCATGCACGGCTTCCAGCTCTGGGCCAACCTGCCCTCGTCGCTGAAGATGACGAAGCCGCGCTACCAAGACATCAAGTCGGCCGACATTCCTGTCGTCGTGGATGACGACGGTACGTCGGCGCGGGTCATCTGTGGTGACTTCTGGGGCAAGAGCGGCCCTGTCGACGGCATTGCCGCAGAGCCTGTCTATCTCGACATCTCGGTGCCACCCGGCAAGCGCAAGACGTTTCCGGTCGACACCTATCGCTCCGCCTTTGCCTATATCTTCGCCGGCTCCGGCTCGTTCCGCGATGCGTCAAAACCCTTCGGCGTCAAGGTCGAGAAGGAATATATGGGCGAGGAGCTCAACATCCGTGACCTCTCCGGCAATCGCACGCTCGTCGTTTTCGACACCGGCGACGAAATCACCGTGCAGGCCGGCGAAAAGGGCATTCGCTTCCTTCTCGTCACCGGCAAGCCGATCAAGGAGCCGGTCGCCTGGCATGGCCCGATCGTCATGAACAGCCGCGAAGAACTGATGCAGGCGATGAAAGAGCTGCAGAACGGAACTTTCATCAAGGCCGATCATTAACCTCCCGCAGTCAAGTTCATCTCGCCCGGCGTCCTCCAGCGCCGGGCTTTTCTTTTCAGGGGGATGCGATGCGGGTGACGGGATCATGCCAATGCGGCGAAGTTCGCTACGAAGCGGAGATCGATCCGGAGCGGATCGGGATCTGTCACTGCACCGACTGCCAACGCCTGACCGGGTCTGCCTATCGCGTGACGGCGGCGGCCATCACTGGCAGCCTTCGCCTCGTCTCCGGAGAGCCACGGCGCTACCGCAAGTTCGGTGACAGCGGAAAGCCGAGCGACCAGTTCTTCTGCGGCGACTGCGGCTCGCCGCTCTGGCGCGAAAGCGCCGATGGAGAGATCGGCATCCGGCTCGGCACCATAGACCAGCGACGAGAACTCAAGCCTCGCCACCAGACATGGCTCGGCTCCGCCCTGCCCTTCGTCTTCGATATCCGCGACCTTGAGTGCCACGCCGACAGCTGAAAATTTTCAGTTCCTCTGATCGGCTGACCACAGAGCATGGAAATGATGCACCGGGCCGTGGCCCGATCCGACAGACAAACTGCCCGAGGTGCGGACAGCCTCTTCCAACCATGCCTTCGCCACGCTGACCGCCTCCTGCGGTTCGAGCCCTTTGGCGACTTCCGCCGCGAGCGCGCTCGACAGCGAACAACCGGTGCCATGGGTATTGCGCGTGGCAATGCGGGACGCCTCAAACCAGGTCACCTGCCCCTCCGTCACCAGAACATCCGGGCTCTCGCCACCGGCGAGATGTCCGCCCTTGACCAGCACGCCCTTCGCCCCGAGCGCCGTCAGCCGCACGGCCTGGGATTCCATGATGCGCCGGTCGGAGGCTTCCGGATCGCCCAGCAGGGCTGCAGCCTCGGGCAGATTGGGAGTCACAAGCGTTGCGAGCGGCAGCAGACTTTCTTTGAGGACGTCAACGGCCGCGGGATCGAGCAGTGCCGCGCCGCCCTTGGCGATCATCACGGGGTCGAGCACGACCGGAATTCCGCGATGGGGTTTCAGCGCTTCGGCCACCGCGGCGGCGATGCCGGCATTGGCGATCATGCCGATCTTCACCGCATCCACCCTGACATCGGCAAAGACCATGCGGATCTGCTCCTGGACGAAGTCCGGATCGAGCGGGCGAACAGCCGAGACGCCTTGCGTGTTCTGGGCGGTGAGCGCGGTGATCACGGCCATCCCGTAACAGCCCCGGGCGGCAAAGGTTTTTAGATCGGCCTGGATGCCGGCACCACCGGAGGGATCGGAGCCGGCGATGGACAGGACGTTGCGGATCGGATTGGTCATCGGCGCGCTCCCTTCGACGGTGGAGCGGCGGCGGACTCGGGCAGCCAACTGCCGGATAGACCGAACGACTCCCTCCGCCAGCATGATCTGGGTCAGGTTCAAAGGGTGCTTCTCAGCCCGGCTTTCGCAGGACGCCCCTGTCTGCTTCCTGTCTATCCCAGAGCGTTCCGCCTGTCACGAGCGGACCTTGTCTTTGATCAATTCATTTGCCGCTTGCCGCCAAATTGGCTACCTGCCTCTCGTTCCCCCAGCATCAGGTGCACGCTCTTGACCCTTTCCCCCTCGCCTCTCCCCACCCGCTCCTACCACGGCTTCCTCTTCGACATGGACGGAACGCTGCTCAACTCGATCGCCGCCGCCGAGCGGGTCTGGGGCCGCTGGGCGGCGAAAATGGGGCTCGATGTCGAGGCTTTCCTGCCGACCATGCATGGCAAGCGCGGCATCGACACGATCCGGGGGCTGAACCTTCCGGGCGTGGATGTGGTCGCCGAAGCGCTGGAAATCGAGCGCGGCGAAATCGAGGATGTCGAAGGGATCGTGCCGATCCCCGGCGCGATCGACTTCCTGAACGCGCTTCCGGCCGAGCGCTGGGCGATCGTCACCTCGGCGCCCTCGGCGCTTGCCCGCGCCCGCATCGCGGCCGCCGGCCTGCCACAACCGCTCAAGATCGTTACGGCGGAAGACGTCAAAATCGGCAAGCCGGATCCCGCCGGCTACAGGCTGGGCGCAGAGCGACTGGGCGTCGATCCGACCCATTGCCTAGTGTTCGAGGATGTGATGGCGGGCGTGCTGGCCGGAGAAGGCGCCGGCGCGGATGTCATGGTGATCACGGCCACCCATACGCATCCGCTGGAAACACGCCATCCGAGCCTGCACGGCTATGAGGGCGTGACGGTGGATGTCGATGGTGAAGGGCTGATCCGGCTGCGTCGCCGCTGAGGCCACTGCGAGGCTGGCTTAGATGACGGCAGAGCGGCATGCGCCCTATGGAGCGCATGCCGGGTGCGTGAGCCGATCACGCCGCCTTGGCAACGTGATATTCCTTGATGGCGACCATCTTGATCGCCGGATAGCGCTCGGCTTCGTAACGCAGCGAGAACTGGTCCTGCGCCATGAAGACGGGATCGCCATCGAGATCGCGGCAGATATCGCCGCGGCGCTGGGTCATGAACTTTTCGAGATCATCCTTGTTGTCGGCCGAGATCCAGCGGCAGACGGAGAAGCGCGACATTTCGAAGGAGACCGGCAGGGTGTATTCTGCCGACAGGCGTTCCTTCAACACGTCGAGCTGCAGCGCGCCGACGACACCGACGATGGCCGGTGAACCGTCTTCCGGCGAAAAGAGCTGCACGACGCCCTCTTCGGCCATCTGCTGCAGAGCTTCCTTGAGCTTCTTCGCCTTCATCGCATCTTCCAGCCGCACGCGGCGCAGGATTTCCGGCGAGAAGTTCGGCACGCCCTGGAAGACGAGATTCTCGCCTTCGGTCAACGTATCGCCGATGCGGAGTGTGCCGTGGTTGGGGATACCCACCACGTCGCCGGCGAAGGCGGTGTCGGCCAGCTGGCGCTGCGAGGCGAAGAAGAATTGCGGTGCCGTGAGCCCCATCAGCTTGCCGGTGCGGGCGAGCTTCGCCTTCATGCCGCGTTCCAGCTTGCCGGAGCAGATGCGGGCAAAGGCGATGCGGTCGCGGTGGTTCGGGTCCATGTTGGCCTGGATCTTGAAGACGAAGGCCGTCATCTTTTCTTCCGAGGCATGCACCGTTCTGACATCAGCCACCTGGTCGCGCGGCGGGGGCGCATAGGCGCCGAGCGCATTGATCAGATCGCGCACGCCGAAATTCCGCAGCGCCGAGCCGAAGAAGACGGGTGTCATGTGGCCTTCCAGGAAGGCCTTCTGGTCGAAGGGACGGCAGGCCTCGACCGCCAGTTCCAGCTCGTCGACGAAAGCCGCGCGTTCGTTTTCCGGCAGGTGATCGGCGACGCTCTGCGGACCGTTGACCTTGCTCGGCTCGGCCTGGGTGTCACTGCCGCGGAAGGTGCTGTTGGCCAGATTGTAGGAGCCGCAGAAGCTCTTCGAGCGGCCGACCGGCCAGGTGATCGGGGCGGTATCCAGCGCGAGCTTCTCTTCGACCTCGTCGAGGATCTCGAAGATGTCCCGGCTTTCGCGGTCCATCTTGTTGACGAAGGTGATGATCGGGATGTCGCGCATGCGGCAGACTTCGAAGAGCTTCAGCGTGCGCGGCTCGATACCCTTGGCGGCGTCGATGACCATGACGGCGGCATCAACGGCGGTCAGTGTGCGATAGGTGTCGTCGGCGAAGTCTTCGTGGCCGGGCGTGTCGAGAATGTTGAAGACATTGCCTTCGTATTCGAAGGTCATGACCGAGGTGACGACCGAAATGCCGCGCTCGCGCTCGATCTTCATCCAGTCCGACCGGGTCTGGATGCGGTCCTTCTTGGCCTTCACTTCGCCGGCGAGCTGGATGGCGCCGCCGAACAGCAAGAGCTTTTCAGTGAGCGTCGTCTTGCCGGCGTCCGGGTGGGCGATAATAGCAAAGGTGCGGCGGCGGGAGACCGCCTCTGCGAGCGTTTCAGCCATGTCTCAGGAATTCCTTTTGGTCGGCGGTTATCTAGCGTTTCGACGGCCAATATGCAATTGAGCGCGCAAACAAAGGAATCCCGCCCATGTCCGCCATTCGCTCCGATGTCCTTGGTCCCATGCTCAATCTGAAGCGTCTCTCCCATGGCGAGGGGATCGATCTGCCCACTTACGAAACGCGAGGTGCTGCGGGCATGGATCTGAGAGCTGCCGTTGCCGAGGATGCGCCGATGACTTTGGCGCCGGGAAAGCGAGCCTTGGTCCCGACCGGCTTCATCTTCGAGATCCCCGAAGGCTTCGAGGCGCAGATCCGGCCACGCTCCGGCCTTGCCCTCAAGAACGGGATCACTTGCCTAAACACGCCCGGCACGATCGACAGCGACTATCGCGGAGAGGTGAAGGTGCTGTTGATCAATCTCGGCGACGGGGATTTCGTGATCGAGCGCGGCATGCGGATCGCCCAGATGGTGATTGCGCCGGTGACGCAAGCGCGGGTGGCCGAGGTGACCGAGACATCCGACACGGCGCGGGGTCCCGGCGGGTTCGGGTCGACGGGTGTATGAGGGCCCATCTCAGCGCTGCGCTTCCATCGCCATGCGGACCGCCAGCCCGGCGAGCACGGTGCCCATCAGCCAGCGCTGAACCACCATCCAGACCGGCCGTCCGGCGAGAAAGAGGGCGATGGTGCCGGCAGACAGAGCGATGAGGCCATTGCCGGTGACGGCTATCGCGATCTGCGTAAAGCCCAAGATCAGCGACTGGGTGAAGACGCTGCCGAGCGTGGGGTCTACGAACTGCGGCAGGAGCGACATATAGAGGATGGCGACCTTCGGATTGAGCAGGCTGGTGACAAAGCCCATGACGAAGAGTTTTCGCGGGCTATCGATCGGCAGGTCACGCACCTGGAAGGGCGAACGACCGCCGGGGCGGAGCGCTTGCCAGGCGAGCCAGCCGAGATACAGTGCGCCGCAGAACTTCAGGATCTCATAGGCCAAGGGGACGGCGAGCAAAAGCACGGTGATGCCGCAAGCGGTCAAGAGCATGTAGACAACGAAGCCAAGCGCCACCCCGCCCAGCGAGACAAGCCCCGCCATGGGCCCCTGGCAGATCGAGCGCGACACGAGATAAATCATGTTCGGCCCCGGTGTCAGCACCATCCCGAGACAGATGAGTGCAAAGGCGACGAAGGCTGCGAAGCTTGGCATGCGGAAGTCTCCGGACTATGGCCGGGCCACTTAAGAGCGGAGGCTTTCACGCTGCAAGGCCGATCGTGTCACCGTTGCAAGTCGGCTCGGGCGAACTTATGCAGAGAGTGCGGAGGAGGACACCACCATGACACTGGCCACGATCATCGCCTATTGCGGCGCCCTGTTCATTGCAGCGGCCATTCCCGGGCCCGGTATGACGGCCATCGTCGCGCGGGCGCTCGGGTCCGGATTTCGGCCGACGCTGTTCATGGGCTTCGGGCTAATCCTTGGCGATATTGTTTACCTCACCGCCGTGATCCTCGGGCTGGCACTCGTGGCCAAGACCTTCACCACGGTGTTCCTCGTGATCAAGTTTGTCGGGGCGGCCTATCTCGTTTATATCGCCTACAAGCTTTGGACATCGGGTCTGCTGGCGCAGTCCGTGGCGGCAGAAACCGAGAACCGGGCCTGGCGCTCTTTCCTCTCGGGCCTCTTGGTCACGCTCGGCAACCCGAAAACGATGCTGTTTTATATCGCGCTGGTGCCGAGCCTTTTGCCGCTCAGCGCCATCGGCTTCCTTGACTATCTTCTGTTGATCGGGCTGACATTTGCCGTGCTGATGGCGGTGCTCATTCCCTATATCCTGCTCGCGGCGCAGGCGCGGCACCTGATGAAACGCCCATCGGCCCTGAAGCTCCTCAATCGCGGCGCGGCGAGCATCCTTGCCGGTACCGCCGCCTATATCGCGACAAGACCCGTTTAGGCACATGGCGGGCGCCCGTCCGAGCCGCGAGCAGCTTGCGGATTTCCCCGCCTTGGCAGAGGAATATTTCCCTTTTCCGACAGGCTGCAGACAAAGGGTTCTGGCAGTCGCGAGACAATCCGCCTATCTTGTTGCCAACGAATAATGGTGCAGGGAGACGAAACATGACGGATGCCAAGAAGCCCGGACGCGGTCGCGTCTATGGATCGATCACTGAGACGATCGGTGACACACCGATCGTGCGGCTGGACAAGCTGGCCAAGGAAAAGGGCGTCAAGGCGCATCTGCTCGCCAAGCTCGAATTCTTCAATCCGATTGCCTCGGTCAAGGATCGTATCGGGGTGGCAATGATCGAGAGTCTGGAAGCCCAGGGCAAGATTGCGCCCGGCAAGACCACGCTGATCGAGCCGACCTCCGGCAATACCGGCATTGCGCTTGCCTTTGCGGCCGCTGCCAAGGGTTATCGCCTGATCCTGACCATGCCCGAGACCATGTCGATCGAGCGGCGCAAGATGCTGGCCCTGCTCGGCGCAGAACTGGTTCTCACCGAAGGCGCCAAGGGCATGAAGGGCGCGATTGCCAAGGCGCAGGAATTGGCAGAAACGACGCCGGATTCAATCATACCCCAGCAATTCGAGAACCCGGCCAATCCGGAGATTCACCGCAAGACAACGGCGGAGGAAATCTGGAACGACACGGACGGCGGTATCGACATCTTCGTGTCCGGCATCGGCACCGGGGGCACGATTACCGGCACGGGGCAGGTTCTGAAGGCGAAGAAACCGTCGGTCCAGGTGGTGGCGGTTGAACCCGCCGACAGCCCGGTTCTCTCCGGCGGCAATCCGGGGCCCCACAAGATCCAGGGCATCGGCGCCGGCTTTGCCCCGGCTATTCTCGACACCGGCATCTATGACGAGGTGGTCACCGTCACCAATGACGAGGCGTTCGAGACTGCCCGGCTGGTTGCGCGGCTGGAAGGCGTGCCAGTCGGGATTTCCTCGGGTGCTGCCCTGACGGCCGCGATAAAGGTCGGCCTGCGCGCGGAGAATGCCGGCAAGACAATCGTCGTCATCATCCCGTCCTTCGCCGAACGTTATCTCTCGACCGCACTTTTTGCCGGGCTCGGGGAATAAACAATCCCTCCGCAATCGGCAGAGGCGGCCCTCTCGGGCTGCTTCTGCCAAATTCGGCCCCATGGTATGGCCGGCCACTATCCCGGCTACTGCGATTCGATATATCAAGGCGGCTGTCGCCAGGAAGGCATGATAGCTGGCGGCGCCCCTTCTGGCCCTAAAGAAGCAGAGCCGGAGCGAGGGGGGCCTGATATTTTTTCTTCTCCTCTCCGCGGTGAAAGCTGCTCCTTTCGCGCGCACCACGCGTGCATCGACTTCCCCCCGGCGCCGCCGGAAGGATCGTCAGTGACCGTTGAGCTTGAGAAAACCGGGAGGGACCACTAAGTGTCGTGATGGGTTGCAGCCGTCTTTTGCGTCAGCTAGCATTTCTTTAACACCCTTCCGTAATTTCTGATTATTCGTAATTTCTGCGAGACGAATAGGGCCATGCGCGCATATTTCGATACCTTGCCGGCCTTTGCCGCGGTGCAAAAGACGCTGTCCAGCAAGGACAAGATCGTCACCTATGGCTTGAGCCTCGCTGTCTTCCTGGTTGCGCTCTTTCTGCGGGCCTGGCTCGACCCGCTGATGCCGGCCGGTTTTCCGTTTCTCACCTTCTTTCCCGCCGTCGTCATCTGTGGCTTCGTCTTCGGCGTGCGTCAGGGCATGCTGGTCGGGATCCTTTCCGGCCTTGCCGCCTGGTATTTCTTCATCACGCCCTATCGTTTCGATGTCTCAGCCGGCACGCTGATTGCGATGGGACTTTACGTCTTCGTCATCGTCACCGATCTCTCGCTCATCCACCTGATGATGGCAGCCTACCGGGCAGAGATCGTCGCACGACAGGAGAGCCAGCGACTGGCCGACGGCCAGGAGGTTATGGCGCAGGAACTCGACCACCGGCTGAAGAACATCTTCGCCACCATCAATGCCATCATCAGCCTGTCGCTGAAGAACGCCTCCAGCGCCGAGGAACTGGCGGCGCGCCTGCGCGACCGCCTAACCGCACTCGGCCGGTCCAATCTTCTGCTGCGGGGTCTTCGCGAAGGCGAGGATGCCTCGCTGCAGGCCGTTATCTTCCAGGCGCTCGAGCCCTTTGCGGTCGTCGGCACCCCCCGCTTTTCCGCCTCCGGCCCCAGGGTTCCTATCGGCGGCCAGACGGTGGTGGTGCTCAGCCTGATCCTGCACGAACTCGGGACCAACGCCGCAAAATATGGCGCGCTCAGTGTGGGCTCCGGGCAGATCGATCTCACCTGGCGGCTGGAGCAAGCCGAAGGCGAAGAGGGTCGGCTGGTCATCGAGTGGCGAGAGAGCGGCGGTCCAATGCCGACGGCGCCTCAGGCGGGCGCCGGCGGCTTCGGCTCCACCTTGATGAAACGCGTCATCTCCGGTGTGCGTGGCCATGCCGAGATGAGCTATCCCGAGACCGGCGCCATCATCCGCATGTCATTGCCGACCGACATGCTGCGGCCGACAGAGATGGCACAGCCCGCCTGATCTTTGCCTCAACTCCCGAGGCCGAAGGACCCACGGCCTAGCCGGACCTCGCTTTACAGAGTCCCGGTCTGCACTCACTGCGTTCAGTTCCCGAGAGACCCTGGATCCTGGCCCGCCACACTTCCCCCTTCTCCAGCCGATTATGCCGCGGCCGCCAGACGTTCCGAGGCGATGCGGTAGGAGATTGCTTCGGCGAGGTGGATGCGACCCAGGGTTTCCACCCCATCCAGATCAGCGAGCGTGCGGGCCACTTTCAGTACCCGGTGATAACCGCGGGCCGAAAAGCGGAATTTGTCGGCCGCGTCGCGCAAAAGCTGCAGACCCGCCGGGTCCGGTTCGGCAAGCGTCTCGATCAAGGCTGTGGAGCAGCGGGCATTGGTCGAAAACGGCAGGTCGAGACGGGCGAAGCGTTCGCGCTGACGCTGACGGGCGGTCGCCACGCGCCGGGCAACGTCGGCGCTGCTTTCAGCCGTTCCCGGCCGGATGAGATCGGAGGCCGAGACGGCCGGCACGTCGATGCGGATGTCGATGCGATCCATCAGGGGGCCCGAAATGCGGCCCTGATACTCGGTCTGGCAGCGGATGCCGCGGGCACAGACATGGCCGGGTTCCCCGGCCATGCCGCAGCGACACGGGTTCATCGCCGCCACAAGCTGGAAATCAGAGGGGTAAGAAACCCGGTGATTGGCGCGGGCGATGATGCATTCGCCGGTTTCGAGCGGCTGGCGGAGCGCATCGAGAACCGGCGGAGCAAATTCCGGCAATTCGTCCAGGAAAAGAATACCATGATGGGCGAGCGATGCCTCGCCTGGTCGTGCTTTCAAGCCGCCACCGACCAGCGCCGCCATGGTGGCGGAATGATGCGGTGTCCGGAAGGGGCGGCGATCCGACAGCTTGCCGCCCGAAAGCTGGCCGGCGATCGAATGGATCATCGAAACTTCGAGCAATTCGGCCGCAGAGAGCGGCGGCAGGATCGAGGGCAGCCGCGCGGCGAGCATGGATTTTCCCGATCCGGGCGGGCCGACCATCAGCAGATTGTGCCCGCCGGCGGCGGCCACTTCCAGCGCGCGCTTGGCGCTTTCCTGGCCTTTGATATCGGCGAGATCGGGAAGGTTGGCGGGCAGTGCGCGCACCGACGGTTCCGGTCGCGACAGGATCTGGGTGCCGCGAAAATGGTTCGCGAGGCCGATCAGGCTGCGCGGCGCGAGGATGTCGAGGTCTGCGCCGGCCCAGGCGGCTTCGGCGCCGCTGTCGGCGGGGCAGATGAGGCCCTTGTCGACGGCGTTTGCGCTGATGGCCGCCGGAAGCGCGCCGGCGATGGGGGCAATCGTGCCGTCGAGATTGAGCTCGCCGATGACGAGATAACCCGAGAGCGCGTCACCCGGGATGGCGCCCAGCGCGGCCATCAGGCCGAGCGCGATGGGAAGGTCGAAATGAGACCCTTCTTTTGGAAGATCCGCAGGCGCCAGATTGACGGTGATCCTCTTCGGCGGCAGAGCGAGACCGGAGGCATGGAGCGCGGCCTGCACCCGTTCGCGGCTTTCGGCCACCGCCTTGTCGGGTAGGCCGACAATCTGCATGCCGGGCTTGCCCGGCGCCACCATGACCTGGACATCGACGGGCACACCCTCGATCCCCTGGAATGCAACCGTACTGACACGCGCCACCATTGCCCGCCCTCGCCGATCGTCCTCTGGCCGCCACCTGCAACTTCATATTGCGTGTGGCGACGGGAACAATCTCGCATAAGGCGCAGGAATTAGCAAGAACATTTGCGGAACATCCGCATCCTGCAATAGGTATAGGGTTGCAGTCGGTTGCAAGAGCAGAACGTGCCGTGAACTTTCTGAGCCGTTTCAGGTGCTTGCGTCAGGCGCGCTTCCGCTCGATGGCATTCCAAAGAAGCGAGGCGATGTCCGCGCCACCGAACTTCTTCACTTCACGAATGCCGGTCGGCGAGGTGACGTTGATCTCGGTCATGTAATCGCCGATGACATCGATGCCGACCAGGAGGAAGCCCCGTTCACGGAGAGCGGGACCGATGCGGGCGCAGATCTCGCGTTCGCGGGCGGTCAGCTCGGTCGGCTCTGGCCTGCCGCCGGCATGCATGTTGGAGCGGGCGTCATGTTCGGCCGGGACGCGGTTGATCGCGCCCACCGGCTCGCCGTCGACGAGGATGATGCGCTTGTCGCCCTTGCGCACAGCCGGCAGATAGCCCTGGGCGATGAAAGGCTCGCGGAACATCTGGTTGAACATCTCCATCAACGAGGAGAAGTTGCGGTCGTCGCGGGTCGAATGGAAGACACCGGCGCCGCCGTTTCCGTAGAGCGGCTTCAGGATGATGTCGCCCTGCTCTTCCCGGAAGCGGGCGATCTCGGCCGGATCCTTGGTGATCAGGGTCGGCGGCATCAGGTCGGCGAATTCGGTGACGAAAATCTTTTCCGGCGAGTTGCGCACCCAGGCCGGATCGTTGACGACGAGCGTCTTCGGGTGGATGCGCTCCAGGAGATGGGTCGAGGTGATGTAGCTCATGTCGAAGGGCGGATCCTGGCGCAGCAGAACGACATCCATGGTCGACAGGTCGATCCGTTCCGGGGCGCCGAGGGTGAAATGGTCTCCCTTGACGTCGCGCAGTTCCATGGGCTCGACGGTGGCGTACACCTTGCCGTCGCGCATCGACAGGCGGTCGGGCGTATAGTGGAAGAGCTTGTACCCCCGGGCCTGCGCCTCCAGGCTCATGGCGAAAGTGCTATCGCCCGCGATATTGATCGTGGAGACGTGGTCCATCTGGACCGCGACATTGGTGATTTTCGCCATGGGTCTGTCCTCGTTCGAAAGCAAGGCAGGTTTAGGCCGAGCCGCGGGGGATGGCAACGGCGGCAGGCTTCAATTTTGCTGATGGCGGGTTCAGATCAGAGGGCGGAAAACTTGCCCTGGCGCAGGGCATTGCGCAGCCGGTAGAGCGTGGCGAGCGGCCCCGGGAAAGGCTTGCGCAGGAAGGCGACCTTGCGGACATAATGATCGACGCGCCAGGTGGCCCAGGTGCCGCCCCGGAAATAGGCGATGTCGCCGGCCCGCAGCAAGCGTTCTCCGCCGTCCGCGTCGGTGACGTGCACCTCGCCTTCCTGAATGACGACCGTCTCGTCCCAGCCGAAGAACCAGCGGAATTCACCGGCGGTGCAATCCCAGACGGCGGTGGAACTGGCCTCGTCGGTGCTGGTCGAATGCTCACCCATGCGGGCAAGCGGAGTGCCGCGGATGATCCAGTCGGGGTTGATCGGGGCTGCCTTCAGCGCAAGATGATCGGCATGCGCGGCGATCATCGCGGCCGGCCCTTCGCTTTTGCGGCGCGGCGTCGCGAGCATCAGACCGGCCATTCCGGCCAACAGAAGTTTTACAGGCATGGCGTCCCCCACAAAGGCAATTTGCGGGAACGCTATCAGCAAGCCGCTAAAACGGGGTTTGGGAGATCGTTCAAATGCGATCTATCCGGTCGCTCAGGCAAAGCTTGCGACCGGCGCCCGAGGGGCGGACGTCGGCGTCCCGCCTGCGGTTGTCGGCTCGATGCGTCTGCCGGTTTCGGCGGAGAAGAAATGCAGCTTCTTTGATGCGATCCTGACGGGCAGCCGGTCGGTGAGAGGTGCGTTCGGCGAGACGATCACGGTCAGCGTCTGGTCACCCACGAGGCCGTGAACCAACCGCTGGGCGCCGAGCTCCTCGACATAATCGACGGACAGCACGAACTGGGCCTCCTCGGGTGCCGCAACGACGAGATCTTCGGCGCGCAGGCCGATGCGGACGGGTCCTTCCGGCAGAAGGCCGGGAACGTCGAGAGGAACGACGCCGAAGATCAGCCGTCCCCGTTCGACCTCGCCATCGAGCAGGTTCATCGCCGGCGAGCCGATGAAGCTCGCGACGAAGGTGGAGGCCGGTCGGTTATAGACCTCGAGCGGCGTGCCGATCTGCTCGATCTGGCCACCGTTCAGCACCACCAGACGGTCCGCCAGCGTCATGGCTTCAAGCTGGTCGTGGGTGACGTAGATCGCCGTGGTCTTCAGCCGCTTCTGCAGCTTGCGGATTTCGCCACGCATGGTGACGCGCAGCTTGGCGTCGAGGTTCGACAACGGCTCGTCGAAGAGGAAGACGGCGGGCTTGCGGACGATGGCGCGGCCCATGGCGACGCGCTGGCGTTGGCCACCCGAAAGCGCACGCGGCTTGCGGTCGAGATATTTCTCGATCTCCAGCATCTTAGCGGCTTCCGCCACGCGGGCGGAGATCTCGGCCTTCGGGGTGCCGCGGTTCTTCAGGCCATAGGCCAGATTGTCGTAGACGGTCATATGCGGATATAGCGCATAGTTCTGGAAGACCATGGCGATGTCGCGGTCGGCTGGCTCAACCTCGTTCACCACGCGGTCGCCGATCGAAATCGTGCCCTGCGAGATGGCTTCGAGACCGGCCACCATGCGCAGCAGCGTGGACTTGCCACAGCCGGAGGGGCCGACGAGCACGATGAACTCGCCGTCTTCGATCTGGATGTCGACGCTGTCGACGGCCTTCGCGCCGCCCTTGTCGTAGATCTTGGAGACCTCGTTGATGTCGATGGACGCCATGGAGCGTACTCCTCTTACTTGTCGGATTCGGTGAGGCCCTTGATGAACCAGCTCTGGAACACCACCACCACGATGACGGGGGGCAGGAGTGCGAGCACGGCCATGGCAAAGGCTTCGTTATAATCAGGGATTTGCGAGCCCACCCAGACCTGCAGGATCTGCTTGATGCCGCGCATGAGGGTGTAGAAGCCCTCGTCTGTCGTCATCAGCATGGGCCAGAGATACTGGTTCCAGCCATAGACGAACATGATGATAAAGACGGCGGCGATCATGGTGCGCGACAGCGGCACCAGCACGTCGATGAAGAATTTGAACGGACCGGCGCCATCGATGCGCGCGGCCTCCAGGAGTTCATCCGGCACGGACTTGAAGAACTGGCGGAAGAAGAAGGTGCCGGTGGCCGAGGCCAGGAGCGGCAGGATCAGGCCCTGATAGCTGTTCAAGAGCGAGAGATCGCTCATCACCTTGTAGGTCGGCATGATGCGCACTTCGAGCGGCAAAAGCAGCGTCGTGAAGATGAGCCAGAAGGCAAGGGTCGCAAAGCGGAAGCGGAAATAGACGATGGCGTAGGCCGCCAACATCGAGAGCACGATCTTACCGATGGCAAAACCGAGCCCCAAGATCAGCGAGTTCATCGCCATGGTCAGGCCTGTGACCTGACCGGTGAAACCGCCAGACTTGAAGAGAACCTTGTCATAGGTCGACGTGAAATCGTCGCCGATGGACAGCATCAGGCCGTTTGTGTGGATCTCGGCGGCCGAATGGGTGGACGTCGTGAAGGCAACGACCAGCGGTCCCAGCATGAAGATGACGCCTGCGATCAGGATCAGATGGTCGAAGAATTTGGTGCGGTACATGGCGCTCTCCTCAACCGTAATGAACGCGGCGTTCGATGAAGCGGAACTGGATCATGGTCAGCACCAGCACGACCAGCATCAGGATGACCGACTGGGCCGAGGACGAGCCGAGGTCATTGCCGCGGAAGCCGTCGAGATAGACCTTGTAGACCAGCGTGATCGGGTTGTTGGCCGGCTTGTCCTTCACGATCACGTCGATGACGGCAAAGGTATCGAACAGCGAATAGGTCATGTTGATGACCAGCAGGAAGAAGGCGGTCGGGGTGAGCAGCGGCAGGATCACCGTCCAGAATCGGCGTGTGCCGGACTTGCAGTCGATCGCGGCTGCCTCCCGGATCGAAGCCGGGATGCCCTGCAGGCCGGAGAGGAAGAAGATGAAATTATAGGGGATCTGGTTCCAGACGGCGACCGCGACCATGGCGAAGGCCGTGTCGAAATAGTTGAGGCCGACTTTCATGTCCCAGCCGAACAGGGCGGCGAATTTGACGAAGGGGCCGATATGCTGGTCGAAGAACATCATGCCGATCAGGCCCGCGACCGGCGGGGCAATGGCATAGACGACGATGAGCAGCGTCTTGTAGGCGGATTTGCCGCGGATCACCGCATCGGCTTTCAAGGCAAGCAAGAGGCCGAGCGACAGAGCGAGCGTCGTAACGATCAGGCTGTAGGCGATCGTGAAGCCGGCAATCTTGCGGTATTCCGGCGAGGCGAGCGCATCGGTGTAATTTGCGAAACCCACGAAGCTGGAGCCGAAGCCGAAGGGATCCTCGATGTAGAAGGACGAGGTGATCGCCTGGGCAGACGGCCAATAGAAGAAGATCGAAATGATCACGAACTGCGGCAGCAGGAACAGATAGGGCAGGTATCGCGAATTGAACTGGACGCGCTTCATAGTGGTGTCTTTCGAGAAGGAAGGCAGAGCGCGAAGGCGTTGGAGAGTGGGCCCCTCATCCGCCTGCCGGCACCTTCTCCCCGCAAGCGTGGAGAAGGCCGAGGGCCGCAACGTCTGCACTCCCTCTCCCCGCTGGCGGGGAGAGGGTGGGGTGAGGGGCAATAGCCCGACTGGGATCAGCCTGCCGTCTTGGCGAAGCGGGCGAGCAGTTCGTCGGCTTCCTTCTTGATCGTTTCCATGGCGTCCTTCGGGGTGGTTTCACCGGCGAAGATGCGGTTGTATTCGCGTTCCATGATCGAGCGGATCTGCGGGTAGAAGCCGAGGCGATAACCCTTGTCCCACTCGGCGCCCGGCAGCTGCAGCTGCTTGATGCCCACTTCGGCAGCCGGCTTCTCGTTGTAGTAGCCTTCCGATTTGGCCAGCTCGTAAGCCGCATTGGTGATGGCGACGTAGCCGGTGGCCTGGTGGTAGAACTTCTGGATCTCGGTCGAAGTCAGGAAGTTGAAAAAGGCGGCAGAGCACTTGTTTTCTTCAGCCGACTTGCCGGACATGGCGAAGAGGGCGGCTCCACCGATGAAGGAGTGGACGCCAGCGCCTTCGATCGAGCCCCAATAGGGCAGGAAGGTTGCCGAGAAGGGCATGGTTGCGGTCTTCTGCAGGCCGCCGAAGGAGCCGGAGGAGCCGATCCAGAGAGCGGCCTTGCCTTCTTCGAAGATCTTCTGGTTGTCGTTCCAGGCCGCACCGTAATAACCGAACAGGCCCTGGTCGTACCAGGCCTTGAGCTTGTCATACATCATGACGTGGCGCTCGTCGGTGACGTTGATCGTCGTGTCGACGACGCTGTCATAGCCGTTGTTGTTGGAAGCGAACTGGATGTTGTTGCGCGAGAAGAAGTTCTCGGTGAACTGCCAGGTGAGCTGCGACTGAACGAGCGGGATGAAGCCGGCTTCCTTCAGCTTCGGCGCAATGGCTTCGAACTCTTCCCAGGTCTTCGGGGCTTCGACGCCGGCCTTCTTCAGGGCTTCGTCGTTGATGTACATGATCGGCGCCGAGGAGTTGAACGGCATGCCGACGAACTTGCCGTCAGAATCGGCGTAGAAATAGCGAACACCTTCGATGAAGGCGTTGCGGTCGAAGGTGAAGCCGTTGTCCTTCAGGAGGTCTTCGGCCGGAATGGTTGCGCCCTTGGCGTTGATGATGGTCGCGGCACCAGCATCGAACACCTGCAGGATGTTCGGCTGTTCGCCGGAGCGGAAGGCGGCGATGCCGGCCGACAGGGCCTCTTCATAGGAACCCTTGGAAACGGGGGTGATGGCGCATTCGCTCTGGGCGGCGTTGAACTTCTGGGCGAGCTCGTTGATGACTTCGCCGTTGCGGCCACCCATGCCGTGCCACCAGGTGATGTTGGTCGCGGCAAGCGTCGTCGATGCGGTCATGGTCAGGGCCAGAGCGGCCAGGGAAATCTTCTTGATCATGGGACAGATCCTCTCCACCGGTTGTTGCGGTGAGGCCTGCATTAGGCGCGGTCGATGACAGCCACTTGACTGTTTCGTGACAGGATTGTCACAAAACGAAGGTTTCGAATTTTCCACATCGAAGCCGAAACGAAACTAGAATGCACCCGGCAGATGGGTTGGCCAGTGCCATGGCCGCACAACGACGATATCATATCGAAGTGACAGTTTTGTCGCGTCGGGCTGCCTGGAAATCCAATGATCTGACGCATTGCGGATGCGGCGCTGGGCCTCCCAACCGACGGCATCGACGCCGGACGAGACGGTCTTTCGCGCTTTCACTTCGACGAAAACCACGAGATCGCCGCGCCGCGCGATGATGTCGACTTCCCCTGCCCGGGTACGGTAGCGGAAGGCGAGGATGCGGTAACCTTTGAGCAGGAGAGCTATCGCCGCACGAACCTCCGACCAGCGGCCCAGCCTCTCGGCGCGGATGCGATTTCGATCCACGCCGACAGGCTTCATGCGGCCCCCTTGAGTTCCAGAAGGCGCTGGTAGAGGTCCTTGCGCGGCAGGCCGGTGAGTTTGGCGGCTTCGGTCGCCGCCTTGGCCGTGGGCATGGTGCCGGCGAGTTCGGCGAGAAGACTGTCGACATCGGCGGCATCCGGGGCGGCATCGGCCATCGGCGGGCCGATCACCAGCACCACCTCGCCCTTCACGGCCTTGTCGGCATAGATCTCCGCGAGGTCGCCCAGCGTGCCGCGGCGGAATTCCTCGAAGGTCTTGGTCAGTTCGCGGCAGACGGCAGCCGGACGGCTGGCGTCGAGTTCCTCGGCAGCGGCTGTCAGCGTATCACCGATGCGGTGCGGGGATTCAAAGAAGATCAGCGTTGCCGGCACCTTGGCGAGTTCCTTCAGCCGGTCGCGACGCGCCTTGTCCTTGGTTGGCAGGAAGCCGGCGAAGAGAAAGGCTTCGTTGGGCAGGCCGGAGCCGACAAGAGCGGCCAGCGGAGCCGATGCGCCGGGGATCGGCACGACGCGATGGCCGGCTTCGATCGCCAGTTGGCCAAGGCGGTAGCCAGGGTCGGAGACGAGCGGGGTGCCGGCATCCGACACCAGGGCTACAGACTTGCCAGCGTCCAGCGCGGCGAGCAGGCGGGCGCCGGCCTCGTCGGCATTGTATTCGTGATAGGAATAAGGCCGGTTCTCGATACCATAGCGATCGAGCAGGACGCGGGTCACACGCGTATCCTCGCAGGCGAGCACATCGGCACCGGCCAGCGTTTCCAAGGCCCGGAGCGTAATGTCGCTGAGGTTGCCGATGGGGGTCGCCACGAGATAGAGCGCCGGCTCCAGCGGGCGGGCGGGCACCAGCGTGTCGTTGAGGCGGTAGCGTTTGGCGGACGGCGCCTCGGCTGCGGGTTTGTCATGATCTGTCATGGCGTCTTTATCCTCCACGCCCCGATCTTCCACAAGGGCGCCCGGCCATAAACCATTCCGGCAACCAGACCTGTGCGCCGAGGTGGAAAACCTTGGAGGCTCTTGCTTTTCCCGTTCGTTTCCTGCCATTTTGCCCGTCCACATCGTCCGGCCCAGGGTCAGGCCGGCCCTTCTTCCATCCGGGCAACCGGATGACGACACGTCGAAAGCGGTAGCATCCTATGCGTATAACTCTTGAACGGTCCAATCTCCTCAAGTCGCTGAACCATGTGCATCGCGTGGTCGAGCGTCGCAACACGATCCCGATCCTGTCGAACGTCCTGCTGAAGGCCGAAGGGGCCGCACTCGACATGAAGGCGACCGACCTCGACCTCGAAATCACCGAAAGCACGGCCGCCATGGTCGAGCAGGCCGGTGCCACCACGGTTCCCGCGCATCTGCTCTATGAAATCGTGCGCAAGCTGCCGGATGGATCGGAAGTGGCTCTGGCCACCACGCCCGACGGCGGCAGCATGACGGTGGCCTCGGGCCGCTCCAAGTTCTCGCTACAGTGCCTGCCGCAAGCTGATTTCCCGGATCTGACCGCCGGCAGCTTCACCCACAGCTTCAAGATCAAGGCATCCGACTTCAAGATGCTGATCGATCGCACCCAGTTTGCGATTTCGACCGAAGAGACCCGCTATTATCTGAACGGCATCTTCCTGCACACGATCGAGGCTTCCGGCGCCCTGAAGCTGCGCGCAGTTGCGACCGACGGCCATCGCCTGGCGCGCGCCGATGTCGATGCGCCCTCGGGCTCAGAGGGCATGCCGGGCATCATCATCCCGCGCAAGACGGTCGGCGAATTGCAGAAGCTGATCGACAACCCGGATCTCGTCATCGGCATCGAAATCTCGGATTCGAAGATCCGCCTCTCGATCGGCACCGTCGTTTTGACCTCCAAGCTGATCGACGGCACCTTCCCGGATTACCAGCGCGTCATTCCGCAGGCGAACGACAAGGAAATGCGCGTCGATTGCCAGACCTTTGCGCGCGCCGTCGACCGCGTGTCGACCATTTCTTCGGAACGCGGCCGCGCCGTGAAGCTCGCCCTGTCCGACGGCCAACTGCTGCTTACCGTCAACAACCCGGATTCGGGCAGTGCGACGGAAGAAGTGGCCGTCGGTTATGAAAACGACGCGATGGAGATCGGCTTCAACGCCAAATATCTGCTCGACATCACCAGCCAGCTTTCGGGTGACGATGCGATCTTCCTGCTCGCGGATGCAGGCTCCCCGACGCTCATTCGCGACACGGCCGGCGTCGACGCTCTCTACGTCCTGATGCCGATGCGCGTCTAAGTCGGGAATTTTCTTTCACGATACGTACTCCGACAGCGCCATTCCCTCTTGCGTTTGCGACAGACAGGCCCAAAATTGTCGCAATCGGCTCGCAGCAATCGAGCAGGAACAACAAGAGGGACGATCATGGGCATTCGACTGAAGGAACGGTTCGAGAAGAAATTCGATGAGGAGATCCGCTTCTTCAAGGGCATGATGCAGGGGCCAAAGACGGTCGGCGCCATCGTGCCGACCTCTTCCGTGACCGCAAAGCGTATGGCAAGCGTCATCGACGTGACGTCTGGCCTGCCCGTCCTCGAACTCGGGCCCGGCACGGGCGTGATCACCAAGCAGATCCTGGCCCGCGGCGTATCGCCGGAGAAGATCGTATCGGTCGAGTATTCGCGCGACTTCTACGAGCGTCTGGTCGAGGACTACGCGGGCGTGAACTTCATCCATGGCGACGCCTTCGATCTGAAGACTTCGCTGGGCGCCTTCGCCGACCAAACCTTCGACTGCGTGATCTCGGCGGTGCCAATGTTGAGCTTTCCGATGGAGGCACGCATCCAGCTGCTCGAGGACCTTCTGTCGCGCATCCCCGAAGGTCGTCCCGTGGTGCAGATCACCTATGGCCCGGTGTCTCCGATCATCGCCAAGCCGGACCGCTACCACATCCAGCACTTCGACTTCGTCGTGCGCAACATCCCGCCGGCTCAGCTCTGGATCTACCGCAAGGCTTGAGCGACCCTCTCATATGAGCGGGGGATCACGGTCAGCTCTCCCTTGGTCGTGCTTGCGATTCAGCGCCGGTCGTGCGACTTGACGTCCGTCTCGATCTGGCAGGAGTGTTTGTCTTGAGCGCACGTCACCGTCTCATCGTCGGACTGGATGTTCCGACCGTCGCCGACGCGGAAGGCGTGGTTTCCACGCTCGGCGACAGCATCTCCTTCTACAAGATCGGCTATCAGCTCGCCTTCGCGGGCGGCCTCGAATTCGCTCGGGACCTTGCCAAGGACGGCAAGCAGGTCTTCCTCGACATGAAGCTGCTCGACATCGACAACACGGTTGCCTCGGCCGTCGAGAACATCGCGCGCATGGGCATGACCATGCTGACGCTGCATGCCTATCCGAAGGCGATGAAGGCGGCCGTTGAAGCGGCAAAGGGTTCGGGCCTCTGCCTCCTCGGCGTCACCGTGCTCACCTCGATGGACGAGCAGGACCTGACCGATGCCGGCTATGAATATGATCCGCACACTCTGGTTCTGAAGCGTGCCGAACAGGCGCGCATCGCCGGCATGGGCGGGGTTGTCTGCTCGGCGGAAGAGGCGAGCGCCGTGCGCCAGATCCTCGGACCGAAGATGGCGATCGTGACCCCCGGCATCCGGCCTGCGGGTGCCGACCATGGCGACCAGAAGCGGGTGATGACGCCGGCCGATGCGATTGCCGCCGGTTCCAGCCATCTCGTCGTGGCGCGCCCGATCGTCAAGGCCGCCGACCCGAAGGCTGCCGCACTGGCGATCCTGTCCGAAATGGATGCGGCGCTCACCGCAACACATTGAACCACAAGCACTTCCGGGAGGACATGATGGCCAAGGGATACTGGATCGCACGCGTCGATATTCGCGATGCCGAGCGCTACAAGGATTATGTCGCAGCAGCAAAGCCGGCCTTTGAAAAATATGGCGCGACATTCCTCGCCCGGGGCGGCGCCTATACCCAACTCGAAGGCCAGGTGCGTAGCCGCAATGTGGTGATCGAGTTCCCCTCGCATCAGGCGGCCGTGGATTGCTACAACTCGCCCGAATACCAGATTGCCGCGAAGATCCGCCAGGAAGTGGCCGATGCCGAGATGGTGGTCGTCGAGGGCGTCTAAGTCTTTCGCCTGAGGCCCTTTGTCCTGCCGGAACGGGCTCATCGGCACTTTCCCCGGACAAGCGATTCGGCTAAGAGGGGCGCTGATATCATACGCGCAGAGTGCGCCGCACCGTTCAGGGGAGCCCGTCCATGACCTTGTCCAACCAACCGCCGCTCGTCACCGTCTTCGGGGGCTCGGGTTTCGTCGGGCGGCATGTTGTACGGGCGCTGGCCAAGCGCGGTTACCGCATCCGCGTCGCGGTGCGCCGCCCCGATCTCGCAGGCTTCCTGCAACCGCTCGGCAATGTCGGCCAGATCTCCTTCGTTCAGGCCAATCTGCGCTACCGCGCCTCGGTGGACAAGGCCGTGCAGGGCGCAGATCATGTGATCAACTGCGTCGGCATCCTGTTCGAGAGCGGTCGAAACGGCTTTGACGCCGTCCAGGATTTCGGCGCGCGCGCGGTCGCCGAAGCTGCCCGCTCGGTCGGCGCGACGCTGACCCACATCTCCGCCATCGGCGCCGATGCGAAGTCGGAATCGTCCTACGCCGCGACCAAGGGGCGGGCGGAAGCGGCAGTGCAGTCGATCTTGCCCGACGCGACGATCCTGCGCCCGTCGATCGTCTTTGGACCGGAAGACGGCTTCTTCAACAAGTTCGCCTCTATGGCGCAGCTTTCGCCCATTCTGCCACTGGTCGGCGGCGGCAAGACGAAGTTCCAGCCCGTTTATGTCGGCGATGTCGCCGAAGTCGTTGCACGTTCCGTGGACGGTACGATTGCCCGCGGCAAGATTTACGAACTCGGCGGTCGTGACGTCATGAGCTTCAAGCAATGTCTGGAGACCATGCTTGAGGTTGTCGGTCGCAAGCGCTCGCTCGTCACCCTGCCCTTCGGCCTTGCCTCGCTGATCGGCAGCATCGCCTCGGCGATCCCGCTGATTTCGCCACCGCTCACGTCGGACCAGGTCACGCTGCTGAAGAAGGACAATGTTGTCTCGGCAGCAGCCAAGGCGGAAGGACGCACGCTTGAAGGTCTCGGCGTCGAGCCGGTCACGGTTGCCTCGATCCTGCCGACCTATCTCGTCCAGTACAGGCCGCACGGCCAGTATGCTGGCTCCGGCAAGGCCGCCTGAGGACACCTTTCGAACCTGCCCCTTGTGCCGGAGTTGCACAAAAGACGCAGCTAAAGAAAGACGCGTGTTAACCGCGGATAAAGCAAGATCGCCTATTGATGGCCGTCAAAGCAGTGCGTAAAGACTCGCCCGCAGCACCGGGCGAGAGTTTCCCACCGGCCATTTCTATTTAGACAGTCTCAAGAGGCATTTCATGGGCAAGTCCATCGCACTGTTCTTTGCATGTGCGGCATTGGTGATCATCGCCGGCTCCTTCGTCGCGCCGACCACCGTCGCAGCCCGCAAGGGAAACTGCACGCCGGCCTACGGGATCGACCCGTGCTCGACGGCGTCCATTCCGACCAAGAACTGATCATATTGTTGAGAAAGGGCCGCTTCGAACGGCCCTTTTTTTCGCGCGGCTCTGGCGGGATCAACCCACCAGGAGCAAGGCCACGAGACCGATTGCGCCGACCGCGATCCGCCAATAGGCGAAGGGCGCGTAGCCCCGGCGCGAAACGAAGTCCAGAAGCAACCTGACGACGAAGATCGCCGAGATGAAGGCGGCGATGAAGCCGATGGCGATGATCGCGCCGTCGTTGAAACTCAGCGCATCGCGGTTCTTGTAGAGATCCAGCGCGAAGGCGCCGACCATGGTCGGCATGGCCAAGAAGAACGAGAATTCAGCGGCCGAACGCTTGTCTGCGCCGAGCAGGAGCGCCCCGACGATCGTTGCCCCAGAGCGGGATGTGCCCGGGATCATGGCCAGGCACTGGAAGAAGCCGATCTTCAGCGCCAGCGACAGGGGGTATTCGGTGACGTCGTGATAGCGCGGGGTGAGCGGCTTGCGGTCGATCCACAGAAGGACGAAGCCGCCGAGGATCAGCACGATGCAGATCAGCATCGGCGTTTCGAACAGTACCGTCTTGATGAAATCATGGGCGAGCGCGCCGATGACGGCAGCGGGCAGGAAGCCGACGAGCACGGCTCCGACGAAACGCCGGCTGGCGGCACTTGTCGGCAGCGACAGCGCAATCTGCAGAAGTTTGGTGAAATAGACGCTCAGGATCGCCAGGATCGCGCCGAGCTGGATCAGCACCGCAAAGGTGTTGCCCGGTGACTTGAAGCCGAGAAAATGGCCGGCGAGCAGGACATGCGCCGTCGACGACACCGGGATGAACTCGGTCAGGCCCTCGATGAGGCCGAGCACCAGCGCGCTGACAATTGACTGATCTTCCATGAGGTCTCCTTCAGGGGGGAAGGCTGTGAGTGATTTGCTTGTGTTGCGGAAACCAAGCACCTATAGCTTGGAAGCCGAGATCATGACCAGTCGCCTCTGATAGCGCGGTCCGGCGCCTGAAAAATCCGAGAATCCGAGTCACAATGCCGACCCTGTATCATCATTCGATGTCCACCGCGTCCCGTTTCATCCGTCTGGTGCTGGCCGAATACGGCTTCCAGGTGGATCTGGTGGAGGAGCAGACCTGGGAGAAGCGCAAGGAGTTCCTGGCGTTCAATCCGGCCGGCACTCTGCCCGTCTATGTCGACGACAACATGCGGGCGCTTTGCGGGCCCATGGTGATCTCCGAATTCATCGACGAAACCCATGGCGTTCTGAAGCGCGACCGGCGCCTCTTTGCGGAAGACCCGTTCCAGCGGGCGGAGATCCGTCGACTGGTCGAGTGGTTCCTGCAGAAGATGGAGCAGGACGTAACCAAGCCGCTCGTGCGCGAGCGGGTGCACAAGCTCTTGATCCCCAACGGCCTCGGCGGCGGGGCGCCCGATTCCAAGGTTCTGCGGACGGCGCGCGGCAATATCCGCCATCATATGAAGTATCTCACCTGGCTGTCGGGCTCGCGCCAGTGGGTGGCGGGTGACCGTTTGAGCTATGGCGACCTGTCGGCAGCGGCCGCCGTCTCAGTGCTCGACTATCTCGGCGAGATCGACTGGAACGAGTTTGCTGTTGCCAAAGAATGGTATCAGCGGATCAAATCGCGGCCGTCGTTCCGACCGCTCCTGGCCGAGCGGGTGCGGGGCATCACGCCGGTGTCCCATTACGCCGATCTCGATTTCTGACGGCAAGGCGATGGACGAGCCGCAGAGCGATCCGAAGATCAGGAAGCGGCGGGAAGACCTGACGCGCTTCCTGCGCGCGGAAGCGCTCGCTCAGGGCTTCGATGTCTGTCGCATCACGCTGCCGGACTCGATCCCGGAGGCCCCGGCGCGGCTCAAGGCTTTTGTCGAAGCCGGGCGGCACGGCACAATGGCCTGGATGGAAGAGACTTTGGAGAGGCGCGGCGATCCGCGTGTACTCTGGTCCGAGGTTCGCTCCATCGTGATGTTCGGGATGAATTATGGCCCGGACGAGGACCCCCGCCTGCTGCAAGGCCAGCCGGACAAGGCCGCCATCTCCGTCTATGCCCGCAACCGCGACTATCACGACGTGATCAAGGGGCGGCTGAAGGAGATCGCCACGCGCTTTGCCGCACGGGCCGGCGCCGACGTAAAGGTCTTCGTGGACACCGCGCCCGTGATGGAAAAACCGCTCGCGGCCGCAGCCGGGCTCGGCTGGCAGGGCAAACACACCAATCTCGTCAGCCGCGACTTCGGCTCCTGGCTGTTCCTCGGCAGCCTGTTCACCACGGCCGATCTTGAGATCGACACGCCCGAGCGCGATCATTGCGGCTCCTGTCGTGCCTGCCTCGACGCCTGTCCGACGGAGGCATTCCCGGCGCCCTATCAGATCGATGCGCGGCGCTGCATTTCCTACCTCACCATCGAACACAAGGGACGGATCGACCCTGAGCTTCGCCCCGCCTTCGGCAATCGCATCTATGGCTGCGACGACTGTCTCGCCGCCTGTCCGTGGAACAAGTTTGCCCAGTCGGCGCGCGAGATTAAGCTGCAGGCGCGCGATGATCTGAAAGCGCCCGAGATCGCCTTCTTCCTGACGCTGGACGATGCCGCCTTCCGCACCTACTTTAGCGGCTCGCCGGTGAAGCGTATCGGGCGCGACCGCTTTGTGCGCAACGTGCTGATTGCAGCGGGAAATTCCGGGTCTGCCGACCTGGTGCCCGCCTGCGAAACGCTGCTTGGCGATGCCTCTGCCGATGTGCGCGGCATGGCCGTGTGGGCGCTGTCGCGGCTGCTGCCGGGGCAGGACTTCGCGGTCCAACGGGCGGCCCGCATGGGGGAAGAGCCGGACGAGACGGTCCGGATGGAATGGATGATGGAGAGCTGACGCATGCGCATGATGATTTTCGGGGCGGGCTATTCGGGCAAGGCGATCGGCCGGCTGTTGAGCGGCCAGGGCGCCTCTGTCGCTGGCACCACACGCAGCGCCGAAAAGGGAGTGGCCCTGAAAGTCGCTGGCATCGAGCCTTTCGTTTTTGACGGCACGAGCCTTACGTCGGAACTTGAAGCCGCCTTGAAGGACGTCACGCATCTCGTCCAGTCGATCGCGCCCGGGGCGGATGGCGATCCGCTGATCCGGCTGTTCGGCAAGCGGGGCCTGAAGGCCGCCATGCCGAAGCTGGAATGGGTCTGCTACCTCTCCACCGTCGGCGTTTACGGTGACCATCGGGGTGCCTGGGTCGACGAGACCTCCGAACTGAAGCCGGTGTCGATACGTTCGGTGGAGCGCGTGGAGGCGGAAGAGGCCTGGCAGAGGCTGACCACTGCGGAAAACGTCCCCCTGGCCATCCTCCGGCTTTCCGGCATCTACGGGCCGGGCCGCAACACCTTCATGAACCTTTCCAATGGCACTGCGCGCCGGCTGGTGAAGAAGGATCAGGTGTTCAACCGAATCCGGGTTGAGGACATCGCGGAGGCAACGGCTTTCCTCGCCGGCCCCAAGACCGGCGGGGTATTCAACGTGACCGACGACGAGCCTTCGCCGCCGCAGGATGTGGTCACCGAGGCCGCACGGCTGATGGGGGTCGCACCACCGCCAGAACAGGCCTTTGAAACCGCCGAACTGACGCCGATGGCACGGTCCTTCTACGGCGAGAACAAGCGCGTTTCGAATGCCAAGATCAAGGCACTCGGATTCAACTTCAGGTTCCCGAACTACCATATGTCACTGGAGGCATTACTTGCCTCCGGCACATGGAACCAGAAGGCATGAAACGCGTTTTCTGAGGTCGAACTTTGCGTGCGAAGGGGTGAAAATGGCCGAAATACAGGACTTCGGCCTCTTCCGCACCACAATTTGGGCAGCAAATATGACGGCTGTGGAAAATTTTTCTTTCCTGATTCCGTGAAGTGGCCATTCCCGAGTCCGCCAGGATTTTCATTCCGCGTTTCCGACTGGAATTAAACAATTTTTCTGATTTCGTTACCATTTGTTAAGGTAAAGACTCCGAACCAGAGCATCACGAATGTTACATTCTGTAATAGTTCGTGATCGACAGTTGGCACGTTTTTGCCACTTTTGACCCCGCCTAGCCGTTGGCACGCAAAAAACTGCTCGTGTCAACGACTAGGGAAATGAAACTTGACGATCAACCGACGCTCTATTTTCACCGTTGCAACTATTGCTGCACTCTGTGCTTTCGCGCCTCACAGTGCAGATGCCAAGTCCTCCTGCGGTGGCGCCTCCTGGTACGCCCTGCATTCCAAGACTGCTTCCGGTGAACGTATGAACCCGGCCACGATGACGGCGGCGCACAAGACCCTGCCGTTCGGAACGAAGGTCAAGGTTACCAATTCCCGCAGCGGCAAGAGCGTCGTCGTCCGCATCAACGATCGGGGGCCCTTCATCCGCGGCCGCGTGCTCGATCTTTCCAAGGCCGCCGCACAGAACATCGGCATGGTCCGTTCCGGTCACGCCAAGGTCTGTTACGAGATCATCGGCTGATCCCACCTTAGCCCAGGCAGTGCTTTCGGCAGATCACGCTAGGCGCTTGCTCTTGCCCCTGACAGCCGTTACCACGCTCTCTTCTTTCAAAGGAGAATGACCATGCGTCTGGGCGGCCGTCTTGCCGGTGCGATCGAAGTCTTGGATGATATCGAGACCCGTCGCCGTCCCGTTGCCGATGCCCTCAAGGATTGGGGGCTCGCCCACCGCTTCGCCGGCTCCGGGGACCGCGCGGCAATCGGCAATATCGTCTACGACGCCCTGCGCATGAAGCTGTCGCATGCCTGGCTGATGGACGACGACAGCGCAAAGGCCCTGGGCTGGGCCGTTCTTCTGCGTCAATGGGGCATGCAGCTGGATGAGCTGACATCGAGCTTTGAAGGCGATAATTTCGCTCCCGCTCCTCTCTCAACCCAGCAGCTCGAAGCCTTTTCCTCCCGCGATCTTTCGACTGCGCCGTTGCATATCCAGGGCGATATCCCGGATTGGGTGCAGCCCGCTTTCGAAGAAGCCTTCGGAGACGACTGGCTTTCGGAAGCCAAGGCGCTTGCCACCCGCCCGACCCTAGACCTGCGTGTCAACACGCTGAAGGCCAACAGGGACAAGGTGCTGAAGGCCATCGACCGCTCTGGCGCCCAGGCCTCGCCGATCGCCCGCTTCGGCATGCGGGTGCCGGCCGGGGAAGGTCCGTCGCGGCTGCCCAATGTCACGGCCGAATTGAGCTTCCAGAAGGGCTGGTTCGAAGTGCAAGACGAGGGATCGCAGATCGTTGCCGATCTCGTCGATCCGCGCGAAGGCCAGCAGGTGCTGGACTTCTGCGCCGGTGGCGGCGGCAAGACGCTCGCCATGGCAGCCGCCATGAACAACAAGGGCCAGGTGCATGCCTATGACGCCGACCGCAAGCGGCTGGCCCCGATCATCGAACGGCTGAAGCGGGCCGGAACCCATAACGTCCAGGTGCATGACAGCGCAAAGGCGCTCAACGGCCTGAAAGAGCGCTTCGACCACGTGCTGGTCGACGCACCCTGCACCGGCACCGGCACCTGGCGCCGCCGCCCCGACACCAAGTGGCGACTGACCGAGCGCAACCTGCAGGAACGCGTTTCCCAGCAGACGGAGGCGCTGACGGAAGCCTCCGCCTTCGTCAAGTCAGGCGGCTCGCTGGTCTATGTCACCTGTTCGGTTCTGCCGGACGAAAACGACCGTCAAGTACGCGCCTTTTGCGACAAGAACCCGGGTTTCGAAATCGTGCCCGTGCTTGACGACTGGAAGCGCCTGTTCGGCGCATCCGCCCCCGCGCCGCGCTCGGCCGATGGCAAAACGCTGACGCTCAGCCCCGCCAGCATGGATACCGACGGCTTCTTCTTCTGTCGCATGCGGCGCAAGTGAGTCCTGAGACGCGATCCGACATTGCATTCTTTCTTATACTCGACTGTTTGACACCAGTTTGATTTTCGGCCAAGACATGGCGTCCGTTCAAAGAGTGGCGCCGTGCCGGTGCCAAAGGGAGACACCATGATCCGGAAATCCGTCCTCGGCGCGTCCTTCGCGCTGCTCGCCACATCCGCTGCGATCTTCGCCGGACCGGCCTTTGCCGCTCCCTCCGCCAAGGAGGTGCTGACGCATTATACCGACCTGGCAGAAGCGAAGTTCCAGGATGCGCTGACCACCGCCAAGGCGCTGGACGCGGCCATCGACGCGCTGATTGCCAAGCCGAGCGACGAAACGCTGAAGGCCGCCCGCGCTGCCTGGATCGCAGCCCGTCCGTCCTACCAGCAGACGGAAGTCTACCGCTTCGGCAACCCGATCGTTGACGAATGGGAAGGCAAGGTGAATGCCTGGCCGCTGGATGAAGGCCTGATCGACTATGTCGACGCCGGTTATGGCACCGAAAGCGACGGCAATTCGCTCTATGTCGCCAATGTCATCGCCAACCCGAAGATCAAGATCAACGGCGAAGAGGTTGATGCCTCGAAGATCACGCCGGAGTTCCTGGCCAACACCCTGCATGAAGCCGGCGAAGTCGAGGCCAACGTGGCGACCGGCTATCACGCCATCGAATTCCTGCTCTGGGGCCAGGACCTGAACGGCACCGGCCCGGGCGCTGGCAACCGCCCCTATACCGACTACGACAAGGCCAATTGCACCAACGGCAATTGTGATCGCCGCGCCGACTATCTGAAGTCCGCCTCGACGCTTCTCGTCCAGGACCTGCAGGAAATGGTCGATGCCTGGGCGCCGGAAGGTGAAGCCACGAAGAACGTGCTTTCCGACGAGAAGAAGGGTCTGTCGATCATCCTGACCGGCATGGGCTCGCTCTCCTATGGCGAACTGGCGGGCGAGCGCATGAAGCTCGGCGTGCTGCTGCACGATCCGGAAGAAGAGCATGACTGCTTCTCCGACAACACGCACAATTCGCATCTGAACGACGCCATCGGCATCGCGTCCGCCTATCTCGGCGACTATACCCGCGTCGACGGCACCAAGCTCACCGGCCCGTCGCTCTCCGAGCTTGTCGCCGCCAAGGACCCGGCGCTCGATGCCGAGATGAAGGCGAAACTCACCAAGACGCTGGACGCGATGCAGGCCATGGCCAAGCGCGCCGAAACCGTCGAAGCCTATGACCAGATGATCGGCGAAGGCAATGCCGAGGGCAATGCCACCGTCCAGGCCGCGATCGACGGGCTGATCGACCAGACCCAGACCATCCAGCGCGTCATTGCGTCGCTGGATCTCGGCACGATCGAGCTTGAAGGTTCCGACAGCCTTGATAATCCTGGCGCGGTTTTCCAGTAAGAAGCAAAGGCAGGCCGTTCCGATCGGAACGGCCTGATCTCCCCGATGAAAGCTCCGTTCGCTCTCGCTGCCGGCCTTGCGCTGCTCGTATCGACAGCGATCCCGTCGAGCGCCGGGGACGGCGTTATACGCGGCGACCTGTCACCCAAAGATCTTGCCCGGGTGCGGGCCGTGACCAAGCCGACCGGCGACTTTTCCAAAGCGGAGCCCTTCGAAATCAGGCAGGGCGGCGCCGGGACCTCGCGACATGGCGTATCCCGCGATGCCTTCTCGCAGTTTGCCCCCAACATCACCTTTGCCGAAGAGCAGGATTTCAAGCTCGGCAATGCGCTGTTCACCAAGCTCTGGGTCTCCTCCCCCTCCTCAACGCAAGCCTCCGACGGATTAGGGCCGCTGTTCAACGCGCGCTCCTGCCAGAGCTGTCATGTGAAGGACGGACGCGGGCATCCGCCGGAAGGAGCGCGCGACGCGACCTCGATGTTCCTGCGGCTCGCGCGCGCGCCCGCGACGCTCGAAGAGCGTAGCAAACTGGAGCGGTTGGAAGTGATGAGCCTGCCGGACCCCGTTTACGGCGGACAGCTGCAGGACCAGGCCGTGCCGGGGCTTTCCGCCGAAGGGCGGATGGTGATCACCTATGACGAACGGGCGGTAACGCTTGCAGGTGGCGAGACGGTCATGCTGCGCAAACCGACCTATTCGGTCGCCGACCTTGCCTATGGCCCGCTCGATCCGACGACGACGTTCTCGCCCCGCATTGCCAATCCGATGATCGGGCTTGGCCTGATCGAGGCGATTGCCGAGGAGGACATTCTGGCGCGGGCGGATCCTGATGACCACGACGGCGACGGCATTTCCGGCAAGGCGGCGCGGGCGCGGGATCACCGCACCGGCGAGATCAAGCTCGGGCGGTTCGGCTGGAAGGCTCAGAACGCGTCCGTGCGCGACCAGAGTGCAAATGCCTTTGCCGGCGATATCGGCATTTCGACGCCCGATGACCCCCGCTCCTTCGGCGATTGCACGCCGGCGCAGGTGCAGTGTCTTGCCAGCGCCACGGGCGTGCAAGCGCGGCTGGGCGATACGGAAGCGCCCGATCCGGTGCTCGACCTCGTCACCTTCTACGCCAAGAGCCTGGCGCCTCCGGCCCGTCGCGATGTCGATGACGCGAATGTCTTGCGCGGCAAGAAACTGTTCTATGACAGTGGTTGCACCGCCTGCCACACGCCCAAATTCGTCACCAGCCGCAAGGCCGATAACCAGGCGCAGGCCTTCCAGCTGATCTGGCCCTATTCCGATTTCCTGCTGCACGACATGGGCGAAGACCTCGCCGATGGGCAGGCCGTGGGCGATGCCACCGGAACCGAGTGGCGCACGCCGCCGCTCTGGGGTATCGGTCTCACAAAAACCGTCAACGGCCACACCTTCTTCCTACATGACGGGCGCGCCCGCTCGCTGACCGAAGCCATTCTGTGGCATGGCGGTGAAGCGAAAGCTGCCCGCAATGCCTTTGCCGCCGCCAACCCCGAGGACCGCAAGGCCCTGATCACGTTCCTGGAGTCTCTCTGATGCTGACACGCTGCACCCGGATCGCCCTCACCGCGCTTCTTTCCCTGCCGCTGCTCGGCCTTGCTCCCGCGCTGGCGCAGGAAAGCCCTATCACCCCCGGCGTGCTCGACACCGCCAAGGTGCCCGGCGTGATGGCCAAGGCCGTCGACGGTTTCATTCGCCCCGGCTACCACCATTTCACCGAGGAAGCGGATACCATGGAGGAAACCGTGGCCGCGCTCTGCGCTTCGCCCTCGTCCGAGACCCTGCTGAATGCGCAATCGACATTCGGCGATCTGGTCGAGGCCTGGTCGCGGATAGAGATCGTGCGTGTCGGTCCGGTGCTTGACGACAACCGGTTCGAGCGCATCCTCTTCTTCCCCGACCGCAAGGGTACCGGGCTGAAACAGGTTCAGGCCGCCCTTGCCAAGCCCGACCCGAGCGTCACTTCCGTCGACACGCTGAAGGACAAGAGCGTCGCCATGCAGGGAATTGGGGCGCTGGAATTCGTGCTGTTCGGCACCGACGCGGAGACACTCAAGACCTCTGAGGGCATCTATCGCTGCCAGTATGGCAAGGCGATCGCCGCCAATCTGAAGCGCCTCGGGACCGAACTCACACAGGCCTGGGACGCGCCCAAGGGGGTCGCAGCCGCCTGGAAGACGCCCGGACCGAACAATCCCATCTACCGGGATGAGGCCGAGGCGGCGAAGGAACTGCTCGGGGTGCTCGTTCACGCTGCCGAGACAGTTCGCGACCAGCGTATCGAGCATTTCTACAAAGGCGACGCCGTCAAAGGTCTTCCGAGGCAGGCGATCTACTGGCGCTCGGGCAACACCTTCCGCTCGATCACAGCCAATATCGAGGCAATCCGTGACCTGATCGCCCAGTCCGGCATGGTCGACTTATTGGCCGAAGACAACCGGTCCGTCGTCAGCTCCGTCGACTTCGTCGCGCATTCCCTGTCGCGCGTATCCAGTGATATCGAGCCCGATGTCGCCAAGGCACTGGCGACGCCGAAAGAGGTTGCCAAGCTCGACTTCCTGCTGCTCAACAGCCGCGACCTGATCCTGCGGCTAAACAACGATCTCGGCGGAGGGATCGGTCTTGCCGCCGGCTTCTCCTTCTCCGACGGAGACTGAGATGCCGACGCTTCCGCTTATCGATCGCCGCGTCTTCCTGAGGGGTGCTGGCCTCGCTTTCGTCGCCGGCCTCACGCCGCACGCCACCTTTGCGCTTGAGCGGGCGGATGCGGTTTACGCCTCGGGGCTGATGCAGCCGGACGGCCGCTTTGCGATTGGTCTGGTCAGCGAGAGCGGCGAGCTCATCGAAGAGATTGCACTGCCCGGCCGGATCCACGGGCTTTGCCACAGCAAGGCAAACGGGCTCTCCGTTGCCTTTGCCCGACGCCCCGGAACGTTTGCCGTCGTCTTCGACACGACCCGCCGGGCTGAACCGCAGATCATCGCGGCGCCCGAGGGGCGGCATTATTTCGGCCACGGCGCCTTTTCGCCCGATGGCCAGCTGTTCTATGCCAGCGAAAACGACTTCGACGCCAATGCTGGCGTAATCGGGATCTATGACTGCCTCTCCGGCTTCGGGCGTATCGGGGAAGTGCCGGCTTACGGCATCGGCACACATGACATCACGGTCACATCAGAGGGCATTCTTGTTGTCGCAAATGGCGGCATCGAGACCCATCCGGATTTCGGCCGAACCAAGCTCAATCTCGGCCATATGGAGCCGTCACTGGCCCTGGTGGACGCGAAGAGCGGCAGCCTGATCCAGAAGCACGGCCTGCCCGCGGAACTGCGTCAACTCTCCACCCGCCATCTCGACATCGCCGAGGACGGCAAGATCTGGTTTGCCTGCCAGTACGAAGGTGCCCGCACAGACCGCCCGCCGCTGGTCGGGCATTTCTCCAAGGGCGAAGCGCTCACCTTCGTGTCGCTCCCGGAGGCGACCACCGACAGACTCGGCAATTATGTCGGCGCGATCGCCGTCAATCGCAGCCAGGGCCTCGTCGGCATCGCCTCGCCGAAGAACGGGCTCTGGGCCGTGCTCGACGGACGCGACGGTCGGCTGGTTTCGGAGACCGTGCTCGTCGACGCCGCCGGCATTGCGCCCTCGCCGGACAGCTTCGCCGTCTCGTCCTATCGCGGCGCCTTCCTTGACCGGACGCATCGCGTCGCCTGGGACCAGCATATTCTGCGTCTCTGACCACACGTTCCAAGGCGGCGCATCCCGTCCTCTGGCAAGACGTATTCTCCGCCCTAGTTAGCTGCCATGCGCACCATCCTCACCTATGCCATCTTCATCTTCGTCGTCGTGTCCGCCGGACTGTTGTCGGGCCTCCTGAACATGCCCGGCGACTGGTACCAGACGCTGGAAAAGCCCTTCTTCAATCCGCCGGCCTGGCTGTTCGGTCCGGTCTGGACCACGCTTTACGTGCTGATCGGCATTGCCGGCGCGCGGATCTGGATGCGCGCGCCGAAATCGGCAGCCATGCAGCTGTGGTTTGCCCAGTTCGTCGCCAACATGCTCTGGTCGCCCGCGTTTTTCGGCCTCGAGAACCCCGAACTCGGTCTCGTGGTGATCGCCGCCATGCTCATCACGATCATCGGTTTCATGGTGAAGGCGCGGCCGATCGACCGCGTTTCAACCATGCTCTTCGTCCCCTATCTCGCCTGGGTGGCTTTTGCGAGCGTGCTCAATCTCAGCATTGCCTGGCTCAACTGAATTCTGCCTTCCGACAGCTTGCGTGCCGTAATGCTGCGTGCCACTTTCGCGCCGAAGGGGCACCAAGCATGACAGAAATCGATCCTGATACCGTCGAGGCGCGCATTCGGCGCAGTTTCGCGCGACAAGGCGCCATGGAGACGCTCGGGGCGGAATTGTCCCATATCAGCCAAGGCGTTGTCGAAATCGAACTGCGCTACGATGCGAAGCTGACCCAGCAACATGGCTTCCTGCATGCAGGCGTCATCTCCGCAGCGCTCGATACGGCTTGCAGCTATGCCGCCTATACAGTGGTCGAGCCGGAAGTTTCGCTGCTCACCATCGAATTCAAGGTCAATCTGATGTCACCGGGCCGGGGCGAACGCTTCCTGTTTCGCGGCGAAATCACCAAGCCGGGCTCCAACATCATTGTTGCCGATGGACGCGGTTATGCGCTGACCGATGGGCCGGCAAAACTGATTGCATCGATGACCAGCACCCTGATGGTGATCCGCGGGCGGGAGGGGATATCCGGATGAGTTACGAGATGAAGTCCATTGCCGGCAAAAATGTGCTCTTCGTCATGGCGGCGGATGCCGAATACGGTGTCTTTCTCCGAACCCGCATCTCGCCGCTGATGACCGGGGTCGGACCGGTCGAGGCCGCCGTGGTGCTGACCAAGGAACTGGCGCGTCTCGCCACCTATGACGATCTGCCGGATCTCGTTGTTTCCCTCGGTTCGGCAGGCTCCGCCAGGCTCGACCAGGCCGAGGTCTATCAGGTGTCCTCCGTCTCCTATCGCGACATGGACGCCTCTGCCTTCGGGTTCGAGAAGGGCAAGACGCCGTTTCTCGACCTGCCGGTCGCAGTCGAGCTTCCCTTGCGTATCCCCGGTATCCCCGTGGCAACGTTGTCGACGGGAGCCAATGTGGTTTCCGGTGCTGCCTATCAGGCGGTCGAGGCCGATATGGTCGACATGGAGACTTTCTCCGTCCTCAGGGCCTGCCACGCCTTCGACCTGCCGCTGATCGGTCTGCGCGGCATCTCGGATGGCCGCCACGACGTCAAGCAAATCGACGACTGGACCCAGTATCTGCACATCATCGACAAGAAACTGGCGCTTGCCGTCGACGGCCTTCAGACCGCACTCGAAGACGGCGTCTTCTGGTTCTGAGCAGGCGCACAAAAAATCGGGATTCTCCGGGCGATCTGCCATTGAAAGATGGGTCCTTTTTCTTTAAAGGCTCGCCATGACCCAGACAGCACATCCCGACAGTGTTCTCATCGTCGATTTCGGCAGCCAGGTAACGCAGCTGATCGCCCGCCGCGTCCGTGAATCCGGCGTCTATTGCGAAATCGTCCCCTTCCAGTCCGCCGAAGAAGGCTTCAACCGCCTGAAGCCCAAGGCGATCATCCTGTCGGGAAGCCCCGCTTCCACGCTGGATGAGGGAAGCCCTCGGGCACCGCAGGTGCTGTTCGACAGCGGCCTTCCGATCTTCGGCATCTGCTATGGCCAGCAGACCATGTGCGCACAGCTCGGCGGCAAGGTCGAAGGCGGCCATCACCGCGAATTCGGCCGCGCCTTCCTCGAGGTCGAGCAGGACTGTGCGCTCTTCGAAGGCCTCTGGTCGGTCGGGTCCCGTCACCAGGTCTGGATGTCCCATGGCGACCGCGTCACCGCGATCCCGCCGGGCTTCAAGGTGCTGGCCACCTCGTCCAACGCCCCCTTCGCCTTCATCGCCGATGAAGCGCGCAAATACTACGCCGTGCAGTTTCACCCCGAGGTCGTGCACACGCCCGATGGCGCCAAGCTCATCCAGAACTTCGTGCAGAACATCGCCGGCGTGAAGGGCGACTGGACCATGCATGCCTATCGCCAGAAGGCGGTCGAGCAGATCCGGGCCCAGGTCGGCGACAAGCGCGTCATCTGCGCGCTGTCTGGCGGTGTCGATAGCTCGGTTGCAGCGCTTCTGATCCATGAAGCCGTTGGCGATCAGCTGACCTGCATCCTCGTCGACCACGGCCTGATGCGCAAGAACGAGGCAGCCGATGTCGTTGCCATGTTCAAGGAACACTACAACCTGCACCTCATCCATGTGGATGCCGTCGACAAGTTCGTCGGTGAGCTGGAAGGTGTTTCCGACCCGGAAACCAAGCGCAAGATCATCGGCCGCCTGTTCATCGAGACCTTCGAGGAAGAGGCCAAGAAGCTCGGCGGCGCGGATTTCCTCGGCCAGGGCACGCTCTATCCCGACGTCATCGAAAGCGTCTCCTTCACCGGCGGCCCTTCGGTGACAATCAAGAGCCATCACAATGTGGGCGGCCTGCCCGAGCGCATGAACATGCAGCTCGTGGAACCCTTGCGCGAGCTCTTCAAGGACGAAGTGCGCGTGCTCGGCAAGGAACTTGGCCTGCCCGATAGCTTCATCGGCCGCCACCCCTTCCCGGGTCCGGGCCTTGCCATCCGCTGCCCCGGCGGCGTGACGCGCGAAAAGCTCGATATCCTGCGCGAAGCCGATGCCATCTATCTCGACGAGATCCGCAAGGCCGGCCTCTACGACGCGATCTGGCAGGCCTTTGCCGTGCTGCTGCCGGTCCAGACCGTCGGCGTCATGGGCGACGGCCGCACCTATGAGTTCGTCTGCGCGCTCCGCGCCGTCACCTCGGTCGACGGCATGACCGCCGACTTCTACCATTACGACATGGAATTCCTCGGACGGGCTGCCACCCGCATCATCAACGAGGTCCGCGGCATCAACCGCGTGGTCTACGACGTGACGTCGAAGCCGCCGGGCACGATCGAGTGGGAATGATGGAATGACAGCGGGGCTGCCACACAAGGCAGCCCCTTTCTCGTTTGAACGCTACCTTAGACTTTTTCCGCCGAATCCTGCCGGCGGAGCCAGGCCGACAGGATGTCGGAACCGAGTTCGGAGAGAAGCGGCGAAGACGCCAAGATCCTCCGTCGCAGCTCCTCTGCATCCGTCTGCGTGGCAAGAGCGGACTGCGCGACCTCATCAAACACCAACAGATCTGCCGAATAGACCACGGTGCGTTTACGGGTCGCCATCGGCTCCATCTTCAGACGGTCGGCCCAGCCAAAGGCATCGCCGGATGTGAGATGACGAAGCGGTCGGTCCGGGGCATTGGAGAGGAAACGCTGGCGGTCGACGGGATCGGGAATACGCGTTGCGAGCGCCTGGTAGAGCAGATAGGGATCGGTGGTCAGGCTGCCGTAATGCTCGGCCAGCGTGAAAGCGACGGGGCCGAGAAAGAGCGCAGCCTGGCGGGCGACCTGACGGATGATGTTTGGCGGGATCAGCGGCAGTAGATTGGAACCGAAGACCGCCCCCAGGATCGGCGCCAGTTCTACCTGAAGATCGATCTCGTGGCTCAGAACCTCCTCGTGCAGGCCCCCGTCGACGACGAAGCCGGCGAGTTCCGGCGGAACGGTTTCGCCCGGGCCGAAGCGTAGCAGCCGTCCGCGATCGGCGAGCCAGCCGGGAAAGGCCGCCGTCTGTGGCAGAGCGGGCGGGATCGCGTCCCTGCCCTCGCCGGTCATCGGGATGTTGTGCCTGTCGAAAGCGTACCAAAGCGCGGTCAGCACCCGCGAGGCGAGCGACGTTGTGTCGATCGGCCTTGTGGTGTAGCAGCGCAAAGCGTAGCGCATGACCCCCGTCTCAGGCTGCGGACCGATGAGGACGGCAGAGGGCAGCGGATCTTCCGCGACACCCGGAATGCCACGGTCGAGGACTTCTTCAACCACCTTGAACACGCGCATGGGCGGCACCCGGTCCGGCACGAGAAAGGGTACGGCGGTGCGGACCGGCTGTCCGCGCCTGACCACTTCGACCGCATCCGTGGCGAGCGTGCTATTGGGCAGGACGACTGAACTGCCATCAGGTGTGCGCAGGAAGATCGAGCGCCATTTCAAGGCCACCACTTCGCCTTCGACGCTGCCCTTGCGGATGAAATCACCCACCCTGAGTGGACGCTCCAGCTCGATCGAGAGGCCGGAGAAGAGGTTGCCCAGGGTATTCTGCAAGGCGAAGCCGAGAACCAGCGAGACGATTGCCGAAGTGGCGAGCAGGCTGGTGATGTCGAAAGCCATGCCATAGTGCAGCCAGATGAGCATGGCGGCGATGTAGATGACGATCGAACTCATGACCTTGACGAGATCGGTGGTCCGGCTGTTGCCGTCGGAATCGTCGACAACGGTGCCAACCGCAACCTCGACGAAACGTGCGACACTGAGGGCGGTCAGGAACAGAGCAGTATCTCGCAGCACCGGCGCCCAATCGGCGCTGTCAGGCGCCAGGGTGACGAAGAGCAGCCAGGTGAGGGCGGTCGAGGCTACGAGCAGCGCCGAAAGCAGGTAACTCATCGGTCGTTCTTCCTGCCGCCAAGATCCGGAAAGAGCCGCAGTGCCTCGTTGAGACTGGTGCGCAATCGCGAGATCGACTGCTCGAGGTCGTAGAACTGGCCGTTCATGCGCACTCGCGGTTCGGCCCCCTGCCATTCCGCTCCCAGGCTGGTCTCGATGGTCTGACGGGTGATGGTTTCCAGGGGATGCGTCACATAGCGGCGCAAAAGCAGAAGGAAGATCGCGAGCGACAGGACGAAGACGCAGGTGAGAGCGCCGAGTGTGACGGCAAGGCTCTTGGCCGCCTGGCGATTGGGCCCGGCCACCGGCACTTCGATGAGCTGCATGCCGATCACGTCGCCCATCTTCCATCCGAAGCCGTTGTTGCCGTATTTCGCGACCATCGAAGCCGGCGCCACCTCGGGTGTCGAGTGACATTGCAGACAGGCCTCGCTGGGCATGCGGAGCGGCCTTGCGAGATAGAAGCGCCGTTCCGCCCCCTCGCCCACTTCGCCCGACTGCTCCTTCAGTTCCGCATCGTCCTGGAAGTTCTGCAACAGCGTCACTTCCCAGTCATTGGCGCGGTCGTCGATATTGGTGGGGTTCAGCGAAGCCTCGCGGTAGCGATAGTCCGGAAATTTCTCCCGGAGGATGCCGAGCGTGGTCTGGGCGCCGTAAGAGGGGACCATCTGCGGGTGAAATTCGTCGTAACCCAGCGCCTTCACCAGCGGCGCCACCTGGCTGCTGGTGTAGTTGCGCATGGCCAAACCCATTTCCAGGAGAACACGGGATTTCTCGTTCACCTCGCTGCGGGCCTGACGAAATTCGAGTGTGTAGGAAATATAGCCGGCGATCAGCAGGCCGAAGACGAAACAGACGGCCAAAATCAAGCCGAGACGAAACTCTATCCGCATTGAGCCTCCAAGCGCTGCGGGTCCGACGGGCATGCGATGAATAGATGCTAATGCGATGCAGCATATCGCTTAACCATGCCGTGGCAATTGGCCGCGCCGTCCAAAAGTGACCTATTTTTTCGGCAGGTGGAAACCGGTTTCCGGTGCTTTGAAATTGCCGCCCTGCTTGCTATCTCTCGCGGGGGGATTGAAGGACGCACTGCATGACGACGATCTACGGCATCAAGAACTGCGATACGATGAAGAAGGCCCGCACCTGGCTTGAGAGCCAAGGCGTCGTGCATGACTTCCACGATTACAAGGCCAAGGGGATAGATGCGGCAACGCTCGACGGCTGGATCGGCAAGGTCGGCTGGGAGGTGCTGCTCAACAAGGCCGGCACCACCTTCAAGAAGCTCGACGAGGCGCAGAAAGACAACCTGGATGCGGCGAAGGCCAAGGCGCTGATGCTGGAGCAGCCGTCCATGATCAAGCGGCCGGTGCTCGATGTCGACGGCAAGCTCGTGGTCGGCTTCAAGCCAGAAACCTACCAGCAGACGTTCAAGGCCTGACCCATGGCGAAGACCACCCGCGCGACGCAGTTTCTCGATAAGGCCGGTGTGGCCTATACTACCGCGACCTATGACTACGATCCGAATGCCGAGCGCATCGGGCTGCAGGCGGCAGAAGCGATTGGCGAGCATCCGTCGCGGGTGTTGAAGACGCTGATGGCCGAACTCGACGGCAAGCCGGTCTGCGTCATCGTGCCCTCGGACAAGGAGGTCTCGATGAAGAAGCTGGCGAGCGCTTTCGGGGGCAAATCGGCGGCGATGATGAAGCCGGCAAATGCCGAAAAGCTTACTGGCTTCGTCGTCGGCGGCATCAGCCCCTTCGGCCAGAAGAAGCAGGTACCGACCGCGATCGAGATCTCCGCGATGGACGAGGCGCTCGTCTACATGAATGGGGGGCAGCGCGGATTGCAGGTGCGGCTGTCGCCGCAGGATGCGCTGAAGGCGCTCCGCGCGATTGCGGCACCACTGACAGCCTGAGAGACAGCCGTCTAGACTTCGCCACCTTTGCGCTTAAGTCTGATGCACCCGAACATGAAACAGGAATGCCCAATGACCCTGCCCGATTATTCCGCCTCCATCGATCCGACCAAGCTCAACAAACTCGCCGAGGTGGCGATCAAGGTCGGGTTGCAGTTGCAGAAAGGGCAAGATCTGGTGCTGACGGCGCCGCTGGTTGCGGTGCCGCTGGTGCGGCTGATCACGGCGCATGCCTATAAGGCTGGCGCTTCGACCGTCACGACCTTCTATTCGGACGAAGAGACGACACTGGCACGTTATCGCCACGGTCATGACGAGAGTTTCGACCGGGCGCCCAACTGGCTCTATGACGGCATGGCCAAGGCCTATGAGAACGGTGCAGCCCGCCTTGCGATCTCCGGCGACAATCCGATGCTGCTCGCGTCTGAAGACCCGGCCAAGGTTGGCCGCGCCAACAAGGCGACCTCGATCGCCTACAAGCCGGCGCTGGAGCACATCTCCAATTTCGATATCAACTGGAACATCTGCTCCTATCCGAACCCGTCCTGGGCCAAGCTCGTCTTCCCGGATCTGCCGATCGAAGAAGCCGTGCGCAAGCTGGCCGACGCCATCTTCGCCGCCTCACGCGTCGATCGCGAGGATCCAGTCACCGCCTGGGCCGAGCACAATGCGGAACTGAAGAAACGGTCGAGCTGGCTGAACGGCGAGCGTTTTGCGGCGCTGCACTTCACCGGTCCGGGCACCGACCTGACGGTTGGCCTGGCCGACGGCCATGAGTGGCATGGCGGTGCGTCCACGGCGAAGAACGGCGTGACCTGCAATCCGAACATTCCCACCGAAGAAGTCTTCACCACGCCGCATGCACTGAAGGTGGAGGGCCATGTCTCCTCGACCAAGCCGCTTTCCCATCAGGGCACGCTGATCGACAATATCCAGGTACGCTTCGAAGGCGGGCGCATCGTCGAAGCCAAGGCATCGAAGGGCGAAGCCGTGCTCAACAAGGTGCTCGACACCGACGAGGGCGCACGCCGTCTAGGCGAAGTGGCGCTGGTGCCCCATTCTTCGCCGATCTCGGCCTCGGGCGTGCTCTTCTACAACACACTGTTCGATGAAAATGCCTCGTGCCACATCGCGCTTGGCCAGTGCTATTCGAAGTGCTTCCTCGATGGCGCCTCGCTCAGCCAGGACCAGATCAAGGCGCAGGGCGGCAATTCCTCGCTGATCCACATCGACTGGATGATCGGCTCGGACAAAGTGGACATCGACGGCATCCGCGCGGATGGCTCGAAGGTGCCGGTCATGCGCAAGGGCGAATGGGCCTGAAAACAGACCCAGCGGCCGTCAACAAAAAACCCCGTCCTGTCGCCAGGGCGGGGTTTTCTTCATGAGGTCGCGGAGGTTCAACGGTAGTAGACGATCTTGCCGCCGTTCATGGCCGTCTGCACCCACAAGACATTGCGGGTGGCGATCTTGCGAGTCTTCAGTGCGGCCGAAAGGCTGGCGTCATCGGCGACCTGGGCCTGAGCCGTGCGCAGGCTGTTGCCCGTCGGGAAGACTACCTGCAGGGGCAGATCGTCTCGCGCATCGCGATCGCCTCGACCACCGGTTTCAACGACACGCACAGCGGTGACATTGTCATCGTAGCGCTTGCCGAACAGAACTTCCTGCGGGGTCAGCTTCTGTACTTCGACATAATTTCCAGCCTGAGCCGATGCTGCGCCCAGGGTGACGGCCATGGCGATGGCCAATGCTGTTTTCCTGTTCATGATATTCTCCTTTGCGGGCCGGATGCTTGGGAGATCATCCGGTGTCGAGGTATCATGTGGTCATTCGGACGCCTGATTTCCAGCGCCATCACGTCAGGGTGATCAATTGCGCGCAATTGAATGGCCGCGCCCGCAGGCGGCCCTGTCCTGGACGAGCGTCTTACCACTTGATCGGGCCAGTGGGAGAAGCGGTCCTTCGGGTCAACGGGTTATCCCGGACCCGAGGTGCCTGATATTGCTCAGCCCTGGCGTGCCTTTCGGGCAGCGTAGCGACGATCGCGCTCGGCTTTGCGGGCGGCTTCATCTTCAAGAACGCGGGAGATGCGATTTTTCTCGGTGGCCTCGCGGGCTTCGATTTCAGCACGGGCTGCAGCTTCGGTGGCGGCCTGACGTTCTTCGGCCTCGGCTTCCAGACGCGCCTTTTCCTCCGCCTTCAGGCGATCACGTTCAGCATGGCGCTGTTCGCGGGCAGCTGCCACGGCGAGGCGCTCGGCCTGGCGGGCGGCGTTCATCGGTTCGGCGGCTTCCCTGGCGGCCTTGTAGGCCTGCAATTGTGCGGCCTTGGCTTCAGCGGCGGTGCCACGGCGCTCGGAAAGTCCGTTGTCTCGGGTAAACTTCAAGTTCTGCTCCAGTCGTTCTCTCGGGAAAGTTCAAGGTTTTTGCGCGCGCTTGGCCAAAAGCGCGGCTGTGACGTTTTCACGGTCCTGGCGCTCCTTGGCGAGGCGAGCCTCGCGCAGGCGCAGGGTCTTCTCGTCGCGGGCTGCCGTGATCGAATCCAGTTCGTCGATGGCGCGGCCACGCGCCAGAAACTGCGATTGCGTCTTGGCGAAGGCGGCTTCCGCCGTCTGACGCGACTTAGTGAGATTATCGGTCATGTTGGTCTCCTTCGGAGGATTACCCTCAAGGGGCAATAAAAAAGGCCAGGCGCATTGCCTGACCTTCCGTGGGATCGCGCTTTCAACAGTGCCAGTACATCCGTGGTCAAGGGAAAGCAGATCCCGGATTTATCAGGCTGCCTGCAGGTTGCAGGCCGACATCTTGCCCGACTTGTTGTCGCGCTCCATGTCATAGGCAATCTTCTGGCCTTCGACGATTTCGCGCATTCCGGCGCGTTCGACAGCCGAGATGTGGACGAACGCGTCCGGGCCGCCGTTGTCAGGCTGGATGAAGCCGAAGCCCTTGGTGGAATTAAACCATTTTACTGTGCCAGTGGTCATGATGAACCCTTTCGTAGCGCATAGATTTTCCCCAGCGCGACTGCGCTGCGGACAGGATAACGATTTTTGAAAGGAAGGTTCGTCAGGGCGCATCGAATGCGCGGCAACCAAAGCTTAGCAAGCAAATATCGATGACCCCTAGATAGAGGCTTTGCTTGTGAAAGTCAACCATCGGTTCTGATCTGGGAGTCTTTTCAATCAAGAGTGTAATTTCTGACACTACAACCCGAGACCGTTTTTATTCGTCACAAGTGCATGAAAACGGCTCTAATCCTGGCCAAAAACCGCTTTCGCCTTTCCTCGGTCGCCCGATCCATATCATGGATCGCCAGCATGCGGAAATCGACGCCCTTGGCGCAAAATGCCGCCACGCCGCGCTTCAGGATGCGCTTCAGCGGATTGCCCATGTAGAGATGAACCACCCACCATGGGGAACCCGTGGAGGTGACCACCCAGAAGGTGCGGATATGGGTGAGGAGCGGCACGATACGCCCACCCGCCTTGTCGTGCTCGAAAGCGACGCCCGGGACCAGGATGCGGTCGATGAAGCCTTTCATGATCGCCGGAAGGTTGAACCACCACTGCGGAAAGACCAGGACCAGGCCGTCGGCCGCCTTAAGCCGCTCGACGACGCCTGAAACCTCCGTCGGCTGATAGCCCGGTTCCATATAGGCGGCACGCTCTGCGGCCGAGAGGCGCGGATCGAAGTTCTCGGCGTAGAGATCGAGTAGATCGACGAGATGACCTCGCGCTTCCAGAGCCTCGACCACCGTCCGAGTGGCGGAGGCGGCAAAGCTCTCCGGCAAGGGATGGGCCAGCACGACGAGGAAACGCCGTGCTGCCATCAGAAGAGGCTACCCTGTCCTGCGGGCGGCTCGCTCTTGCGCTGCGGTTTCTGCGCCGGCGCTGCTCGGGTCGGCGGAACGGCTGAAGGATCCGGGGGCGGTACGTCTTCGCCAGCAACAGCCTTTACCCGGCCGTCCGCGAATTGAAGCTCGATACCCTGACCGTATGTTACCGCACCTGCCCGCGTCAGCGGACGATTGTCTGCATCACGTATCACCGCGTAGCCGCGCGCCAGCACGTTGGTATAAGACAGCGACTGCAGTACGCGGTCCTGCGCGACGAGCGCCTGGCGGGCGCGGCGCAGGTCGGTCACCACGGCGCTGTCGGCGCGACGCCCCAGGCTTTCCAGCCGATCCTTGGAGCGCTCCGTCATCGCCTTCAGCCGGGCCGGAACCGCCGTCAGCGTTGCGTCAAACCTGTCGAGGCGAGCCTTGTTGCGGTCGAGTAAACGCTCGATGATGCGCTCGGCGAGCGCTGTGCGCTCGACGAGACGCTGCCTGCGCTCCACCAGCCGTCGAGCCAGCATGTCGGGTGAAAGCTTTGCTGCGGCCCGTTCAAAGGTCCGACGCTTGTTCATCGTATTGAGTTCGAGACTACGCCCGAGGCCTGCCGCGGCCTCATCGAAGCGGCGGCGCGGCAAGGCGAGCAACTGATCGAGCGACGGCAAGGCACGAACCAAAGCGCGCAGGTTCTGGCGACGGTTGTCCATCTGGCGGTTCATCGCGCCCGAAAGGCGGGCCGACAGCGTTGCGACCTGAGCCTCCAGATCGGCCTTCACCGGTACCGCCATTTCGGCAGCACCCGTCGGCGTCGGTGCGCGCACGTCCGCCGCGTAGTCGATCAGTGTCCAGTCGGTTTCATGACCGACGGCGGAGATGAGCGGGATGTCACTTGCGGCAGCCGCGCGAACGACCGCCTCGTCGTTGAAGCTCCAGAGGTCTTCCAGGCTGCCGCCACCGCGCGCGACGATCAGCACATCGGGGCGTGGCATTACCCCGCCCGGGGAAAACGCGTTGAACCCCCGGATGGCATTGGCTACCTCGTCACCCGAACCCTCGCCCTGCACCTTGACCGGCCAGACGAGCACATGCACCGGGAAGCGATCGGAGATACGGTGCAGGATGTCGCGGATCACGGCACCGGTCGGCGAGGTCACGACACCGATCACCTTCGGCAGGAAGGGCAGCAATTGCTTTGCGGCCGGATCGAACAGGCCTTCTGCCGTAAAACGCCGCTTGCGCTCCTCGATCAGCGCCATCAGGGCCCCGGCCCCCGCTGGCTCCATCTGCTCGATGACGATCTGGTATTTCGACGAACCGGGGAAGGTGGTGATGCGGCCAGTGGCAATCACTTCCATGCCCTCTTCCGGGCGATATTTCAGCTTCGAGAAAGACCCTTTCCAGACGACGGCATCGATGCGGGCTTTGTCGTCCTTCAACGAGAAATAAGCGTGGCCAGAGGAATGCGGGCCGCGATAGCCGGAGATTTCGCCGCGCACACGAACATGGTCGAAGGCCGTTTCGATGGTACGCTTGATCGAGCCTGAGAGTTCCGAAACGGAAAACTCGGTCACGTTCGTCGGCGAATCGCTGTCGAAGAAATTACTCATTTCCCCTTGCTAGCCGAAATTTCGGGCGAGATCAGCCCATGCCGGCTTCGCTGTGCAGGTTTCCCCGGCAATGATCAGGGCAGATTGACGGTGAATATCTTCAGGCCTGACGGACCCTCAATCTGGACCGGGTTCAGATAGGCGGGGACATTGCCCTTGGCCAATTGCGCATAAAGCCCGTCCGGCTTCATCGTCGCAATCTTCTCGCTCTGGATGAACCCCGGGCAAAAGGCGAGAACGCCAACACCGGCACCACGCAGAAAGGCGGCGGCTTCCTCCGGCTCGGCAAGGCCGATATGGAGCTCGGTCAGCATGCCACCCTGGTTGCGATGATAAGGGCCTGTCAGCACCCTGTGCTTGGTGAAGCGCAGGATCTCCGGGCCCATGTCAGAGGGAGCCGCAACCGTCGTCGGCGGCACCTTGGCAAGCGCCGCGTAGGAAGCCGGCATATCGCAGTCCAGCGTGCTCGCCGCCTGCCCCGATGCTGGCGCCTCCACCAGCGACTTCATCCGATTGGTGACGCCGGCCGTGCCCTCGACGAAAAGGACCCCACCGATGACCCAGGCGCTGGGCACCGACAGGATCGCGGTCAATGCGAAGACCAGTCCGGCACCCAGTTGCTCCGGCTCGTCTCTGGCTTTGCGGCGCAGATCGGAGATCAGCAGGGAGAGCGGCAGAATGGCGTAGAGGTTGGAGAAGGTCGCGCCCCGCACCTGCACGAGCGCCACGAGGAAGCTGATGCCAAGAAGCGCCAGCAAGATGATATGGCTGCGGACACGATCACGCCCGATAATGCGGAAGATGCAGACGCAAAGGCCGAAGAAGCCGACGGCATAGAAGCCGCCGAAACTTTCCGCATCGAGCGCCAACTGCTGGCGGAAGGACTGGGCCTCGACCACGCCATCCAGCCAGAGCGTTTTCAGCAGGGGATCGAGCTCGTTAAGCGGATTCTGCAGGCATTGCGGCGCAATCACCACAGCGGTCGCCAGAACCAGTGCACCGGTGACCAGGATTGCGGCGATGCGCGGGCGCAAGCCGGCGTTGCCGGTGAGGTAAGTCGCGCAGAAGAGAGCGGCCGCGCCGATGCCGACAATAGCGTAAAAGCCGATAGACAGGCTATCGCAGGTGACTGCCGCATAACGGGATGGCGGCACGGTGGCGAAAAACAGCGCCGAGAGCGCGAGCGCGAGCGTCAGCGAAAAAGCCCGGGCGGCGCTCGCATAGGCTGGCCCTTCCACGACCCAGACGAGGCCCACGATCGCGCAGACAACAGCCACCAGAGGCGTCGTCTCGGCACCGATGGCGATGGCCACTGCTGCCGCGAGGCCTGCGATCGCGTGGCTGATCCTGCCCCGCAATGGGTCCAGGAGTCCGGCTGCCATGATGGCAGCAAGTACCATCTGGACATTGTGGTGATCAATGGCGCCGGGCAGGAAGCGGTTGCCGGTGATGCAAAAGACCGAGGTCAGCATCAGCGTGATATGCAGCGTGGCCTCGTTGCCGATCCTTCGGGCAGCAAATGCCATGGCCGTCATCAACGGCACGACCAGCGACAGCGGCCAGACCAGCAACGCCAGCGCTTCGGCCTGTTCGCCGGGCACGACATGGGAGAAGAGGCGGATGAGAAGCGCGATCGGCAGGTCGATCAGCCGCGACCAATGCATCAGCGTGCCGCCGGCTAGACCCAGGCGATACTGCATCAGGTCGAACCATGACTGGCCGGAGAGCAGATCGCGCACCTCGACAAGGCGCATGACGTCGTCGTTGTCTCCGCCGACATAATCACGCGCGCCCGGAAGATTGAGAAGAGCGATCAGGAGGATGGCGGACAGGCTGTAGAAACCGACCCACAAGAGGAGCGATCCCCGCCATGGGTGTCGCTCGGACGCCGGTAAGGATACGTCAACCATCAATCCCCCGTTCCCCGAAGCTGCGCGCATGGACTGGCTCTTTGCAATCCTTCGAAGAGGATACTCCGGCGAAACCTAGCCTTAACCTTCTCAAGAAATAGTAAAGCGACAGAGGACCATAGGGGCCTCCACAGCTTCGACAGGTTTCCCATGAGTGGCTCGGCCTCCAATGCTCCCGACATCGCCGTTCTCTTGCCCTGCTACAACGAAGCAGCGACCATCGGTCAGGTGGTGCGCGATTTTCGCGTTGCCCTGCCGGATGCGCGGATATACGTCTATGATAACAATTCCACCGACGGGACAGCGCTCACCGCCATGCTCGCCGGCGCGACGGTCGTGCGCGAACGGCGCCAGGGCAAGGGCCACGTGGTTCGTCGGATGTTCTGCGACATCGATGCCGACATCTACATCATGGCCGATGGCGACGGCACTTATGGCCCCGGAGATGCAGAGGAACTCATCCGCACGTTGATCACCGAGCGCGTCGACATGGTGGTCGGCACGCGGCGTGGGGTGCATGACGATGCGGGCCGCAACGGCCATGCATTCGGCAACCGACTGTTCAACGGACTTTACCGCCTGCTATTCGGCAATGATTTCACGGACATCCTCTCGGGCTACAGGGCCTTCTCGCGCCGCTATGTGAAGAGTTTCCCCGCGGTATCCGCCGGCTTCGAAATCGAGACGGAAATGTCCGTGCATGCCTCGCGGCTGAAGCTGCCGGTCTGCGAAATCGAGCTTGATTATGGCCGCCGGCCGGAAGGCTCGCATTCCAAGCTCTCGACCTTCAAGGACGGCTTCAAGATCCTCTGGATGTTCGCCATGCTGATGAAGGAGACACGGCCCTTTGCCTTTTTCGGCCTGATCTCGGCCGGCCTGATGGCGGTGAGCCTGGCGGCCATGGCCCCCGTGCTCTACGAATTCTTCACAACCGGCCTCGTCTCGCGCATGCCGACCTGGATTGGCGCCATGGCGCTGATGATGATGTCCTTCCTGTCGTTCACGGCCGCGATGATCCTCGATTCCGTGGCACGCTCGCGGGCAGAACAGTTGCGCATCCACTACATGACCCTGCCCGCCCTCAAGCGCACGGTCTTCACGCCGGAACAGACGGCTGACGCGGCTCCGGCCAAGACAGGCCGCTCGGCCCGGGCTGCGGCAAAGGGCGACCGCTCGCGGGCGGCATGAGCAAGTTCCTGCGCTTCGCGATCGTGGGGGGTGCCGGTTTCCTGGTCGATGCCGGGATACTCTGGCTGCTGCTGACGTGTACGCCCCTTGGCCCGCTGTCAGGCCGCGCAATCGCGATTGCGCTGGCGATGACGGCAACCTGGCTCTTGAACCGTCGTTTTACTTTCGGTGCATCGCGCCGCTCGATCGTGGTCGAAGGCTTTCGCTACGGCTTCATCGGCCTCATCACGTCGCTGGTGAATTACGGCGTCTATGCAGGGCTGTTGATCATGGCCCCACTGCTTAGCCCCTATGCGGCGCTGGTGGCCGCGTCGGTCGCGGCCATGCTGTTCAGCTTCTTCGGCTATTCGCGCTACGTCTTTCGCCGCTGAGGCGTCAGCCTTCGCTTACACCGTCTCCCAGCCGTCCTTGTCCGCAGCGCGATAGATCGCGTCGATCAGCTTCTGGTTGGCCTTGGAGCTTTCCAGCGTCACGACCTCCCCCTTGGTGCCGGCCACGGCGCGGGCGAAGGCTTCCGCCTCCAGCTTGTACTGGCGGCTGTCGGGGAAGCGGAAGATCTGCGAGACATTGTGGCCACGATTGGTAAGCTCGACTTCCTCGGCACCCCAGCGGTCGGCGTTGAAAGGCGACTTCACCTCAATGAAACCGTCCGTGCCATGGAAGACCATCAGCTGGCGGTTGGCCATCTGGGTGGCGACATAGAAATTCAGCTCGAAATCAGCGAAATCCGCCTTCACGCTCGCATAGATGTCCGTGCCGAATTGCGGATCGCGCTCGATGGTCGACTGGACGCGGACCGGTTCTTTGCCCGTGACGAAGCGGGTGGTGATGGTCGGGTAGACGCCGATATCCGGCAGTGCACCGCCGCCGAGCTCGGGGATGTTGCGCATATTGCCGGGGTCACGGTTGTAGTAGGTGAAGGAGCCCTGAACCATCTTCAGCGTGCCAATGGCCCCTTCGGCCAGAAGCTCGCGCACCTTCAGCCAGACCGGTGCATAAGTCACCATATAGGCTTCCGTGATCAGGACCTTGTTGCGGTCGCGGGCTTCGATGATCGCGTCGATCTCGCCCGCCTTCAGCGCGATCGGCTTTTCACACAGCACATGCTTGCCGGCATTGGCCGCCTTGATGGCCCATTCGACATGCTGGCTGGTCGGCAGCGGAATGTAGACGGCGTCGATGACGTCGGAAGCCAGCATCTCCTCGTAGGAGCCGAAGGCATGCGGCACGGAAAAGCGGTCGGCCATTTCACGGGCACGGGCCAGATCACGGCTTGCAACGGCCGTCACGACGGTGTTTTCGGCATCCTGGATGGCCGGCACCACGAGTTCACGACCGATCTTGGCCGTCGACAGAATTCCGAAACGCAGCATCTCAATCCTCCCTGAAATCATCGGGCCGGACATTAGGGGAAGCACCGGCGGGGCGCAACGGCGTTCGCTGACGAGGCCACGCGAATACGGAAAGCATGATGGCCGAAAATGTCCGAATTTCGTCCGGAGGGCGCATGGTAGCTGCAATGAAAGGACTTATGCTAAGCTTCATCGCAACGACAGGAGACAGATATGTCCGCTCAAGATACCGCCCTCATCGTCGTCGACGTTCAGGAGAGTTTTCGCCAGGCGCCCTATTGGGATGCATCGGAACTGCCCGCCTATCTCGCCCGCCAGCAGGCGCTGATCGATGGGGCAAAGGCGGTCGGCATGCCGATCGTCCAGATATTCCACGTCGATACGGACGCACCCTTCACGCTCGAAAGCGGCTTGGTGCGCGCGCTGGAGGAAATCACGATCGATCCCGACGTTACCTTCCACAAGGGTGTACATTCCGCGTTGGTCGACACCGGTCTTGAGGCGTGGCTGCGCGAAAAGGGCATCCGTCGCGTCATCGTTTCCGGCATCCGGACCGAGCAATGCTGCGAAACCACGAGCCGCCATGCGTCCGATCTCGGTTTTGATGTCGACTTCGTCACCGAGGCGACCCTCACCTTCCCGATGACGCATGCATCGGGCCGAGTCTTCACGGCTGACGACATCCGCATCCGCACCGAACTGGTGCTGTCGGGTCGCTTCGCCCGCATTGCCACTGTCGAGCAGGCGCTCGGCACCCTTTCCGTCGCCGCCTGAGAACTGCCATGGACGTGATCCCGGTCTTCATCCTCGTTCCGCCCGACACCCTGCTGATCGACATCGCCGGTCCGCTGGAGGTGCTGCGCTATGCGAACCAGGAGCAGGACCGGGTCCGTTTCGACTATCGCTACATCTCGGCAAAGCCCCGGCAGCAGACCTCGATCGGGCTTGTTCTCGACGGGCTGGAGCCTCTGCCCGACAGCCTGCCGGAGAATGCGATCCTGATCATTTCCGGCAGCCTAACGGTCGGCATTGCCGAGATGGCGCGGGAAGCGGAGCTTAGGACGCTGACGCGCTGGCTTGCAGGCACGGTTCGCCCCGACACGAGGCTTGCGACCATCTGCTCTGGCGCACTGCTCGCCGCCGCCGCCGGGCTGATGGAAGGTCATCAGTGCACCACGCATGCCGAGTGCCTGGACGAACTGCGCGCTCTTGCCCCGACCGCGAGCGTGCTGGAAAACCGTCTCTATGTCGAAGACGGCAATCGCTTCTCAAGCGCTGGAATTTCCACCGGCATCGACCTGATGCTGCATCTCGTCAGCCGCCTTGCCTCGCCTCAAGCCGCACTTGCAGCCGCGCGCAAGATGGTCATCTATCTCAGGCGCAGCGGCCAGGACCCGCAGATGTCGCCCTGGCTATCGGGCCGCAATCACATCCACCCGGCAATCCACCGCGCTCAGGATGCAATCATGGCCGATCCGGCGCGAGACTGGTCGCTGCCGGGGCTGGCCGAGATCGCGCATTTGAGCGAGCGGCACCTGTCGCGGCTTTTTCGCGAGCATGTCGGCCTGTCGGTCGTCGACTACGTCAACCTGATGCGGGTGACACTTGCCCAGGAACTCTTGAAACAGTCCCGGCTCGATATGGAAAACCTCGCCCATCGCGCAGGCTTTACCTCGTCGCGGCACATGCGCCGGGTCTTTGCGCAGCATCACGGACTGTCCCCCAGCGCCTTCCGCAAGACGGCGGACTGAGCGCCGGGACACTGGAAAGCGGCACCGATCGGCCCATATCGATACCATTCCCAGCCGCTTGAACCATTTCGTTTCTGAACCCATCAAAGCTTTTGAATGGTGCCTTCGGCTGACGCTTGATAGCGTCCCCACAAGTTTTCGTTCCCCGATCCGTATTTGAGGCTCCCATGCAGAAACGTGCTCTCGGCCGCACCGGCCTTTCGATCGCCCCCGTTATCTTCGGCGGGAATGTCTTCGGCTGGACCGCCGACGAGAGGACCTCCTTTGCTCTCCTCGACCGCTTCGTCGATGCCGGCTTCAACACGATCGACACAGCGGATGTTTATTCGTCCTGGGTTGATGGCCATGTCGGCGGAGAGAGCGAAGCGATCATCGGCAAATGGCTGGCGCGGGGCCATGTACGGCGTGAAGACGTGGTGATCGTCACCAAGGTCGGCTTCGACAGTCAGGGGCGCAAGACCGGGTTGTCGCCAAAGTGGATTGGCGAGGCCGTCGATGCCTCACTCAAGCGTCTCAGCACTGATTACATCGACCTTTATCTCGCCCATAAGCCGGACGAGGAGACGCCGATCGAAGCGACGCTGGAAGCCTTCGGCCGACTGAAGGACGCCGGCAAGGTTCGCGCCATTGGCTGCTCGAATTATGATGCCGTGCAGTTGAAGGCGAGCCTTGATGCTGCCGCGAAGGCTGGGCTTCCCCGCTTCGACGTGCTGCAGCCCGAATACAATCTCTACACCCGTGACCGATTCGAAGGCCCGGTCCGGGATCTCTGCCTTGCCGAGGAAATCGGCGTCATCAGCTATTATGCGCTCGCGGCCGGCTTCCTGACCGGCAAATACCGCAAGGCCGAGGACACGACCAATTCCTCTCGTGCCTACCGGGTCGGCGACTATATCAACCCGCGCGGCCTGCGCATCCTTGATGCACTCGACGCGGTTGCCGCTGAAACCCAGACCAGCCCTGCGACCGTGGCCATCGCCTGGGTCGCCGCACAGCCCGGCATTACCGCCCCGATCGCTTCGGCCACCAGCCTGCGCCAGCTTGATAGCCTGATTGCGGCCGGTCGGCTGACGCTCTCGGATGCACAGATCGCCCAGCTCAACGAGTCGGCCGCATGAGTGTTTCAGCCGCCGTCATCCGCGACGCCACAGCTGCCGACGAGACTGCATGGCGCAATCTCTGGGGCCAGTATCTTACCTTCTACAAGGTGGACCTACCTGACGATGTGACCGCGCACACCTGGACCCGCATTCTCGACGCTTCGTCGCGCGTCTCCATGCGCGTGGCGGAGGTCGACGGGGTGCTGGCGGGTTTCGCCATCCATCATTTCCATGATTCCACTTGGGTGAAGACGCCAGATTGTTATCTGGAAGACCTGTTCCTGAACGCGGCTTTTCGGGGTCGCGGCATCGGCCGGGCTCTGATCGACGACTTGATTGCGATCAGCAAGGCCAGGGGTTGGTCGCGGCTTTACTGGCACACCGACCGGGGCAATGAGACAGCGCGCAAGCTTTACGACACCTATGCCCCCGAAGATGGTCACGTGCGCTATCGACTGAAATTCGGCTGACGCCTAGTCATCCGCGCCAGCGGAAGAAATCGATAAAGGCCCGCAGGGCCGGGCGCATCTGGCGGCGGGTGGGGTAATAGATCGAGAAGCCGTCGAAGGGCGGGCACCAGTCTTCGAGAACGCGGATCAGTCGCCCCTCTTCGATGTCCTCGTGAACGCGGGCGTCGAAGATATAGGCGAGCCCAGCCCCGTCGATCGCGGCACGGCGCATCAGGGTCTGATCGGAGAGGATGAGGCTGCCGCGCACGTCAACGGAGAGTGCGCGGCCGTCCTTTTCGAACTCCCAGCGATAGATGCTGCCGCTGGAAAAGCGTCGGCGGATGCATACTTGCGCGGCCAAATCGCGCGGATGCGACGGCCGTTCATGCTGCTCGAAATACACAGGGGCGCCCACGACCGCGCCGCGCCACGGTCCGCTGACACGCACGGCCACCATGTCCGCCTCCAGGTGCTCCCCCAGTCTCAGACCCGCATCGAATCCCTGCTCGACGATGTCCTGAAATCGGTCATCCGTCGCGATCTCAAGCTCGATCTCGGGATAAAGGCGGGTGAATTCGCCGAGGCGTGGAGCGATCACGTCCTGGGCGGCAAGCAGCGGCATGGTAATGCGCAAGGGGCCGGCCGGGTGGGCGCGACCGTCGGAGAGGGCGGTGAGCGCAGTATCGATATCGCTCAGCGCTGGCACCAGCACCTCGAGAAGCCGCCGACCTTCCTCCGTCGGCGCCGCACTGCGGGTGGTGCGGGCGATCAGACGAAGGCCGAGACTGGTTTCCAGCGCAGAGACGGCGTGGCTGACGGCAGATGGCGCTATGCCCAGTTCGTCAGCTGCGGCGCGGAAACTTCCGCGTTTTGCGACACAGGCCAGCACGGCCAGTTGGGAGAGCTGTGTTCGGTTCATTGTTCCAACAGATAGAACAACCCATGAGCATTTGCACCTGTTTTCAGAACTGAGCTGTCGCCCTAGTTTACAGTCTGCCTGCTGTGCCAGCTTTCGCTGCCATGCTAGGCTTCCAGCCAGATCCAGTCCTCGAAGGAGGCCCTCATGCAAATCCGTCGTCTCGGTTCCCTTTCCCCTTCCGCCCTCGGCCTCGGCTGCATGGGCATGAGCCATGCCTATGGCACCAATATCGACGAGGCTTCGGCCCAGTCGCTGATCGATCGTGCCGTCGAGCTCGGCGTCACCTTCTTCGACACGGCCGAAGTCTACGGGCCCTTCACCAATGAAGAACTGGTCGGCAAGACACTGCGCAAGCATCGCGACACCGTGCTGATCGCCACCAAGTTCGGCTTCACCGTCGGCGACGAGGCTAAGGCCGCCCGTCCTTCAGGCCTCGATAGCCGGCCGGAACACGTGCGTGCCGTGGCTGACGCTTCTCTGAAGCGGCTGGGTGTCGAGGTGATCGACCTCTTCTACCAGCACCGAGTCGATCCCGATGTGGCGATCGAGGAGACGGTCGGTGCCATGGCGGATCTGGTCAAGGCCGGCAAGGTCAGGGCGCTCGGCCTATCGGAAGCGAGTGCCGCGACGCTTCGTCGGGCCCATGCGGTGCATCCGATCGCCGCCATCCAGAGCGAGTATTCGCTCTGGACCCGCGATCCGGAGAACAATGGCGTCTTCGACACCTGCCGGGAACTCGGCATCGGCTTCGTGCCCTTTTCGCCGCTCGGCCGCGGCATGCTGACGGGCGCGCTGAAGGATCTCGGCAAGCTTGGCGCAAACGATTTCCGCCGTGGCCTTCCGCGGTTCGACCAGGAGAATTTCGACGCCAATCTGGCGCTCGTGACTGCGCTGGAAGCAATGGCTGCCGACAAGGGCGTGACTGCCGGCCAGCTGGCGCTCGCCTGGGTCCTCGCCCAGGGCGATTTCATCGTGCCAATCCCCGGCACCACCAAAATCGCCAATCTGGAAAGCAATGTCGCGGCCACCGAGATCATGCTGTCGCCGCAGGACCTGGCTCAACTCGGCGCCATCGTGGCGCCCGACAAGGTGGCCGGCGCCCGCTACAATGAGTCGATGGCGAAGATGGCCGGTCGCTAACTTACCAAGAGAAGGCTGCTCCAGGAGCCCTGCCTCGTTCAAGCATCAAATGGAAGCGGCGCGCCCTCAGCTTCGGGCGCGGCGCCCCTCGGCTGTCGACTTTCCGGCGTAGAAGGACCGCTTGTTTTCATACATCGCGTCGTCGGCGCGTTTCATCAAAGCTTCCATGCTCTCGCCCGGCTCGCTCGTCGCCGTGCCGATGGAGATACTGAGTGCTGCATCCGAATAGAACTGGTTGTTGATCTTCAGGATCTCGTGGATCGTCTCCACCATGCCCTGGGCCGCCTGCTGATCCGCGCCCGGCATCAGCAGGGCGAATTCGTCGCCGCCGATGCGCATGGCATGATGCGGCGCCTTCACCACGCTGTTCAGTACTTCGCCGAAGCGACGCAACAATTGGTCACCGGCATCGTGCCCGCGCTCGTCATTCGCTTCCTTCAAACCGTTCAGGTCGATCACAATGGCAGAGACCGGGCGCAACGACTTGCGCTCCAGGCGGTTCAGTTCGTCGGTATAAAAGGCGCGGTTGTGCAGCTTGGTCAGGATGTCGTGCTTGCCGAGATATTCGAGATAGGCCTCGGCCTTCTTGCGCGCGGTGATGTCGGTGAGCGCCACCTGCACCCGTGACCAGTCACGCTCGTGGCCGGGGAAGACGGCAAAGTTCAGCAGGATATGACGCACGTTGCCGTCGAGGGCGTAATTCACCACTTCACGGCTGTGGAACAGCCGGCCATCCCAGAGGTCGATAAGTTGCTCTCGGAACGGCTTTTCCATCTCGTCACGAAAGATCTCGCCCTGCCGCATCAGCAGGGTGTGGCGATCCGGTGCACCGAAGAGATCAAGCGTCGCCTGATTCACGTCGAGAACGCGAATCTCGGACATGCATTGCCGGACAAACTCCGGATGCACATCGGTAAAGACCCGGAAATCCTCGATACCGCGGGAGCGGACGTCTTCGATCAGGTTGCGAATGCTGCTGAAGTCCTCGATCCAGAGCGAGACCGGGGAATGTTCGAAAACCCCTTCGGCATAGCGGCGGTTTTCGAGTTCGGCCCGGCGGGCGTCTTCCCGATCGGTCACGTCCTCGGTAGTGACGAGCACCTGCGTCAGCGTCTCCTCATGGCCAGGCAGAACGGAACCGCGCAGCTGGATGTCGAGCCGCCGGCCGGTCAGCGTGTAGTTGGCGGTGGCGCCGACGAACTCGGTCTTGCCATCCCAGAGATCCGTCAGTTCGTTGATGTGGGTCTCCCACATGTCGTCGCGGAAGACCTTGTCGAGATTGCCGGAGAGTTCCTCGAGATCGGCGGCCTCGAAGAGTTCGAGCGTCTTGCGGTTCACCTTCAGAATGCGGATTTTGGCCGAGCATTCCGCCACGCGCGATACATCCTGCTTCAGGAAGTTGCGAAGATCGGTCACGCCGCCCGCACGCCAGGTGTCAAACTGCGCCTTTACGCCGCTGAAGTCCTCGATCCACATCGCGATTGGCGCGAGTTCGAAAATGTTCGCGTCCACGGAATTGGTCATGAGTTTGCCTGCCTGAACATTCATTGCGTCATGAAAATTTGACGATGGTTATGCAACGCACCCTAGGCAGAGTTGATTAAGGCAACCTTGCGCCGCAAGGGCAGAATCCGCCTCATCATGGATGTGTTCGGGTGAACAGTGCGTTCAGTGGCCTAGTTTGAGACGATGCAACCCCGATAGGCAGACGGCGTCGTTCCGGTCACCGCCTTGAACATGCGCGTCAGGTGGCTCTGGCTGCTGAAGCCGCAGGCAGTGGCGATCTGGGCGATCGGCTGGACACCGGCCAGCATCGAACGAGCGCGGTCGATGCGCCGGTTGAGGATGAAGCCATGGGGCGAGACGCCGCAACTGACGCTGAACATGCGCTGCAGGTGGAATTCACTCAAACCCGCAAGGGCTGCCAGGTCCTGCAGCGTGATGGTTCGGTCGAGCGAGGCGTCGATAAACTCGACCAAACGCCGACGAACCACGGGGGTAAGCCCGCCGCGCAGCGTCACCGCTTTCTCCCCGCCATAGCGGGGGTCGAGGAAGAGATGACCGACGGCGGTTGTCAGCGCCTGTTCCGCCAGGAGCCGTTCCCCGCTTCTCGTCGCCGCGGCCAGACGCCCCAGCGCAGCGGTAAGCTGCGGGGCTTCATCGAATGTCGTTTCGGGGATCACCATCAGCCTGGCATCGCGATCGAAGGTCTGCGAAAACAGCCGCCGTAATTCATGATCCGAGACGTAGAGATGGACGAATTCGAAGCTGTCGGTGATCTCCCACTCGGATGAGGCGCCCTCCGGCATGATGCAGAGCGCACCCGGCCAACCTTGAATGGAGCCGGCATCAACACGGCGGGTGCCGTCCCCACCGAAGAGGTAACAGCTGAAGGTGTGGCCGTCGGTGCGCTCATAGCGCATGCGGTCGTGGCTATTGCGCCAGATGGCACTTGCTCTACCCTCGCCGAGGTCAAGCGTATCCAGCCGCTCGGCACGGGACGAGGCGGACAGCGAACCAAAGACGGATGAGGCATGCAGCATGGAGACAATCCAGTGATATCGCAGGCATCCTAGCGCAAGACAGGGCTTGCGCCACCACTGCTTGGCCAAGACGGCACCTTAAGGCGCAGTTCGCCGCAAGATCGTGCAAGAACTTCGCGCCAAATGCGCGTTGAAGTCAGCGCCAAGGCTCCCGCGCGGCGCTTGTACGCATTTTGCGTCCATCCGCTTTCAGACATGGAATGACACCCGATGACGAATTTCCTGCTGTTTTCCTCAACCGTCTTGATCTGGGGTACGACCTGGATCGCGATCGCGCTTCAGATCGGACCTGTCCCGGTACTGGTCTCGGTGTTCTACCGCTTCGCCACCGCCGCGCTCATTCTGGCCGCAGCCCTTGCCATCACAGGACGGTTGAAGGTGCCGACGCTGAAACAGCAGCCCTTCATTCTCGCTCAGGCGCTCTGCCTGTTCTGCTGCAACTTCCTCTGCTTCTACCACGCCGCAAGCTATGTGCCCTCCGGCCTGATCTCTGTCGTCTTTTCGCTGGCGACCATTTACAACGCCGTCAATGCCCGCCTCTTTTTCGGCGACCGGATCAGCTCCCGCACCCTGATCGCCGCAGCACTCGGCGCCACGGGGCTGGTGCTGCTCTTCGGGGTCGACATCCTGTTCACCCTTAACCCCGACAGCTGGAAGGGCATCGGCCTCTCAGCTTTGGGCACCCTGTTCTTCTCGCTCGGCAACATGGCCTCGCGGCGCAACAGCGCCTCCGGCATCGCACCGATCACCGCTAATGCCTGGGGCATGAGTTACGGGGCGTTTGCCCTGTTGCTGCTGATCGCGGTCACCGGCACCCCGATCATCGCGCCGCCGACGCTGACCTATTTCGCCGCCATGCTCTATCTCGCGGCCATCGGCTCCGTCGTGGGCTTCACCACCTATCTGATGCTCGTCTCACGTATCGGCTCGCAGAAGGCGGCCTATGCCACAGTGCTCTTCCCCGTCGTCGCGCTGACGCTCTCGACACTCTACGAGGACTATCACTGGACCTTGCTTTCAGGCCTCGGCCTGCTTTTGACCCTTGCCGGCAATGCCGTGATGTTTGCAAAGCTGCCGGCGCGCAAAACAATGCTCGGCCCGGATAAGCAGCCCGCCTGACCAGAGCCCTGCGGGACAGTCTGTCCTTGGCGATGAAATGAGCTGACGCGCAGATTTCCCGCGTCAGCGCCCACGTTCTGCGCTATGAGGACTGACCGATCCCCGACCTGCTCAGGAAAGCCAGACCATGTTCTCCTCTCTCCAGATCTGGGTCCGCCCTTGACGCGGCTGACCGACACGGCCGCCCTCGACCGGCTGGGCTTCGACACCTTCTTCGCCGAACAGGTGGGGCCTGACGAAAGCCATCTGCTCGTGCGCCGTATCTCGTCGGTTCACCGCGACCGGGTCGACGCGATCGATGGCAGCGGCCCGGCTGACCTGGAGCTTGCCCCGAATGCCAATACGGCCGACTATGCCGTCGGCGACTGGGTGCTGGCCGATCCTCATACCCGCCTCATGGTACGACGCCTTGAGCGCCGAACCGTCTTCCAGCGCCGTGCTGAAGGCGTCATCGGTCACCAACTTGCCGCCGCCAACGTCGATACACTCTTCGTCGTCACCTCCTGCAATGCCGACTTCAACCCGGCGCGGCTCGAACGCTATTTGATCATGGCGAACGAAGCGGGCACCCGGCCGGTGATCGTGCTCACCAAGGCCGACATGGTCGACGACGCCGAGACTTATGCCGCTCAGGCGTCAGCCCTGCAGCGGGATCTGTCGGTGGTGATCGTCAATGCCCGTTCGCCAGACGCCATAGACCCCTTGATGCCCTGGTGCGGACCGGGGCAGACGGTCGCGCTGGTCGGTTCGTCGGGTGTCGGCAAGTCGACGCTGGTCAATACGCTTTCGGGCCCGGGTGCCGGAGAGCCGCAAAAGACCGGCACCATCCGCGAACAGGACGCCAAGGGACGCCACACCACCACGGCGCGCTCGCTGCATGCGATTGCCGGCGGCGGATGGGTGATCGACACCCCCGGTATCCGTACGCTCTATGTCAGCGACGTCACCGACGGTATCGACACGTTGTTTGCCGAAATCACCGAACTTGCGCCGCATTGCAAGTTCCGCGATTGCAGCCATTCCCACGAAAAGGGTTGCGCCGTGCAAGGCGCGATCAAGGGCGGCACGCTTGATCCTGACCGCCTCGACCGCTGGCGCCAACTTCAGGCGGAGAACCGCGACCGGACCCCGGTCTTTACCGGGCCGAAGGGCAACAAGATGTTGCGGAAGAAGAAGTATTGAGCTTTGGGCTGGTGATCCCTACATAGCGCCATAGGCGACGCCCTTCGCACGCGTCGCATCCGCTCGCCACCGACGAGCCCTTCTTCCCCGTTTACCGCGACATCTAGGGCTTCGGCATCCTGCCGGGGCATATTCCGAATTGGAGACCAGCATGGCAGACGAAAACACCGCCCCCGTGGCGCCCAAGGGCTATGAGCCCATCCCCTTCGCCAAGAAGCATCGCATCTCGGTCGAAGACGCCAAGGCGATCCTTGCCAAGCATGGCAGCGACCGCAAGTCCGCTGACAAGGAAGGCCGCCGCGTCAGCCTCTGAAGCTGACCCACCGTTCAGGCCTCGACATGTAAGAAGCTCTTCCCCGAATACAGGGGAAGGGCTTTTTCTTGACTGGATGACAATCCGGTACTGCCGGAACCGGATCAGACGCGCACGGCTCAGCAAGGCAGCCTATGCCCCGACTTGTTGCTGCCCCAGACGTTCAAGGGGTCCGTTTCGCCCGGTGACCGCAACCGTGTAAGCCGACGGCGAGGCCAGAGAAGCCTGACCCACTTCAGCCGGAAGACGCGGTGTGATAAGTTGCAGGCAAAACCAGGGGGCTTGTGCGATGACAGACGAGCAGGCGGTCCGTAATCTTGCATTCTCTTACGTGCAGGCAATGGCCTTTGGCGACGAAGGCCAGCTCCGCACGGCATTCCATCCGGATGCAGCCATCATAGGGAACTATCAGAACGCTCTGGAATGGCTCAGCCTCGATGCCTTCATTGAGGCCATCCTCGCCGAAACACCCGCCGCGCCCGGGTCGACACCTCTCTGCGACGTGCAATCCGCCACCCTGATCGGAGATACCGCATGCGTGACGGTTATTGACGAATTTGCGGGGCTCCGCTTCACCGACATCCTGTCTATGGTGAAAGTTGCCGGCAACTGGAAGATCGTCAACAAGGTCTACTACATCCATCCCTGACGGTGCAGGATGAGAAGAGCGAGCGCCAAACAGCGCTCGCTCTCTTTCTTTAATCAGGCGCGGAGCGCACCACCGGTCGACTTCTCGACATTGCCGACGATCTTCTTCGTCAGCGCGTCGAAATCCTCGTCGGTCAGCGTCCTGTCGGCCGGCTGGATCAAGACTTCGATCGCCACCGACTTTTTGCCCTCGCCGACGGACGCACCCTCGAAGATATCGAAGACGTTGACGCCCGTGATCAGCTTGCGGTCGGCGCTCGTCGCTGCCTTGATGATCGCACCGGCTTCGACCGCCTTTTCGACGACGAAGGCGAAGTCGCGCTTCACCATCTGGAAGGGCGAGAGCTCGAGTGCGGGCTTGGTGCGGGTCGCCTTCTTCTTCGGCTCAGGCAGGGCATCGACATAGATCTCGAAGCCGCACAGCGTGCCGGAGACATCGAGTGCTTCCAGCGTCTTCGGGTGGAATTCACCGAAGGTGCCGAGCACGACCTTCGGGCCGGCCTTGATCGTGCCGGAGCGGCCGGGATGATACCATTCCGGACCGCCTTGCTCGATCTGGACATTGCTCATGGGAATGCCGCAGGCTTCGAGCACGGCGAGTGCATCGGCCTTGGCGTCGAAGACGTCGACCGGCTTGCCGCCACCCTTGGCCTGATTGGACCACATGCGGCCGGCACCGGCGATCGAGGCCGTGCCACGACGCACGCCACCGGCGACGCGGCGCTGCGTGTCGGGCGTGTCGCCTTCATAGGTGCCGGAGACTTCGAAGATCGCGACGTCGCCATAACCACGGTCGGCATTGCGCTGGGCAGCGGTCAGCAGGCCCGGCAGCAGCGAGGGCCGCATGTCGGACATATCAGCCGCGATCGGGTTGACGAGCTTGAGCTTGTCGCTGCCACCGCCGAAGAGCTTGGCATGCTCGGCCGAGATGAAGGACCAGGTAACCGCTTCCAGCATGCCGCGCGAGGCGAGCGCCCGGCGGGCAGACCGCGTGCGGATCTGCAGCGTGGTGAGGATCTTGCCGTTGACGGAGCCGGTCGGCGGCAGCGGTTCCGGCTTGATCTTGTCGACGCCGAACATGCGCATGACCTCTTCCACCAGATCCGCCTTGCCATCGACGTCAGGACGCCAGGAGGGAACGGAGACCTTGGCCGACGTCTCGTCGCCTGACAGAATCTCGAAACCGAGTGCCGTCAGGATCTCGCGGGACTCCGCGTTGGAAACGGTCAGACCCGTCAGGCGCTTGACTTCCGAATAGGGGAAATCGACGACCTTCTTCTGGTGCCCCTTGTAGCCCTCAACCTTGGCTGCTGCTGCCGTGCCACCGCACATCTCAAGCACCAGCTCGGTGGTGCGCTCAAGGCCCGGCACCATATATTCCGGATCAACGCCACGCTCGAAGCGGTAGCGTGCGTCCGTAATGATGCCATGGGCGCGGCCGGTCTTGGCGATGTTGATCGGATCCCAGAGCGCGGACTCGATCAGCACGTTGACGGTGTTGTCATCGCAGCCCGAATGCTCGCCGCCCATGATGCCGCCGATCGATTCCGGGCCGTTATCATCAGCGATGACGACATTGTTCGGGTTCAGCTTGTAGGTACGGGTGTCGAGCGCGAGGATCTCCTCGCCCTCCTTCGCCCGACGGACGACCAGCGCGCCCTTGACCTTGTCGGCGTCGAAGACATGCATCGGACGGCCTTGGTCGAAGGTCATGTAGTTGGTGACGTCGACGAGCGCCGAGATCGGGCGAAGGCCGATCGAGAGCAGACGCTGCTGCATCCATTTCGGGCTCGGGCCGTTCTTCACGCCGCGCACGAGGCGATAGGCGAAGCCGGGGCAGAGATGGTCTTCGAGCTCGAGCTTCACCTGATGCGGGGTTTCTCCCTCGACCTTGAAGGCTGGCGCCTTAGGCGCCTTGAGCTTGCCCAAACCGGAAGCAGCCAGATCCCGCGCGATGCCGAAGACCGAGGTGCAGTCCGGACGGTTCGGCGTCAGGTTGATTTCGATGACCGGATCGTCGAGGCCAGCGTAAGAGGCGAAAGACGTACCAACAGGCGCATCCTCGGGCAGGTCGATGATGCCGTTGTGGTCGTCGGAGATGTTGAGCTCCTTTTCGGAGCACATCATGCCATGGCTCTCGACACCACGGATCTTGCCAACGGACAGCGTGACATCGATGCCCGGCACATAGGTGCCCGGACGCGCCAAGGCACCGATCATGCCAGCGCGGGCATTCGGCGCACCGCAGACGATCTGCACCGGCTTGCCGTCACCGGCATCGACGGTGAGGACCTTGAGGCGATCGGCTTCCGGATGCTTTTCCGCCGTCAGGATCTTGGCGATGACGAAGGGCCTGTAGGCAGCCTTGTCGTCGACGTCCTCGACCTCAAGGCCGATGGCGGTCAGCCGCTCGCAGATTTCCTCGAGCGAGGCCTCGGTTTCCAGGTGATCCTTCAGCCAGGAGAGTGTGAATTTCATTGGACTTTCTCGTCTTCCTCAATGCGCCAGCCGCGCAAATTCCAAATTCCGTCGCGATGTCTTCGATCGTCTGCGCGTCTATCAGGCCGCCTTGTCGGGTGCCTTGGCCCCGGGAGCCTTGACACCTAGAAACATGCTTTTCACCGAGATTCCCTCATCGACCTTCGTCCACCAGATGCCTTCGTACATTAGCTCAATCTCGTTCAAGCCCTGCTCATCGAGGCCAGACAAAAACGGGTACCACCAGAGAGGTGCGGAGATCGTGCGCCCATCGGCAAGCGTCACATGCACCTCGTCTTTTGTGCACCATGCTTTTACCGGACGCATTTCCTCGGTTTCAAATTCCGTCACGCCGCCTTCTCCGGCGCTTTGGCCTGCGGATATTTCCAGCCAGCCAGCATGCCCCGGATGGACAGATCCTCATCGACATCCGGCCAATGCACACCTGCCAGCATAAGCTCGATGTTGTTTCGCTGGGCGGGCGTCGCTGCGTAAAGGCTGGGATACCACCACAAAGGAGTGATCACCTCACGTCCATCCGCGAGCCGCACGTGAACATTGTGAAGGTCGCACCACGCCTCAACCGGCCGTTCGTTTTCAGGATACAGACTTGGCGAACTCATTCCATGCCTCCACAAACTGCCCGTGGTGATCCTCGACGACATCCATAATACGTCTCAGATCTGCGGTATTAAACCCCTTGGCCTCGACCAGTTCGATTGGTTCGAGCCAGATTTTCGCCGTGCCGCCGTGCCCGGTGACATGGATATGCCGAGGTTCACCCATATCGAACCCATAGAAATGGAAGCGGAACCCATACTTGCGAAGGACCGTCGGCATTACCTCACCCCTTCCACAATATCCTTCAACTGAAGGGCCTAATCCTACTGTCTCGTTCCCATCTGCATCTTGCCCGAAGCGTCCAGCGGTCGCGCGCCCGACGCCTGTCTCCCGAGGAGCATGCTGACCACCGTCACATCGAGATCGATGTCGGGCCAATGGATGCTCGACGGCATGAATTCCACGTTGTTCCGCTCCACCGGCAGCGCCTCCTTCAGGGGCGGGTACCACCAGACCGGAACGCTGACGATACGACCGTCCGTCAGTTCCACATGCAAGAGGTCGTCATCGCAAAGCAGATCGACCGGGCGCATGTTGTCGAGATGTTCAATCACGTCGCATTGCCTTCATTCACCGGGATGGGGCAGCCTCCAACCGCCCCCTCCATCTGGCCGTCACTGCGGCCACTCAAGCCCAGATTAACTGCTCAGACCGCCAAACAGCGTCGGTACATCCAGCGGGCGGAAGCCGTAGTGGCTCATCCAGCGGACATCGGCGTTGAAGAAGTCGCGCAGGTCCGGCATGCCGTATTTCAGCATGGCGATGCGGTCGAGGCCCATGCCCCAGGCGAAGCCCTGGTACTCGTCCGGATCGAGGCCGCCTGATCGCAGCACGTTCGGGTGAACCATGCCGCAGCCGAGGATTTCCATCCAGTCCTTGCCTTCGCCGAACTTGACGATCGGGCCCGAGGAGCGGTCGCACTGGATGTCGACCTCGAAGCTCGGCTCGGTGAACGGGAAGAAGGACGGGCGGAACCGCATGGTGACGCTGTCGACCTCGAAAAAGGCCTTGCAGAACTCTTCCAGGATCCAGCGCATGTGGCCGACATTCGCCGTCTTGTCGATGACGAGGCCCTCGACCTGGTGGAACATCGGCGAATGCGTGGCATCCGAGTCCTGGCGATAGGTCTTGCCGGGGATGACGATACGGATCGGCGGCTTCTGCAATTCCATGGTGCGCACCTGCACCGGCGAGGTGTGCGTGCGCAGCACCTTGCGCTCACCCTTCTCGTCCGGCTGCAGGAAGAAGGTGTCGTGCATTTCGCGGGCCGGGTGGCCTTCCGGGAAGTTCAGGGCCGTGAAGTTGTAATAGTCGGTCTCGATATCGGGACCTTCGGCGATCGAGAAGCCCATGTCGGCGAAGATCGCGGTGATCTCGTCGACGATCTGGCTGATCGGATGGATGCGGCCGCGCTCGGCCGGCGACGAGCGCACGGGAAGCGAGACATCCAGCGTCTCCGCCTTCAGGCGGGCGTTGATCGCCGCATCCTTCAGTGCCGCCTTGCGGGTGGTGATCTCATCGGTGATCTCGTTCTTCAGCGCGTTGATCGCGGCACCGCGCGTCTGGCGCTCTTCCGGCGTCATCGTGCCGAGCGTCTTCAGGAGTTCCGAGACGGACCCCTTCTTGCCGAGGGCCGCCACGCGCACCGCCTCGATTGCGGCTTCGTCGCCGGCTGCTCCGATCTCCGTGAGCAGCTGTGCCTTCAATGCGTCTAGTTCAACCATCTCATCCTGCCTTGGCGATACCCGGGCCATCCACCGCAATCGGGGGGACCCTCATCAGAAATTCCGTTGCCATGATAAAGCGTCGCAGATCACTACCCATGTGCAGGCGGCCAATCAACCGTGCGAGCGGCAAAATTCGGCTGATCAGGGCCGTCAACCGGACCAATTCGACGCGGGCCGCTTTCGGCGCATGCGCGAGCCAGGCCTGCAAGGCGGCGGGACAGGTGGTGTCCGGGCTGAGGGCCAGCGCGGTCACCACCAGGAAGTAGAGGAGAACGTCCCGCGCCTGCGCCACGGCGAGCGGCATGACCGAGGCCGGATCCTCTTCGAAGTCCATGAAGCCCACCCCGTCTTCCTCCAGGAAGAAGTCGCGCACATGCGGCCGGCCGTGGCTGAGCCCTGCGGCATGCACCCGGCCCAGGGCATCGGCCACCTTGACCAGCAGAGCATCGTGTGATGCCGGATCGGTACGCTTCAGCATTTTCATGCGACGATCGATCGTCGGACCGACATCGGACATCACCATGGCGGTCGCCGAGGCATAGACAATCTTGGGAACCGGGAATCCGGCGTCGGCAAAGGCGCGGATACGGGCGAGCTCGCGGGCCTGCATGGCCTCGGGCGAGAGCTGCGGGGACGGCCGAAGGACGGGAAGGCGAAACAGTCCGGCGAAAAGGCCCTGCAAGGCCACCAGCGGCGGCAGGGACTTGCTGCCCTGGCGCTTGATCCAGACGGTCCGGCCTTCCAGTTCCAACCGCTGCACGCGGCCGTCGCTCTGCATGATCGCGCGCAGAAGCTCGCCGATCTCGTCATTCCCGAGGTCGATGTCGTGCCCGCCTGTCCTTTCCGGCCCATCCGGATATGCCATGAAAACCCCATCCGCGCGTCACGTCATACGCGCATTTCATACGGAAAAACCCGCGCTGGCGGTCCAGCGCGGGTTTCCCAATAATTCAACCGTTCGGGAAGCGCTGGTTACTTGACCGCGCTTTCAAACTCGTTGGCCGTGCCGGCGTCCTTGAGGTAGGCGAGTGCCTTCTTCGAAGCGTCTACGAGCTTCGCGAAAGCGGCCGGCTCATGGATGGCCATGTCGGACAGAACCTTGCGGTCAACTTCGATACCAGCCTTGTTCAGGCCGTCGATGAAGCGGCCGTAGGTCAGGCCGAATTCGCGGACGGCTGCGTTGATACGCTGGATCCACAGAGCGCGGAAGTTGCGCTTGTTAACCTTGCGGTCGCGGTAGGCGAATGCCTTCGAACGATCGACGGCAGCCTTGGCTGCGCGGATCGTGTTCTTGCGGCGGCCGTAGAAGCCCTTGGCTGCCTTGAATACCTTGTTGTGCTTGGCGCGGGAAGTTACGCCACGTTTTACGCGTGCCATGTCATGATCTCCTTAATTGATCCAAAAGCGCAATTGGTCTCAGAGACCGTTGGGCAGGTAGTTCTTGATGACCTTCTTGCCATCCGGTTCTGCCAGAACCATCGTGCCGCGGGCGTCACGAATGAACTTGTTGGACCGCTTGATCATGCCGTGGCGCTTGCCGGCGGCAGCTGCGAGGACCTTGCCGGTGGCGGTGATCTTGAACCGCTTCTTGGCAGCCGATTTCGTCTTCATCTTGGGCATTTTGCTACTCCATTGTTCTTGTATCGAAACAGGCTGACGAATGCCCGTTTTCAAGCATAAAGAACGGCCACGGCATGCCCTGCCGGACCGTTCGGACGGGCGCTTATAACCGCGGAGGGGGAAAAGCGCAACTGGGCAGCAGTTTATTCTTTTACGGAGCGGGTCCTGCGCGAGGTGCGCGTCGGCATGCTCAGCGTCACCTTCAATCCGCCGAGGGCAGATCGAGCAAAGGAAAGGCCTCCGCCATAGGCAGCAAGAACGTCGGCGCTGATTGCCAGTCCGAGACCGGACCCTTCGCCGTCCCCCAGATGCACCCCGCGCCCGGCAATCTCGGCCAGCCCTGCCTCCTCGACACCCGGCCCGTCGTCTTCGACAACAAGCCGGACAGCCGCCTCGTCTTGCGCGGCCGATACGCGGATCACACCTCGGGCAAAGCGGGTCGCATTGTCGAGAACATTGCCAAGTGCCTCGGCCAGATCCGCCGGGTCCATGTCGGCCGTCAATTGATCATCCAGCCGCACATCCCAATCGATCCCGCGGGCGGTGGTAACCGGCTTCAGCACCGAAACCAGCTTGCCGGTCAGCGACGCCAGCCCCGTCTGCGTCATCTGTTCGACACCGAGGCGCGCCGATTGCAGCTGCCGGTCTGAACGCTGGCGGATGAGGTCGACCTGCTGGCGGATCATGGCCTTTTCAGGCCCCGGCAGGCCATCCGCCACATGCAGCAGAACGGTGAGCGGGGTCTTCAAGCCATGGGCAAGGTCGCTCGCTCGCGCTCTGGCCCTTTCGACAGCCGTTTCGCGCTCCTTCAGCAGTTGATTGAGTTCGAGCACCAAAGGCTTCAGTTCCGTCGGGCCTTCGCCCTCGAACTGGTCGAGCGAACCTGCCCGCACCCGAGCAAGGTTTGCCTGAAGACGCGACAGCGGTGCAAGGCCGATGCCGATCTGGAGGAAAGCCGCAGCAAGAAGAACGGCGGCGGTAGCGATCAGCATGCCGGTCATCGAGCCGTGATACTGCGAAATCGCATCGTCCAGCACCTTGCGGTCAAAGGCCGCAAGAAGCGTGAAGGGACGATTGCCTTGCCCTGTCTCCACCTCGATCTGTCTGATGTCGACGAGGATGGGCGCGCCGTCCGGCCCCAGCGTCTCGCGAAAACGATAGGGGCCATCATGCAAGGCAGCCAGCGACAGCTCCACATCCCAAAGCGAGCGCGAGCGGATGACCTTGCCGTCCTTCGGGACAACCTGCCAGTACAGGCCGCTCCCCGGGAGGCCGAAACGCGGATCACTCGGTTCATCGGTCACCACAGCGTCAGCGTTGCGGATCTCGATGCTCGCCGCGAGCTGGTCCATGATCGCCGACATATCGGAGCGATAGCGTTCGGCTGCATAGGTGGAAAAGACACGGCTGAGGCCGAAGCCGACCAGCAGCAGCACAAAGGCAATCGCCAGCACGGCGCCTATCACGAGCCGCAGACGCAGCGATTGCATCATGCGCCGTCGTCCGTCAGCGTGTAACCGAAGCCGCGGCGGGTCGCGATGGCGAGCGGGTTGGTCTTGCGACGAATGCGAGCGATCATGGCTTCGACGGCATTTTTAGCCGCATCGTCGTCGCGGCCCTGCACCTGCCGCGCGATCTCCAGCGGATCGAAAACCCGTTTCGGCTCCGCGATCAGCATGGACAGCAGTCGATATTCGAGCGGCGTCAGCTCGATCGGCCGGTTTTCATAGGTGACGCGACGGGCGGCATCGTCGATCACGAAACCCCCGGCCGACGCCGTCGTCTTCCCACGACCGCCGGTGCGCCGAAGCAGCGCCTTCAACCGTGCCAGCAGTTCTTCGCTGCGGAACGGTTTTGGCAGATAGTCGTCGGCACCGGCCTCGAAACCGTCCACCCGCTCCATCCAGGAACCCCGCGCAGTGAGGATCAAGACCGGCGTTTCGACACCGGATACCCGCCACCGCTTCAGAATCGACAGGCCATCCATTCCCGGCAGACCAAGATCGAGTACGATCGCGGCGTATTCGCCGGTTTCACCTTCCGCCCAAACGTCCGGTCCCGTCGCCAGATGGTGCACGACGAAGCCTTCTGTCTCCAGCTTCGAGCGGGTAAATTCGGCAATGGTTGCGTCGTCTTCAGCCAGCAGGATTCGCATCGCTCACCATCCGAACAGGTTCAGGCGCCGACCCGTCGCGGCATCGAATTTTAGGGTCCGAACCTTTGCTCCGCTCTGAACCTTCAAGGTGTAGAACGGATTGCGCGCGTCAAGATTGAGATTGACGGCGATAACGCGCCCCTGATGCGTGTCTTCAACCTGCTGCAGGATTTCGCGCAAAGGCCGGATGCGCCCCCGACCCACCGCATCTCGAGCACGCTGATGATCCGGGCTCGAACTCAAACCGCCGGGACTGTCATCCCCGGCACTATCTTCGCCATCATCATCGCCGTCGTTATCATCATCGTCACCGGAATCGTCATCGCCCCCGGAACTGCCGCTACCGCTACCGCTGTTGTCGTTGCCGCCGTTGCCGCTGCCACTTCCTCCGCTACCGCTGCTGCCGTTACCGCTTCCTCCACCATTGTTGCCGCTGCTGCCGTTGCCACTCCCACCGCTGCCGCTCTTCGCGGCAGCATCCGGCGCCGGCGCAAGTGCCGTCACGAAGGTGGAGGAGAGAAGCATGAGCAGAAAACGTCGGCGATCCATCACGGGCTCGATTTCGGTAAAGGACAAACCTAGCGCGGCCACATCGGCTCGCCAACTGGCAAATGAGCAATCCCCGCCCGGTGGGGGCCGGGCGGGGTAAAACGACAATGAACCTGCGGCGGCCGGCCATTGCCGTTCATAGGACATTAGGGAGTAGGAATGACCGTCACGCCCGTGAGCGTTCCCTTTGGCGCCCGCAACTTTATCTCGGTCTTTCCGTGTTCCTGCTCGATCTCGAAAGCGAGCCGCACGCCATTCTGGTCAACCGGTATCATCGTCCCGTTGACCAGACCCTGAAGTTGCGCCTGGTTAACGATCAGACGGATCTCGTCCCGATTGCCGCCACGGCCCTTGCCGGTGTCGTCGTCGCCATCGTCCTCAGCTCCGTCGTCACCATTGTCATCGCCAGCATCATGGTCCGGGCCGTCATCGTCGGAAGAATTGTCGGAGGAATCGTGACTGTCGTCATGGCTCGATCCGCCGCCGGAGTCGTCGCCACCGCTGTCGCCGCCGCCATCATCACTACCGCCGCGCGCCAAGGCCTCTTGGTTGAGGAGGGAGGAAAGAGAGGCTGGCGCCACCGCACCAAGGGGCGCAAGAATGGCAAGCGCGAGTGCCGCCGTGCCGGATACGAGCAGGGTACGCCGGGCAAGGGTCGTCATTCCTAGTTCCTCCAGAGACAAATATGCCTTCGTGAGGAGATCATGCACCGATCTGGCTGACAGACAGCCTGCGGCTTCTGTCAGCGTTCTGTCAGGAAAACAAGGCGCAGAGCCGATCGGCACAGTTGGCATGAAAAAAGCCGCCCATAAGGCGGCTTTGATCTGTGGCCCGATCAGCGGGTCGGACGGTGGGCTCAGCTCACTTCGGAGCGAGCACCATCATCATCTGGCGGCCTTCGAGCTTCGGCTCGGCTTCGACCTTGGCAATGGTCAACGTGTCTTCCTTGACCTGAAGCAGAAGCTTCATGCCAAGTTCCTGGTGGGCCATTTCGCGGCCGCGGAACTTCAGGGTCACCTTGACCTTGTCGCCTTCTTCGAAGAATCGGTTCATCGCCTTCATCTTCACCTCATAGTCATGGGTGTCGATGTTGGGGCGCATCTTGATTTCTTTGACTTCGACGATCTTCTGCTTCTTGCGCGCTTCCGCCGCCTTCTTCTGGTTGGCGTATTTCAGCTTGCCGAGATCGAGGATCTTGCAGACCGGCGGCTCCGCATTCGGCGAAATCTCGACCAGATCCAATCCGGCCTCTTCTGCCATACGCAACGCCTGATCCGTCGGCACGACACCGAGGTTCTGGCCTTCTTCGTTGATCAACTGGACCTTGGGTATGCGAATTTCTCGGTTGGAGCGCGGCCCGTCCTTCACGGGGGCATCGGTCTTAAACGGTCTGCGAATGGTCGTATTCTCCTCGAACTGTTTCGATATGCGAGCAGGCCCGGCCCGCGCACATACGCGTGACAGGGCTATGTGATACTTGCGTCGGCGGAGTCAATAGCATGCCTCGTGAAGAAAATCACCTGTTGTCGGTCACTTCCTGAATGTGATTTACAGCCGTGCAGCGAATCGGAGGTCCTTATGAACCAGCCCGCGAACATCCTGGCCGAAAAGACAATCACCGTCGGGTCTGACGCCTCGGCGCGATCGATCTGCATTATCGAGCGCTCTGCTCCGCCCCAGACGGGGCCTGATAAGCCGGTTCTGGTCTGGCTCGGTGGCTATCGCTCCGACATGTCGGGCACCAAGGCGGTCGAAATGGACGCGCTCGCTGCGGAACACGGGATCGGGGCAATCCGCTTCGACTATTCCGGCCACGGCGTCTCCGGCGGTGACTTCGCCCTCGGCACAATCTCGCGCTGGACGGAAGAAGCGCTCGCCGTGATATCCGCCTCCGGTGCCCGGCAGGTCATTCTGATCGGTTCCTCGATGGGCGGCTGGATTGCCCTGCGGGTCATTCAGGAGGCGCGCCGGCAGGGACTGAACTTTACGGTGGCGGGCCTGGTGCTGATTGCCCCCGCCCCCGACTTCACGTCCGAACTTATCGAACCCAGCCTCACCGAGGCCGAGCGGCGGTCGCTTGAGGAGCGCGGCTTCTTCGAGGAACCGTCCGAATACAGCCCGGAGCCGAACATCTTCACCCGTGCACTGATCGAGGATGGGCGGGCGAACCGCGTGCTGACCGGCCTGATCGAGACCGGCTGCCCTGTTCATATCCTTCAAGGCATGAAAGACCCTGACGTACCGTACAGCCATGCGCTGAAGCTGATGGAGTTCCTGCCGCTCGATGATGTGGTCCTGACGCTGGTGCGCGACGGCGATCATCGGCTGTCGCGTCCCGAGGACATCGCCCGGATGAAAGCGGCCATCCTGTCCATGCTCTGATAGGGCGACCCGACCCCCTACACCGCCCACCGGCCTCTGCGAGCCTGGCAGGTTGGAACTGTCGCATTTTAACCATAGTGACTGAATTGCGGTGGCGTTCCTACGCCGCAACGTTGACTCATACCCTGTGCCGCTCTTAACCTTTTGTTAAGGATACAGGGGACAGGTTCATGACGAACGGTTCACGCGCCATCAAGGCGCTGATCATTGCTGCTGCGGTGCTTGCGCCCGCTCATGCGGGTTATTCGGCACCGTCGCCATCACGTTCGATGGTGACCGGCAACGTGACCTCCCAGCCGATCGGTCATTATGAATTCTGCAAGTCGCTTCCGCAGGAATGCGCCATGCGGACACGCCCCACCACGCCGCCGAAGATCACCGATCACGGCTGGGGCATTATCCATGACATCAATGCCTCGGTTAACCACGCCATCGTGCCGATGACCGACGAGCAGATCTATGGCCGCGAGGAAGTTTGGGCCTATCCTGTTGATGCGGGCGACTGCGAAGACTTCGTCCTGCTCAAGCGCAAGAAGCTGATGGAAGCCGGCTTTTCCGTCGCCGACCTCCTCATCACCGTCGTGCGCAAGCCTGATGGCGAGGGTCATGCCGTTTTGACCGTGCGCAGCCAGACGGGCGATTTCGTCCTCGACAACCTAAACGACGATGTCAAGCTTTGGAACGAAACCCACTACACGTTTCTCAAGCGGCAGTCCTCGACGGACAGCGGTCGTTGGGTCACCATCGAGAACGGCACCTCCGACGTTCTGGTCGGCGCGCTGCAGTAAGCTACAGCGCCGTCTTCGACGTGGTACCAGCCGTTAGGGCAAGCGTCGCGAGGACCGCCGCCAGCGATGCGAGTGCCAGGCTTGCAAGGGCCGCCGCGGGTCCTGCCACGTCGTTCAACCAGATCACCGAGACCGGGGCGATTGCGGAGACCACGATGCGCACCGCCGACAGGATCCCCATCGTCCGGCCATATCCCTGGACCCCGAAGTAATGTAGCGGCAGCACGCCGCGCACGATCGATGTCAGCCCCTGGCCTGCGCCGTAGAAAAGCGCAAAAGCAAGCGCGAAGCCGGTGGCCGGGATCAGCAGTGATCCCGCCAGAAGGGCAATGCCCAGCGCCATGACGGCCGCCGCGATGAGCGCCGTCAACGGCGGCGAGAAGAGATTGCGCCTGACATATTCGACCAGGCGCGCTGCCACCTGGCTCGGCCCGATCAGGCTGCCGGCCAGGGTCGCGATGCCTGTCGCATAGCCCAGATCGCGCATCAGCACGAGAAGCGTAGCCCCGATCGCGGAGATGACGAAGCCACCGGCTGCAAAGGCGACCGCCATCAGCACCATCTGCCGGGTCCGTTCGCCGGGAAGACCATCGACTGCGGCATCGGTCACCGGCTTTACGATGCCGGCGGCATCGATGCGGGTCATCGGCAGAGCCAGATGGATCGGCAGGGCAATCAGCAGGTTCATCGCCGCCAGCACGAAATAGATGTCGCGCCAGGTCATCACCGTCAGCAGCCATTGGAGGAGCGGCCAGTAGATGGTCGAGGCGAAGCCGGCGATGAGCGTGACCAGCGTGATGTGGGCGCGTGCTTCCCGGCCATGGTTCTGGGCGAGTGCTGCAAATCCGGCGTCGTATTGAACCGCGAGCGCGATGAATTCCGCCGCGAGCGTGATCAGGGCGAAGTGCCAGACATTCTGCATAAGAGCAAAGAGCGCCAGCGCAACAGCCGCTGCGACCGACCCGATACAGAGAACGAGGCGCGCACCGAGGCGATCCACCAGACGGCCGACGATCGGTGCGGCGACCGCACCCGCAAGCAGGCCGAAGGAGAAGACAGCGAAGACGAAACTGCGGCTCCAGCCGAACTCACCGGCAATCTCGGGCGCGAGCACGGAGAAGGAATAATAGAGCGTCCCGTAACCGATGGTCATGGTCACGCCCAGACCGATGGTGGCGGGTGAGAATTTCATGGCGCCTTGCTAGTCCGGTTTGATGATCACCAGATGACAGTGCCCGGCGCCCTGTCGTCAAGCCGCCCTGCCTCGCCTAACCCGCTTAGCCTTGACCGATCAGCACACCCGCAGCCAGAACCAGCGAGCCGCCCAGCACCACCTGCATGGCGGCGCGCCAGAAGGGCGTCTCCATGTAGCGGTTCTGGATGAAGGCGATGGCCCAGAGCTCGAAGAAGACGACGATGGCCGCCGTGATCGTCGCCGTCCAGAAATGCGGGATCAGATAAGGCAGGGCGTGGCCGAGGCCGCCGAGCGCCGTCATGATGCCCGAGGCCAGACCGCGCTTGACTGGCGAACCACGACCAGAGAGCTTGCCGTCGTCATGGGCTGCTTCGGTGAAACCCATGGAAATGCCGGCACCGACCGAGGCCGAAAGGCCGATGAGGAAGGTGGACCACGTATCGCCGGTTGCGAAGGCGGCGGCGAAGATCGGCGCGAGCGTCGAGACCGAGCCGTCCATCAGGCCGGCCAGACCCGGCTGGACATAAGTCAGGATGAACTGGCGGCGGGCGCCTTCGTCCTCTTCGGTCTTCGCCTCCTCGGTCACGTGTTTTTCGCCGAGCATGCCGGCGATCTCCTCGTGACCCTGCTCGGCCAGCGCCAGATCGCCCAAAAGCCTGCGGATACCGGCATCGGAGGTCTTCTGCGCGGCCGCCATGTAGAAGCGATAGGCGCCCTGTTCCATCAACTCCGCCTCGGTACGGATCTGGTCCAGCGTCAAATTCTTGCGCAGCCAGTCGGGCTTGCGATCGTAGAAGCCACGCACATGCTCGCGGCGGATCAGCGGGATGCGCTCGCCGAAACGCTCACGATGCATCTCGATCAGCATGTTGCGGTGGGTGTGCTCCACCTCGGCCATGTCTTCGAAAACCTTCGCCGATTGCGGCGCGGTCGCGCGCAGCTGGTCGGCATAGGCGAGGTAGATGCGGGCATCATCCTCTTCCGAGGAGATGGCCAGGCCGAGAATCTCCTGTTCGCTGAGGCTGTCGAAGGAGCGCTTGCCGGTCGAAAGGGATAAACCAAACATCTGTTGTCACCTTTTTAGAATTATTCTAAACTTAGCTCTCTGCTCTTCGCTTTTCAAGCGACAACTTGCCGCTTGACCATCGCGCTGCTGCGGACGTAGCCAGAGCACAGCACATAAGGATCAAGCCGTCATGACCATGGAGCTTTCCGGCCGCGCCGCGCATCGCGCCGAAATCACTGCCCGCGCTGAAGCCCAGATGGCGGCCATGGGCGTGGACGCCGCCTTCATCGATCGTCTGGTGGAGACTTTCTATGGTCACATCCGCAGACATCCCGATCTCGGCCCGGTCTTTGAAGGCCGGCTTGCCGGCCGCTGGCCGGAGCATATGGTGAAGATGAAATCCTTCTGGTCGTCGATCGCCTTCAAGACCGGTGCCTATGGCGGCAAGCCGGTTCAGGCGCATCACGGGGTCGACGGCATGGCCGAGGGTCTGTTTCACCAGTGGCTGCAGCTCTTTTCCGACACCTTGGTCGAGGTCGGCGCCACGGAAGAGATCCACGGCTGGTTCATGACCAGCGCCGAGCGCATCGCCAAGAGCCTCGTCGTGTCGCTCTTCTACAACCCCGCCTTCGACGATCCGGCCCGCAAACCGGCGGACTGACTGTTCCTTGCGCGGAACGGGATCCGAGAGAAAGAAAACGCAAACTCAGCCGCGTTGCCTGGCAATTTCACGAGCTTTTGCCCTTGCACGTCTTGGTTTGCCCCTTTAGACCCGCCGCGGGAGCAGGGACGCGTTGTCATCCAGGAAATCAAGGCAAGAGATCATGAACCGCCGTCAATTCTTCAAGCAGGCCGGCGTTGCCGGCGTAGGCGCCGCCGCACTGGCCGCCCCTGCCCTCGCCCAGGAAAACCCGAAGGTCACCTGGCGCCTCGCCTCCTCTTTCCCCAAGAGCCTCGACATCATCTTCGGTGCTGCGACCGATATCGCCGAGAGCGTGTCGAAGGCGACCGATGGCCAATTCGAGATCCAGGTCTATGCCGCTGGTGAAATCGTGCCGCCGCTGCAGGTTGCCGACGCGGTCTCAGACGACACCGTCGAAATGGGCCATACCTGCTGCTACTACTATATCGGCAAGGATCCGGCCTTCGCGCTCGGCACGGCCATCCCCTTCGGCCTCAATGCCCGCATGACCAATTCCTGGTTCACCGCCGGTGGCGGCACGAATCTGCTCAACGAATTCCTCGCTTCCTACAAACTCTACGCGCTGCCGGCCGGCAATACCGGCGCCCAGATGGGCGGCTGGTATCGCAAGGAAATCAAGACGATCGACGACCTCAAGGGTCTGAAGATGCGAATTGCCGGCCTTGCCGGCGAGATCATGTCGAAGGTCGGCGTCACGCCGCAGCAGATCGCCGGCTCGGACGTCTATCCGGCGCTGGAAAAGGGCACGATCGACGCCACCGAATTCGTCGGGCCCTATGACGACCTGAAGCTCGGCTTCTACAAGGTCGCGCCCTACTACTACTATCCCGCCTGGTGGGAAGGCGGCCCGACGGTCCATGCCTTCTTCAATCTGGAGAAGTTCAACGCGCTGCCGGAAAACTACAAGCGCATCCTGACGGACGCATGTGCTGCGGCGAACGCCCGTATGCTCGCCCGCTACGATGCGTCGAACGCCAAGGCGCTGCGCGAACTCGTCGCCGGCGGGGCGCAGCTGCGCGCCTTTTCCACCGATATCCTCGACACCTGCCACAAGGCTGCAAAGGATACCTATGCCGATCTGACGGCAAAGAACGAGTGGTTCAAGAAGCTCTATGACAGCCAGCAGGCTTTCAAGCAGGACGCCTATCTGTGGAGCCAAATCGCCGAATACAGCTTCGATACCTATCAGATGATCCAGCAGCGCCAGGGCACGCTCTGATCTCTGCGCATCCGATCGAGCGATCACGGCCCGGGCATCGTCCCGGGCCTTTTCGTTGTCGGGAACTCCTGGCGCCGGTGCTCCGGAACGGCATGCAACGCGACCATGGAAGAATATCATTCTCTCTAAATTAAGCGGCCTTGATTTAGTCATTCTTCATGCCCTGCCGGCTATCATCGGACGAGAATGAGAGGATCCGACATCATGCAGCTTCGCTCGGCTTTTGCCGTTTTCCTTTGGGGCCTGCTTGCGGGCATGCCCGCCATGGCAGGCACCTGGACCGCCACCGCGGTCCGGCAGCCCGTGAACTACACGGTCGACAAGGTCAGCTGGCAACGGCTTGTCGCCGGCACCTCCGTGCCCGATGGCGCCTGGATCAGCACCGGGCCGCGTGGGCGCGTCGTGCTGCAGCATGGCGAGGACATGATCACGCTGAAGCCCGGCACCATGAGCGCGGTGTTCTCCAAATCGTCCGGCGAGGACCAATTCGAAGTGGTTCAGCAATCGGGCGAAATCGCCGTCGAATTCGAAAGGCGTCCCGGCCGGAACCTCAGCGTCCAGACCCCGTTCCTGGCGGCCGTGGTCAAGGGCACCGGCTTCACGGTCCAGGTTCGAGAAGAAAGCGCCAGCCTCTCCGTCACGCATGGCGTCGTCGGTGTACGCGACCCGAGCCATGGGCGCGCCACCGATCTGACCGCAGGCCAATCGGCGGATGTCAGCGCGGCAAAAGGGCTGAGCGTTAGGGCGAAGGGCACCAAGCCGAAGATCGTCTCCATCCCGGTGTCGAAACCTCTCGTCCCTGCGGCGGACCAGAGCGTGGCCGGTCAAAAAGCCGCTTCTGCCGGCAATTCCTCTGCCAAGAGCAACGCCGCATCGGCGAACAACGGCCGTGGCAAGGCCGGTTCAGGCGGAAACACTGGCAAGGGCGATGGTAACGGGAACAACGGTGATAAGGGCAACGGCAACGGTAACGGTAACGGTAACGGGAACGGGAACGGGAACGGGAACGGGAACTCCGGTAAGGGCAATTCGGACGACGACGACGACTGAGTTGTTCTCGTGCTGACAGCGCAGACGCCAGCCTCTTCCAACAGGGTTCATCGCGGGTGACGCAGAAACAAAACCATGGCAGTCGGCGCCATCACATCCTCCAGACGGCTCTGGTTGCCTGTCTTCTCGTGGTCGTCGGCCTCAGCAGCCTCGCCGGTCTGTTCGAACCGCTCGATCGACAGCTTTCGGCCTGGCGCATGGCGAGCGTACCCCGTGACGCGAGCGGTGACATCGTGCTCGTCGAGATCGACAAGAAGAGCCTGGATGCTGTCGGCACATGGCCGTGGAACCGGTCGATCCATGCACGGCTGATCGACCGCCTGGTGGCGGCGGAAGCGCGCGACATCTTCCTCGACATCGACTTCAGCGCCCGTTCTGAAGCCGTAGGTGACAAGGCGCTCGCAACCGCGCTGGAGGCGGCCGGTGGCGGTGTCATCCTGCCGTCCTTCCAGCAGTATCACTCGATGGCCGACAACGTTCCGGTCGTGGCCTCGACGAAGCCCAATCCGCTCTTTGCCCCTCATGCCTGGATTGCCAGCGCCAGCCTCTCTGCCGACGAGGACGGGATCGTCCGCCGTTTCCCGCTTGGCGAGACACAGGATGGTGCCTATGTGCTCTCGGTCCCGGCCGTTCTCGCCGGCATCGCCGGCAAGAGCGCGGCATCCTTCATGATCGATTTCTCCATCGATCCCGCGAGCATCACCCGGATATCCGCCATAGACGTCATCGAAGGCAGGGTGAATCCCGCCATCCTGCACGATCGAATTGTCGTCTTTGGCGCAAGCGCAATCGAACTCAAGGACAATTTCATCGTCCCGGTCCACGGCCTGGTCTCGGGTCCGGTGGTCCATGTTCTCGCAGCGGAAACGCTGCTGCAGGGTCGCCATCTCCTGTCTCCCCCGTCCTGGCCCGTGCTGGGCGTTACGGCGCTCGTCGTCTGGCTGGCCTTCTCGCTGACCCGGTCACTGCGCCGCCAGTTGCTCTCGCTCGGCGTCACGATCGCCTTTCTGGAGGCGGGTGCCCTCTGGCTGCAAGTCGCCTATGCGGTCAGCCTGCCCACCGGTTCATCGATCGTCTTCGTCCTCGTCGCCCTCACAGCCCGGGCCCTGCAGGAGCTGGATCTGCGGGCCTGGCTGCTCAAACGCATGTCGACGGAGGCGAACAACAGCCGCAACCTGCTGGAGCAGGTGATCCGCGACAGTGCGGACATGGTCTTGATCATCGACGACAAAGGCACGATCGTGCGGCACAGCAGCCGGCTGCTGCCGCTTCTTTCCGGCCTCGGGCTTCGCCCCGAAGAAAAACTGACCTTCGCCCGCCTGCCGCTCACGTGGCAGGAAGACGTGCACACGGCACTCGGCTCACCGCTGCCGACCGAGGAGCACACGGTCGCGCTGCGCGAGATCGAAGTGCCGAACGAGGCCGGACCGCGCATCCTCGAATATACCGTCACCGTCTCCGAACTCGATCGCAGCAGCCGGCGGCATCAGGCGCGTGACAAGGTTCGGGTCGCCTGCATCACGGCGAGGGACGTGACGGAAAGGCGGCGACAGGCGGAACGGATCGCCTATCTCTCCCGCCATGACGTGCTGACGGGCGCACTGCGCGCCTCGGCATTGATCGCGGATCTCAACGCACTTGCCCTTCACGCGCCCCCGCCCGAAACCGGGGAGCGCGAACGCATGGTGCATGCGGTCTATGCCCTCAATCTCCATCGCTTCAAGACGATCAACGCCACACTCGGCCGCTCCAAGGGAGATGCGCTGCTCAAAGCCGTGAGCGATCGGCTGGGGCAGATCGACCCGATGCTGTCGCGGCCGGCCCGGCTCGGCAATGACAGCTTCGCCCTGCACACCGTGAAGCCGATCCCGGCCGCGCTCGCGCGGTTGCTCGCCGAGCGGATCCGGCAGGAGTTTTCCGTGCCATTTGAACCCGATGGCACACCCTACCGCGTGGGTGCGAGCCTCGGCATGACCACATCCGATCATCTCGCCGAAGGCTGCGGCGCGCAGCTCGTCGCCGAGGCGGAACTCGCCCTCGACGAGGCGCGCCACGCCGGAGCGGATGGTCTGGTGGAATTCGACCCCGAAAGCGGCGTTCGCCATGCCGAAGCGCGTCAACTCGAATCCGAACTCTGGCATGCGCTGGATCGCGGCCAGATGAAGCTCCTCTACCAGCCGCAGGTCGCGCTCGACAGCAGGGCGTTTGTCGGGGCGGAAGCGCTGATCCGCTGGCAGCATCCCCAGCACGGCATGATCTCGCCGTTGACCTTCATCGGCATTGCCGAAGCGAACGGTTTCATCGTCGAGCTCGGCGCCTGGGCGCTGAAACAGGCCTGTCGCGACGCCGTTTCCTGGCCCGAAGAAACGGTAGTTGCCGTCAATGTCGCGCCACTCCAACTGCAACGCCGTGATCTCGTGGCGGATGTCGAGGCGGCTCTCGCAGAAAGCGGCCTGCCGGCGGGGCGCCTGCAGCTCGAGATCACCGAATCCAGTTTCATCACTGCGGCAGACGACCTCATCGAAAAGCTGCAGTGCTTGAAGACGCTCGGCGTCGGTCTCGCGCTCGACGACTTCGGCAGCGGCTATTCCTCTCTCGGCTATCTCGCCCGCTTCCCTCTCGACAAGATCAAGGTCGACCAGATGTTCGTCCGAAATCTCACCGAAAGCGCCGCCAGCCAGGCGATCGTGTCTTCGGTGCAGGCGCTCAGCGCCGGCCTCGGCATGACCATGCTGTGCGAGGGTATCGAAACCGAGGACCAGGCGCGGCATCTGCTGCAACTGGGCTGCAGCCAGGGCCAGGGCTATCTGTTCGGCAAGCCGCAGCCGGCGGCGAGTCTGAACCTGCTCGCGCGACAGGACATCGGCCCCGCAGTGCGGCAGGTCAAACGGGCGGCCGGATGAGACCGACGCGGCTTATGCCTCCAGCCCTTTCAGGACATTGGCGACGTTGAGGCCGATTTCCGGCACTCCGTAGCCGCCTTCCATCAGGGTCAGCACCGGCACGCCGTTCGCCGCGATCATCTCTCCCATCCGAATATAGTCGGGGCTCTTCAGCTTGAAGAAGCTGATCGGGTCCTGCTCGAACGTGTCGACGCCAAGGGAAACGATGATCGCTTCTGCGCCATAGGTCTTGATGCGCTTGAGGCTGTCCTCGAGCGCTGCCGACCAGACATCCCAGGGCGTGCCCGAGGGCATCGGATAATTGGCGTTCAGCCCCTCGCCGTCTCCTTCCCCCGTCTCGTCGGCATAACCGAGGAAATAGGGAAAGGCATTTTCCGGCTCGCCATGCAGCGAGGCGAAAAAGATATCACCGCGACGGTAGGTGATGTCCTGCGTTCCGTTTCCATGGTGGAAGTCGACGTCGAGAATCGCGACCTTCTTCGCGCCGTGATCGATCAGCCTTTGTGCGGCGACGGCGGCGTTGTTGATGAAGCAATAGCCGCCGAAGAGATCGCGGCCAGCATGGTGGCCCGGCGGGCGGCAGAGCGAGAAGGCGAAGCGGTGGCCCTCGTTCAGCCAGTCGGCGCCCGATAGCGCCACGTCCATCGAGGCGATCGCGGCTTCGTAGGTGCCCTTGGAAATCGAGGTCTCCGCCGAATTGGTGTAATAGCCCACGGCGCCGTCGATATGCTTCGGCACCCGGCCCGTCTGGCTGCGGCGGCAGGGGAAGGAGGTGGGGATTGCCTCACCCTCGAAGCCATGCGCCTCCCAGCGGTCCCAGCAGGTGCGCAGGAATTCCAAGTACCCGGCATCATGCACCTTGAGTGCCGTCTCCAGGCCGTGTTCGGCCGGCGCCTGCACATCGGTGAAACCGGCGTTCTGCACGGCCTCGAGAATCCATTTGACGCGGAACGGCCCCTCGAAAGGCTTCACCAGCAGGCCGCCATGCAGCTCCGTCTTGGCGTCCCTCAGCTTGTGCTTTTCCGAATAGTAGACGCGCATCTCGTTCCCTCTTGTTGATCGGCCGCTGTGCGGGTCCTGGGCCTCTGCCAGAAACCTAGCGCCTGCCCCGGCGCGGTCGCAAGGGGGCCCGTCGAATTCCGGGTCAAGCGACCAAAAATCGGCCGAGGCAGCCTGGGTACTTGACCTTCCAACGAAATCCGCCTATTTGGAAACGATCATTTCCTAATCAGGTGAAAGTCATGTTGTCCGATACCGCCGTCTCCGCACGCACAGCCGGCCGGCCCCGCGAATTCGAGATCAATACCGCGCTCGATGCGGCCATCACCGTGTTCACCGAGCGCGGCTATCACGGCACGTCCATCACCGATCTCAAGGCGGCGATGGGCCTGACGGCCGGCAGCATCTACAAGGCGTTCAAGGACAAGAAGGCGATCTTCCTCGCCGCCTTCGACCGCTACAAGCAGGTGCGGGCAGCGCTGCTGGCGGAAAAGCTCGCAGATGCCTCAAGCGGCCGCGACCAGGTCCGGACGATCCTCCACTTCTACGCCGAGGCCGCCTGCGGCGAGACCGGACGGCGCGGTTGCCTCGCCATCGGGGCCGCCGTCGAACTCGCCCTTTTCGATGCCGACGTGGCCGAGCGCGTCGCACGTGGACATGCCGTCACGCTCGCCCAGATCGAAGGCTTCCTGGAAACCGGCCGGGCCGACGGCTCCGTCTCAACGGCCATCGACATTCCCACCACGGCGCTCGCCGTGTTCTCCTTCCTCCAGGGCATCCGCATCGCGGGCAAGTCCGGCCAGGACCCGGGCCGTACCCGGGCTGCCGCCGATGCCGTGCTCACCCTTCTCGACTGATCCCTGTTCACCCTCACTTTGACTTTCCGATCCTCCCCCTCCTCCCCCGGAAGCCGTGCCATGACCCAGACCTCCTCCACCGCCGATCCTGCACTTTCCCCCCATCACGTCGCGAGAGGCCAAGGCCTCTCGGCCGGACTCACCTTCATCATGGCCGCCGCCTGCGGGCTGATCGCCGCCAATCTCTACTACGCCCAGCCGCTCGCCGGACCCATCGCCGGGTCGATCGGGCTGCCGCTCCATGCCAGCGGCCTGATCGTCACGCTGACCCAGATCGGTTACGGGCTGGGCCTGTTGTTCCTGGTGCCGCTCGGCGATCTCGTCGAAAACCGCAAGCTGATCCTGATCATGATGGGCGTCGTCACGGCGGCCCTCGTCGCTGCCGGACTTGCCACGACACCGCTTCCCTTCCTCGCCGCCTCGCTGTCGATCGGGCTTGGCGCCGTCGCCGTGCAGATGATCGTGCCCTTCGCGGCCGGGCTTGCTCCGGATCACGCGCGCGGCAAGGTGGTCGGTAATGTCATGAGCGGGCTGATGGTCGGCATCATGATGGCGCGGCCGGTCTCGAGCCTGGTTGCGCGGCTCGGCTCCTGGCATACGATCTTCTTCATTTCCGCCGCGGTCATGGTGGCGCTGGGCGCCGTTCTCGCCACGAAGCTGCCACGGCGCGTCCCGAAGACTCATCTCGGCTATCTGGCGCTGATCGGTTCGATGGGCCGCCTGCTCGCCACGCAGAGGGTTCTGCAGCGGCGCGCGACCTACCAGGCCTTCCAGTTCTCGGCCTTCAGTCTGTTCTGGACCGTCACGCCGCTTTATCTCGCCAGCCCGGCCTTCGGCCTGACGCAAACCGGCATCGCCCTCTTTGCGCTCGCGGGCGTCGCCGGTGCCATCGCCTCGCCAATTGCCGGACGGCTCGCCGACCGTGGCCTGTCCGGTCCCGCCACCGCCTTCGGTCTCACGAGCGTGCTCGCGGCCTTCCTCATGACCCTGATCACACCCGAAGGCTCCGGGATCGCGCTGGCCCTGTTGACGCTCGCCGCAATCCTCCTCGATTTCGGCGTCACCACCACGCTCGTCACCGGCCAGCGCGCCATCTACAGCCTCGGTGCCGAATTGCGCAGCCGGCTGAACGGGCTGTTCATGGCGATCTTCTTTACCGGCGGCGCCATTGGTTCCGCGGTCGGCGCCTATAGCTATGCCCATGGCGGATGGGTTGCGGCAGCGCTTGTCGGGGCAACCCTGCCCGCAGCGGCACTGCTCGTCTTTCTCACCGAGTTCCGGAAGCGCTGAACCGCGTCGCGCGAACTCTGCACTTGAAACCCAAAAGGGCGGCCTCCAGGTCCAAAGACCCGAAAACCGCCCCTTCCCCCCGGCCCCCGCCGTAGTCGAACTTACTCAGTCAGATTGATCTGTTCGGTCTGTCCACCTTCGCAGGTATAGCAGCAATCTTCGCAGGTTTCTGCATTCTCCGGCCCGACGCCCCAGTAGCTCTGCTTGTCGCCGGAGATCCAGGCGCCGTAACAAATCTTCTCGCCCTCGTCACAGGAGAGCGGGATCTCCTTGGTCTCACCATCGTCGAGATAAAAGACCTGGTTGTTGCCCGGCCAGACATAGTCCCGGTCCTGGCTGTACAACTCGACCTCGACCGCGTTTGGATGATCGTTGCGCATGACGAAGGTCACGTCTGCGGCAAAGGCCGGCGCGACGGCGGCCAGTGCCAGCCCTGCAGCCAAGCCGATCATTGTCTTACGTCTTGCCATGCTTGCCCCCTCTGCCCAAAAAAAGCCTATCGGGGGGCGACCATAAACATATGGAAACACTTGTGGAAAGGGTCGCCTTGGACGTTTTTTGGGCTGATCGCGCCGAGGCCTTCAACCCAGTCGCTTGTAGAAGATCACGGTGTCGCAGAAGCGACCGTCCGGATAGAGCGCATAGTCCGGAATCTCGCCCGAACGTTGCCAGCCGAGCTTCTCGTAGATCCTCTCCGCCAGTTCCCCCTTCGCCGTGTCGAGCACCAGCAGCTTGCGTCCGGCCTGCACTGCGCCTGCTTCGGCTGCCCTCATCAACGCTGTCGACAGACCCCTTCCGCGTGCTGCTCGATGCACGAGCAGCTTCATCAGATCGGCCCGATGCGGCTGATTTGGCTTCAGGGCGAACCCAACCTGCACCGTTCCCACCAGCCGCCCTCCGACGAAGGCTCCGTAGAGCAGCACCTCACCGCGCCCGACGGCATCGGCCACGCCGCGCCAGAACCTCTCCCCCTCCTCGGCCGTGAAAGGCGGCATGAATCCGACAGAGGCATTGTCGGCTATGCAATCGGCCAACACTTCGGTCAGCGTCGGGATCTGGTCGAGAGCTTCGGTGGCGGAAAGCTGGCGGATATCGGGCATGGGATTTTCCGGGTGCGCAGGTGGCGGGATGTAAAGTTCAGGCTCCGAGGGCGATGACCACGGCATAACGGGCAGGCGCGTCGGTCGGGTTATGGTAGGCATGGACGTCGCCGACATTCATGTAGAGGCAATCGCCCGCTTCCAGCCGGTAGACATGATCTCCGACCGTGAGCTCGATGATCCCCTCGAAGACCCAGACATGCTGGGTCTGGCTGCGCCCGGTCGGTCGGCCGGGAAACCGGACATGGGCATGCGGCGGAAACTCCACCTCGACGATATCGGTGCCACTGCCGGTGCCCGGCGGAGAGACGGCTCGGCGCAGATAGCCGCTTTCCGGATCGCGCCACACGGGCTGGCGGGCGCGGCGCATCAGTGGATCGGACGCCTCCGCTTCATCGGCAAAGAAAACGGAAAGAGACACCCCAAGCGCCGAGCAAAGCCGCGCCAGAAGGGCCGCCGTCGGGCTCGCCTCCGCCCGTTCGATGCGGGAAATCATCGCCCGGCTGACGCCGGAGGCCTCGGCGAGCTGATCGAGCGTCAAGGCGCGTTTGACTCGCAGCCCCCTGATGCGCTCGCCCACCGTCTTTTCGAAACCGTCGTTCAGATTTTCCATGATAGTAGAATTGACGACTACGATCATGGAGTCAAGAGGCAGAAACAGGTGGAACACTTCCCGGTAGAAAGGCTTATGGTGACGCAACAGCAAGAGGGAACATCATGCGCAGAATAGGTCGGGTGGCGGAGCTATGGCGATATCCGGTCAGTTCGGTCGGCGGGCAATCGCTGCCACAGCTGGATGTTTCCCCCACCGGCATCGAGGGTGACCGCCGCTTTGCGCTGTTTGATCCGGCAAGCGGCCTTGCGGCCGCCCCCGAGCGGGAGCCACGCTGGCGGCCGGCCCTTTTCCTTGATGCCGTGCGCGACGAGTCCGCCCTGCTGCCGCAGCTGCGCTTTCCGGATGGCGAGACCTTCTGGCTGGATGACGCCCGGCTCAACCACCGGCTGGAGGCGCACTTCGGCTTTGCCGCCCGCATCGGGGCGTATGGCGGGCTGGATGACGGGGCGGACATGCGCTTCCCCATCGTTTCCAACCGATATGCCCCCGCCGCGCTGCATCTTGTCACCACGGCCTCGCTCCGGGCTCTGGCCAAGGCCGGGAGCCTGCCACCGATCGACCATCGCCGTTTCCGCCCATCCGTCCTGATCGAAACGGATGAGGACGACGGTTTCATTGAGAACGCCTGGATAGGACACGAAACCACCATCGGCGCGACAGTGGTTACCGTGACCGAGCCGACCCGCCGCTGTGGCCTGACGATTGTGGCACAGCCCGCTGTCGACGAAGAGCCGCAGGTCCTGCGCACCATCATGCGGCACAATGCGCGCAACCTCGGCGTCTATGCGACGGTGCAGGCGCCGGTCACCCTTTCCGTCGGCGACCCTGTCTATGCCGGGATCTGAAACAGCGGAGCCTCGCCCGTATTAGGTGCAACATCTGCGAGAATGGCCTGGGCCACCGTCTCGCCGATCTCGCAGGCGCTGGTAATACCCTGCACAAAAGGTTCCTTGTGCAGCAGGAAGGCGATGGCCGCGCAATAGAGCCGATTGCTGAGAGGCCCGTCGATCTTTGGGCGGTAGTGCTCGTCGACATCGATCCCGCCGGTGCGCACCATGTCAGGTCCATCCTCCAGCGTGTGTAGAGCGCCGGTGCGCGGCGTCGCGGATTCCTTCACGCCCCCCTGGGCGACGAGGGTCGGGAATGGCAGGTCCGTTGCCGACAGCGTCTCCTGGCCGGTCGCATCGATGAACGAGCCGAAGCGATGCTCGACATCACCAACGATGACACGGGCGCCACGTTCCGCCCCGCTCTCATCCGTCTCGATCCGGTAGTCGTCGCCGAGTTTCAGGATCTCCAGCTTTCCCGCCCGCGACAGCGCCAGCAGGCGGCGAATGGAGGTGAGCGGAACGGTGGCGTAGTCGTCGATGAAAATGCTCTTGAAGTACTTGTGGAAGCGCTTCAAGTCTTCCTCGTTCAGATGGGGAATGACACGCGCCACGATTTCGTGGGTGATCAGGATCGCATAGCGCCAGGGCACCGTATATTGTTTCACCCGGTTCTCTTCGACTTCTGCCAGATTGCGTGCCGCCCAGACAAAGGGATCAGACTTGATGCGGTCGGCGTAATAGGCCGCAGCGAAAGTCTCGACCGTCAGCTGCGACAGCCCGATGCGGGCCGCATAGTCAGGGTCGGCGGTCACGATTTCCCGGCGGAAAAGCTCGAAGACATCATCGAGCAGATCGTGGCGGCCGGTCGCGATCAAGGCATCGATGGCCTCGTTCGTGCAGACCTTCGGCGTCTCGTAGGGCAGCGGGCAATAGAAATCCGCTTCGGGCAGCACGCCCTTGCGCGACATCATCGTTGCGTGGAATTCCTCGGTTCCCTCGGCCGGCTGATATTGCAGGTCACCCGCCGCATCGGCGTAAAACATGCCCCGCGCGGTAGCCACCGTCATCAGCGCATCGATGCTGCTGAGCGACGTGCCGAGGATGCCGACGCGCTCATTACGCACTGTCTTAAGCGCTGTCGCCGGCCAGGGGGAGACGAAGTAGCCGGGCCTGATCTCGGTTGTCTCCGGCCAGTTGTGCCCGGTTGCCATCACGACATGATCATAGAATGCGTCTTGGCGGCCATCGGGGCCTTCAACGCTCAGGCGAATCTGCTCCGCCTGCAGTTCGATGTCGACCACCTTGTGGCGACCGAGAACCATGACCTCGTGGCCTTTCTCGGCGGCGGCCCGGCGCATGAGGTCAAATTGCGCCTGCATATAGTCGCCCAGCACGACACGCGGATAAAACTCCCGATCGTCGATCGCGTCACGCCGGATCCCGAGTTGCAGCAACCGGTCGTCGCCCTGGCGACGCAGCCAGTCAACCAGCGTTTCGGCAAAGGCTGGCAATTCGATGCTCGGGATGTTCGACAGCATGGCCGGGTCGTTGACGTCGGGGTGATAAGGCGCGCCCTTGCCCGGTTCGTCATAGGCCTCGAAAAGCGTGATCGAGATCGGAACAGTGGAGCTGATCAGTTGTTTGAAGGTGTAGAGGCCGGTCGGGCCGGTGCCGATGATCGCAATTCTGGGACGCATTTGGGTCTCGCTGCCGCGCGAGGGATCTCGCATGCGGATGCCACAGAATGTTCCGTCGCGGGAAATTGTTCCCTGTGAGGACGCCAAAGCCTGCAGCGGTGCTTTAGGAACAAATGCCGGCCGTTCGGCCTTTCTCTGTCATCGCAACCAGACCGGAGGATATCCCGATGATTTCTGCAGATCAGATTCGTGAACACATGGAAGTCCGTGGCCTCGATGGCGCCCATGTCGGCACCGTCGACCATATGGACGGCCAGAGCCGCATCAAGCTCACCCGCACCGATTCGATGGACGGCCAGCACCACTACATTCCGCTGGACTGGGTCGATCACGTCGATCAGCACGTCCATCTGTCGAAGAACTCCGACGACGTGAAGCGCGACTGGTCGGTCAACTGACCGATCATGGCTGGCATGATGCCGGCAAACAGAGAGGGCCGTCCCGCGTCAGCGTGACGGCCCTTTTCTCGTTATTTGAAATGGTCAGCCGCCGACCTGGGCGATCCAGTCCGGCAGGCTGTAATAGTTGGAGATGCGGGCGACCTTGCCGGCGCGGATCTCGAAGAAGGCACCCGCCGGCAGCCGGTAGGTCTGGCCATTGGCTTCCGGCAGACCCTCGTCGGTTGCCAGATAGGTGCCGTTGACGATGAATTCGGCCGCACCGCGCGTGCCGTCCTCGTTGACCATGATCACCATGTCGGTGAGCTCTTCCTTGTAGCAGCGGTTCATGTGGTCCATGAATTTGGAGAACGCTTCCTTGCCCGTCTGGCGGGCACCCTGGTTGATGTCGTGGGCCACGTCATCGGTCAGGAGCGAGAGGAAACGGTCCATGTCGCCGGCATTGAAGGCATCGTAATAGGCACGGATGGTGGCGGCGGCGGTCATCGATCACTCCTCGTCGTGGAATTGCTTTCTCGGGTCGTGGGAGATGGGTATAAACACTCCGCAACAGACTGAAAACACTCTATGACGCTCACGATCCAATCCTTTTCCGGCAGCGACGCCACGCCTTTCTTCGGCGACCTGGCGCGGCTCAGAACGACTGTCTTCCGAGCCTTTCCCTATCTCTACGAGGGAAATCCGGATTATGAACAGACCTATCTTTCCACCTATGCGAAATCCGAAGGCTCCGTCTTCGTCATCGCGCGCGATGATGACCGGGTGGTCGGTGTTGCCACGGGAACGCCGATGGCGGGCGAAACGGATGAGGTCAAACGCCCCTTCCTTGCAGCAGGGCTCGATCCCGAACAGTTCTTCTATTTCGGCGAGAGCGTGCTTCTGCCGCAGTATCGCGGTCAGGGCATCGGCGTGAAATTCTTCGAGGGCCGCGAGGCGCAGGCGAAGAAGCTCGGCCTGCGCTACGCCACCTTCTGCGCCGTCGAACGCCCTGCCGACCATCCCCGCCGGCCCGCCGATTACCAGCCGCTCGACGCCTTCTGGGCCAAGCGCGGCTATACCCATCACCCCGAGCTTCGCACGACCTTCACCTGGCGCGACCTCGACGAAACTGTCGAGAGCCCCAAGCCGCTGTCCTTCTGGATCCGGGATCTCTCCGCATGACAGTCCTGACCCTCGCCGCCTGCCAGTACAAGATCGACCTCATCGAGACCTGGGAGGATTACGTCCTCCACCTGACGCGGCTCGTGCATCAGGCCGTCGAGCGGGACGCAAAACTCGTGCTCCTGCCGGAATATGCCGGCCTGGTGCTCGCGGGCCAGCTCGATCCTCAAACCCGCTCCGATCTGCATGGCTCGATCGCCGGCATCCAGCCGCTGATCCCGGCCTGGGTCGAGCTCTGCGAGGAACTTGCCCGCACCCATGAGATCGTCTTGCAGCCCGGCTCCGCGCCCGTGCGCGATCCCGATGGCCAGTACCGCAACCGCGCCTTCCTGTTCGGTCCTGACGGGCTGATCGGTCATCAGGACAAGATCATCATGACCCGTTTCGAGCGCGAGCAATGGGGCATCGCCGCCGGACGCGACGGCCTCACCGCCTTCGACACGCCGGTCGGCAAGCTCGGCATCCTGATCTGCTACGACAACGAATTCCCGATGCTGGCGCATAAGCTTGCCGAACAAGGTGTCGACCTGATCCTCGCCCCCTCCTGCACCGACACGCTGGCCGGGGCCTTTCGCGTGCGCATCGGCGCCCAGGCCCGGGCGCTGGAAAACCAGATTGCCGTGCTCGCCTCCCCTACCGCGGGCACCGCCCCCTGGTCCCCCGCGCTCGACGAAAACCGCGGCCGCGCCGCCCTCTACGTTCCCTCCGACTACGGCATGCCGCCCAATGGCATCTATGCCGAAAGCGAGAGCGACGAGGTCGAGGAAAGCCACTGGCTGATCACCGAGATCGATCTCGACACGGTGCGGCGCCTCAGAACCGAAGGTCAGGTCGCCACGCGGCGAGATTGGCCGGAACAGTTCGGGGTGTGATCGCTCAGGACGCCGCCAGCGCGTCCCGCCGCCTCTGCAGAAATCGCCGCTCCGCCTCCCCGGGCGAGAGCGCCAGGGAGCGATCATAGGCCTTCAACGCCTCAACAACCCTCCCCTGCCGCGTCAGCAGATCCGCCCGTGCGGCATGAAACGGCAGATATTCCGAGAGCGCTTCGGCATCCAACCCATCGAGTTCCGCCAGCGCCTCCTCCGCCCCCCTTACCTCCGCCAGTGCCACCGCCCGGTTGATGCGGATGATTGCGTCGTCACGCAGTTCGACGAGAATGTCATAGGCCGCAAGAACCGCCTTCCATGGCGGCGGATCGGCGAGGCTCTTCCTGCCGCACCAGAGCGCATGGATCATCATCTGCAGGATGCGCGGCCCCGGCCCGGACAGACCGAGCGCCCGCCCGCAATAACGCCTTGCCTCCTCGATCAGCGGCCTTGACCAGAGCGTCGGGTCCTGCTCGGCCAGCGGCACCATGATCCCGTCGGCGTCCATCCTTGCCGGCCGGCGCGCTTCGGCAAAGCGGATCGTGGCGGCGAGCGCCAGCACCTCACCCTCCTCTGGCAACATCTCTGTCAGGAGCGCCGTCACGTCCAGCATCTCGCGGGCAAAACCCGCATGGCGGCTGGACCCCGCCGCATCCTCATGCGCCTTGGCATAGGCCACCTCCAGCGTCGACAGCACGGCCGCCAGCCGCTCGGCCCAGTGTTCCGGCCCCGGCACCTCAAAACTGACGCCGGCTTCGGCAATCTTGCGTTTGGCCCGCACCAGCCGCTGCGCCAGCGTCGTTTCCGACACCAGGAAGGCCCGCGCCACCTCGTCCGTCGACAGGCCACAAACCAGTTTCAGCGTCAGCGCCGCCCGGCTGTCCGCCGCCACCGCCGGATGGCAGCAGACGAAGATCAGCTTCAGCCGCTCGTCTGGAATGACAGCGTCGTCGCTGGCCAGCCGATCCTCGGCAGTCGGCTCCGGCTCGGGTTCCTCGGGACGGTTTTCTGCCCGTACCCGCCTTCGCCTCAGGATATCGAGCGCCGCACGTTCGGCCACGCGGTAGAGCCAGGCCGCCGGATCGCGCGGCAGGTCATGTCCCTCTTCACCCCAGGCCTTCACCGCCTTCAGGCAGCTTTCGGCGAAGGCCTCTTCCGCGATGTCGAGATCGCGATAACGGGCGGCCAGCGCCGCACGAATGCGCCCGCCCGCCGCCCGAAACGTCTCTTCGAGAAGCCCGTCCCGCATCGTCCCTCAGCGCTTCGCCGCCAGACCGGGCGGCATCGGCAGGACCGGCCGAACCTCGATGGCGCCATCCTTGCCGAGCGGCACCTTTCTGGCGATGGCGATCGCCGCATCGAGATCCTCGGCTTCGACGAGATAAAAGCCGCCCAGCTGTTCGCGCGTCTCGGCGAAGGGGCCGTCATGGATGGTCTGCTTGCCGGCGGTGGTGCGCACCGTGGTCGCCGCCTCCGTGCCCTTCAGCCCGGCGCCCGCGCGCATTTTCTCGCCCAGCTCATGGCTGAAGGCGAAATGGCGCGGCCCGAGATCGGCCATGATCGGCCCGGTCTTGTCGGGTCCGCCGAAGATTTCCTCGTTTTCATAGATCAGCAGCAGGTATTGCATCGTCGTCGCCCCTCCTTCGGGCCGCAGCGGCTCCGCCCATCGGTGCCGTCGAGACAAAGACGCGACACCCGGGGCGGATTCGACAAAGCCTCCAAAAAAATTTCGCCCGCAGACTATCGGCGAGTGGAACGCCCATGGCAACGGCCAAGCCCGGTGACGAAGCGCCCCCCTGCGGCGCCAAAACCGCCGCGAGGGCCTGAAAATCCCGATCTTTCCGCTTTGCGAGAACTGGGCTCACTGCTATATGCGCGAACCATGAGCACCGATCGCACGCCCCTGAGCCACATCCGCAACTTTTCCATCGTCGCCCATATCGACCATGGCAAGTCCACCCTCGCCGACCGTCTGATCCAGACAACGGGCGGCCTTGCCGAGCGCGAGATGTCCGAACAGGTGTTGGACTCGATGGATATCGAGAAGGAACGCGGCATCACCATCAAGGCCCAGACGGTGCGTCTGCACTACAAGGCCAACAATGGCGAAACCTATGTGCTCAACCTGATCGACACGCCCGGCCATGTCGACTTCGCCTATGAAGTCTCGCGCTCGCTCTCGGCCTGCGAAGGTTCGCTGCTCGTCGTCGACGCCTCCCAGGGCGTCGAAGCCCAGACGCTCGCCAATGTCTATCAGGCGATCGACAATAATCACGAGCTGGTCACCGTCCTCAACAAGGTCGACCTTCCCGCCGCCGAGCCCGAGCGCATCAAGGAACAGATCGAGGAAGTCATCGGCATCGATGCCTCCGAGGCCGTGCTGATCTCGGCGAAGACCGGTCTCGGCATCCCCGACGTGCTGGAAGCCATCGTGCACAAGCTGCCGGCGCCGAAGAGCGAGGGCGGCGAGAAGGCCCCGCTCAAGGCGCTGCTCGTCGACAGCTGGTACGACACCTATCTCGGCGTCATGGTCCTCGTGCGCGTGCTCGACGGCGTGCTGGCCAAAGGCCAGACGATCCGGATGATGGGCACGGACGCGAAATACGCGGTCGAACGCGTCGGCGTTCTGACCCCGAAAATGGTCACCGTCGATTCTCTCGGCCCCGGCGAAATCGGCTTCTTCACCGGTTCGATCAAGGAAGTGGCCGACACCCGCGTCGGCGACACCATCACCGAAGATAAGCGCCCGACCGCCAAGATGCTGCCGGGCTTCAAGCCGGCCCAGCCGGTCGTCTTCTGCGGCCTGTTCCCGGTCGATGCCGCCGATTTCGAAGACCTGCGCGCTGCCATGGGCAAGCTGCGCCTCAACGACGCCTCCTTCTCCTTCGAAATGGAATCGTCCGCAGCCCTCGGCTTCGGCTTCCGCTGCGGCTTCCTCGGCTTGCTTCACCTCGAAATCATCCAGGAGCGCCTCGAGCGCGAGTTTGATCTCGACCTGATCGCGACCGCCCCGTCCGTCGTCTACAAGCTGTTCATGACCGACGGCACCGAGCGCGAGCTGCACAACCCGGCCGACATGCCCGACGTGGTCAAGATCTCCGAAATCCACGAGCCGTGGATCAAGGCGACGATCCTCACCCCCGACGATTATCTCGGCGGCATCCTCAAACTCTGCCAGGACCGGCGCGGCATCCAGACCGAACTCACTTATGTCGGCAAGCGCGCGATGATCACCTATGAGCTGCCGCTCAACGAAGTGGTCTTCGATTTCTACGACCGTCTGAAGTCGATCTCCAAGGGCTACGCCTCCTTCGACTACCATCTCGACGGCCATCGCGAGGGCAACCTCGTAAAAATGTCGATCCTCGTCAATGGCGAGCCGGTCGATGCGCTGTCGATGATGGTGCACCGCATGGCAGCCGAAAAGCGCGGCCGCGACATGTGCGAAAAGCTCAAGGACCTGATCCCGAAGCACATGTTCAAGATCCCGATCCAGGCCGCCATCGGCGGCAACGTGATCGCGCGCGAAACCATCTCGGCCCTGCGCAAGGACGTGACCGCCAAGTGCTACGGCGGCGACGCCAGCCGCAAGCGCAAGCTCCTCGACAAGCAGAAGGCCGGCAAGAAGCGCATGCGCCAGTTCGGCAAGGTCGAGATCCCGCAGGAAGCGTTTATCGCGGCGCTGAAGATGAGCGACGAATAAGAAGACTGGCGCCGGCGAAAGCCGGCGTCTTTCATTTTGGCGCTCGGCGCACACAGCGATCCGATATGATTTCAATCTCTGATCAGTCTGAGTACCCCGCATGCTTGATACCCCCGCCTTCCATGGCGTCAAGCACCGGCATCAGTAAGCGGCCGTAATCGATATAACCCTACTCGATATTGACCGCGTCGAAGGGAACCGGCCCGGGGCGTGATGGCGGTTCCCCGCCCCCGGCACCGACTTTCTCACAGGAGAATTACGCGCTATACTGGCGTATCCTCGGAGTTGCGCCATCCATGTCGATCGAAGCCCGCAAAGCCCATGACCTGACCGTCAGTGAAACCCTCGTCGCCGAGGCGGAAGCGCTCGGCCTCGACATCACAGGCGCTGCCGAACAGGGCATTGCCCGCGCCATCAAGGCGGAAAAAGAACGGCGCTGGAAGATCGACAACGCCGAGGCGATCAAGGCGTCCAACGACTATGTCGCCAAGCACGGGTTGCCACTCGCGAAGTACCGGATGTTCTGACCATGACCCGCTTCCACGTTCACCGCATCGGGAACGACGGAAGCATCGCCCTGAACGTGCAATCCAATCTGCTGGATGCCCTGACGACCCGCGTGGTCGTGCCACTCGCACCAGTCGGCGACGTTGCGACCCTCGTTCCGCGTCTCAATCCGCGCCTTGCCATCGATGGCGAAACCTTTGCAATGCTCACCCAGTTCATCACGACGGTCCCCGTCTCCGCGATCGGCCCCTCGGTCGCCGACCTTTCCGCCCGCGCCGACGAGATCACCGCCGCCACCGACTTCCTCTTCCAGGGATTTTGACCGCTTCTTGCCCGCCCGTCGCCATCGCGCTAGCATTCGAATGCAATCATAAGCCGATGAACGGATAAGGGGAGACGGGCATGCACAAGTTCAAGATCCTGAAGACCGAAAAGGGCGAGTTCCGCGTCCAGTTCGTCTACAATGCCGAGGTCATGGTCTGGTCGGAGAATTACGCTTCGAAGGCGAGCGCGAAGAACTGCGTCGAGTCGCTGAAGAAAAACGCACCCGCCGCCCCGGTCGTCGACCTGACCAAACAAGAGACCGGCAGCGGCTATCGCTTCGAGATCGACGAAGCCAAGAACGGCGAAACCTTCCTCCGCTTCCGCGCCGCCAATGGCGAGATCATGGTCCGCTCCGAGACGTATAAGTCGAAGTCGAGCGCCAAGAACTGCATCGAGTCGATCCAGAAGCGCGTGGCAGAGGCTGCCGTCGAAGAGGCGGAGTAGCTGAATCAAACGAAGGTCAGCCGACGCCCTACCTCCCTCCACCGGGGGAGGGCGGAAAATCGAAGGCTTAGGCGAGCGTAAGCCGCCTAAACTTCAGATTTTCCCGGAGAGGGGCACTGTTCCCTGGCGAGAACCCCACCGAGCCCTCCTCTTACGAAATCTGAGGTTTGGCCCTGATCGCTTCCTCCTCAGTGCTTGTGTTTGGATCCTCGGGTCATCCTCGGGTTTAACCCGAGGACGAGGATGACGGAGTGTGGGGAGCAGCTGATATCCTCCTCAACCGTTCCCATCGTACAACGCCAGAGGAGAATACCCTCGTCCACTCTAAGAAGCTCGTCATCCTCAGGCTTGACCCGAGGATCCAGACACAAGTCTTCAGCGACCATACGTTACGCCAGAACGCGTCATTTCCCGAAAAGGGGGGATGAACTCCAGCGATTATTCAACAAAATCAAAGCCCGACATATTTTTTCATCCCCGCCCATTTTCACCCTCGTAGACTCAACTCCGTCCCGCCCTCGGATACACCTGACGATGCGATGTCAGGCGAGGCGGGGCCGGCGCCGGGATGGAGGGTTGTCGCAGATCTGAAGTCCCGGCCCGCTGCAACGGTCTCCCTCCGGACGTGGGGCTGGAACGAGGGTTTGGCGGTCGGGTGCCACCAAACCCGGATACCCCGATCGGAAGGACGTGCCTCAGAGGCACACAGACAAGGCGCCAATGCTGTCGCGAACATCCAGACAGCGGGGCGAAACAAACGGCGGGGATGATGGCCGAGGTCGGAAATGACCAAGGCCTCATCCCCCGGGCGAGGGTCCCGGTCGGTATGGTGCACCATCCGGCGGGAACCTCCCGGGCCACCGGCCAGGCTCTGGCAGAACACTCTTCGGAGCTGACTGCCAAGCCGGACCCTACGCCCGGTCGAACGTCGGACTTCGGTCACGACGCCCGTCGCCGCCTTGCCAGAGAGACGCATCCAGCGGGAATAGACGCCGAACGGGGCGCCGGAAGGAGCCACATAAATTACTTAGACAGGTTGCTTCTGGCGCCTCGTCCGAGACAAGTTTCACCGACCCGGAGGGAGAGATCCCGACCGGCGGCGGAGCTTGGGGTTTTTGACAGTTTGATTCACGCACCGCTCTGAGGGAACACGATGCGCATGCGGCGGCCTATCTCCCCCCTTGCGGGGGAGACTTCGGAGCGATGGCCGAAGGCCAGAAATCGATCCAGTGAATCGATTTCAGCGAACGGAGGCCTGAGCGCGACGCCGCGCGAAGGCGATGAGAGGAATTGGCCCGATCAGGGCCAAACCTCAGATTTCGCAAGAGGGGGGCTCGGTGAGGTGAGTGCCGAAGAAACGTTGCCCCTCTCTTGGAAAATCAGAAGCTTAGGCGGCTTGCGCTCGCCTAAGCCTTCGATTTTACGTTCTCCCCCGCAAGGGGGGAGATACAGCTCTCACAGCCCCTCGCCCGGCTTCCAGGCCCTCGGCGCCACCCCATGCTCGACCACATAGAACCCGTCGGTCGACACCTTCGCCCACTCCCCAGCCTCACCATCCGGCCACAGCACCCGGATCTCCGTCTCCGCCTGCTGGCCCAACCCAAAGTGCCACCAGCCAAGCTTACCGCTGGCATGGCCGCCGCCGATGGTGATCTCGCGGCGCTGGATCACGTCGCCGGTCTTCACCTCGATCCAGGCACCAATGGCATCGCGATTCGGACCGTCCTGACGGAGCGCGATCTGCAGGAAATGGTTGGCCCCTTCGGTGGCGTTGCGCCAGATCTCGACGGGTGAGCTCTGGTTGACGACGAGAAGGTCGACCTTGCCATCGAGGTTGAAATCGGAAAGCGCACCGCCACGGCCTGTGGCCATGCTGGCCACACCGGCCTGGTCGCCCATCTCGGTGAACTTGCCGTCAGCGCTCTGGATAAGCAGGTTGTTCGGGTCCCTTTCGGCAAAGTCCGGCATCTTGGCGACGTTACCCTTGGCGATGAAGAGATCGGCGCGGCCGTCATTGTTGACGTCTTCGAAATCGGTGTGCCAGGCCGTCGAGGGGCGGATTTCACCGCCGGTATAGGGCCGGTGGGCGGTGGCGCCCTTGGCGAAGGCGACGTCGGCGTAGGATGGCTTGGGCTTGCCGTCGGCCGGGATTTCCCCGAGCTTCTGCAGCTTGTTGTCGGCCATGCTGGTCAGGAAATATTCGGGATAACCGTCAAAATCGAGATCGCGGGTGGCGATGCCCATGCCCCAGATGCGCAGGTATTTCCAGCCTTCGGCCTGGGTATAGAGCACCGGCGGCTGGCCTGCCGGCATGTGCCACATCTGCTCCTGTCCGCCCTTGTAATATTCGCGGTCGTTGGAGACGCGCAGCGACGGCGTGCCGGAGCGATCCCAGTCGGTGAATAGGATCGAGAGCGGGCAGAAGGAGGGGTTAAGCGGCAGGGGCGGGGCAAAGCCGGGCTTGCCGTTGGTTGCGGGACGTTGAAGCCAGTTGTCGGTACAGGAACCCCAGGGCTCGATGTCCTCGAAGCGGTCGATATAATTGCCGATGGCAATCGTCGGCCAGGTCGCGCCCTTTTCCCAGGTGGCGGAAAAGGCGGTGGACCAGGCATCACCGCCGTCGAAACCCCAGGCCTCGTTCGCACGCTCGAAACGGCATTCGCCCAGGCCCCGCATGACGACGTTCTCGCCGGATCGCAGCAGCACGACATCCTGATGGCCGTCGCCGTCGACATCGAGCGGGTAGGCGCCGATCACCTTGTCGAGTTCGAGGCCGGAGGCCCGTTCCTCGAATTTCAGCGCGCCGCCGGGCTCGCTGCGATTGAGGTAGAACTTTGCCTTGTCCTCGCCGCCCGATAGCACCAGATCGGGAAAGCCGTCCTTATTGCAGTCGAAGCTGCCCGCGCCGCCGCCGACCATGAATTCCCAATCGCCGCGATAGGTGCTGGCGATGCCGCTGGTTCCGGTTTCATCGGCAAAGCTGGGAACGAGCGGGCCGTCTGCTGCCCGGCCTGACGACACAACGAGCGGCAAGGCGAGGATCGTCGCTGCGAGACGGATGAAGAGCCGGGCGCCGGTCATGAGCGGGTCCTCAGGGCGACGGCGCGGGCGCCGATGCAGCGGCCCTGCTCGAGGCCGCGCTCCACTGCGGAGCGGAAATGGATGCCGCCGTACAGGCGCGAGATGCCGGCTTCCTCCGCAGCCGCCCAGAAACTCTTGAACGGCCGGTTCGGCAGGCTGTCCTTCTCATGCGTGCTGTCGGTGAAGGCGTAATTCTCGCCGAAGAAGGCGGTGAGGACGGTCGCCGCCGCACCCGACTGGGTGGAATGACCGCTTGGATATTCCGGGAAAGGCGGCGTGATCAGGATCGGCTCCCACTTCGGATCGATCACCCGCTTGATATAGGTGACCGGGCGCAAGAGATCGTACTCGAATTTCGTGTGCCAGCAGCCGATGAAGGCATCGGCGAGCGTCACGCCGAGCCGGGCGAGCAGATCGGCGTGATCCGCAGCACTTGCCTTGCGCTCGTCCAGTTGCTTCAGGGCGATCGCCATCCAGTGACCTGGCGGGGTGGGCGAGAGCATGGGATCGTCGGACCAGAAGCGGGCGATGGCGCGCTGCTCGGGCGTCAGGTTCTTGACCGTGTCGTAGACTTCCAACGCCTCCTGATAGAAGACGGAGCCCTTTTCCTCGCTATAGGCGGGTGGGGCGGGCAGGCCACAGGTGCCGCCTTCCGGCATGGCGAAGGGGCGGTTTTCACCCCATTTCGGCAGGAGCGGCATCTGCTGCTGGTTGATCTGGCTGGTAGGCACCCAGTGCGACGGCCCCTTCGTCAGGGCGAATTCGAGGGGAAAGCCCATGTTTTCAATCTTCGCGCCGCCATCGCCTTCAGACCAGGCAAGGATGTGGGCCGTGACGCTTTCGCCATAGGCGGTGCTGCGGGCGACAAGTTCGGGAGACAGGCCGTCATCGAGGTTTGCCGCCATTTTCTCGCCGAAGCGTTTGAGCGCGCGCTGGCCGGTCGGGCCGGTGTTGCTGAACAGTGCCTTGGCCGCAGAACCGAGTGCTGCATTGACGACGACCGCCTCGTCATAACTTTCGCCGGCGATCCGGGTGGGAACGGGCGTGAGGCCGTTCAGCTGGCCGGCCAGGCTGACCATGGTCGTATCGCCCGACGCGAGCGACTCATAACCGGTGACGCCGAGATAGGCGAAGGCGCGGCTGGCGACGGGGGGCGAATAAGTGGGCGTGTGGCGCACCAGTTCGAGCATCAGGTGATACCAGTCGCGGATCACCTTGTCGGCGCCGACAGGCGCTGCGGACGCGGGTGCGGCAAGACAAATGGATAGAATGAAAAATATAAGCGCGCCGAGGCGTTGCAATCCTGCGTTCATTTGCCCCCTCCCCGAGGTCCCTGAAGCTTATTCAAAACGATTAGATGCGATTAAGCACGGGTTTTGACTGCCCGCAAGGGGCGTGGAACTGGGGCTTCAGATCCAGCCGATCGCCCGTCCCGCGAGGCTTGCGGCGAAAAGCACGAGGAAACTCGCGGCGACCCGACCGATGAGCAGCGGGTTAGCGACCGCGACACTGCTGAGAACCTTGGCGCCGAAAGTGAGCCAAGAGAGGGCGACCAGCACCACCAGAGCGGAGAAGAGAGCGAGATAGGGGAGCGGAGCGGCAAAGCCACCCGGGATGCCGGTGAGAGCCGGCGGCATCAAAGCGAGGCCGATAACCAGGCCCTTGGGATTGAGGAAGGTGGTCACGAAGACACCGAGCGCACCTATGGCACCCGGATCATCGACTGTCGGCGGGTTGCTCCAAAGCCGGATGGCTAGCAAGAGAACCCAGACTGTGGAGGCGAGCTTGACGATGAGGGCGGCCATCGGCTGGCCGGCGAGGATGGGGGCCGCGAGGAAGACCAGCGTCGAGATCGTAATAAGATAGCCGGCAAGTTCGGCACCGACCAGCGGCAGGGCGTCTTTCAGACCTCGCGCGGCGCCTGCGACCGCCAGCAGCGTGTTGGTCGGGCCGGGGGTGAGGAGGAGGAGCAGCACGGCAAGGGCAAAGGCAGGCAGAGACACGGGGGCATTCTCCAGAAGCGATGCATCCTTCCTAGCAGCGCTCCAAAGCGAGTGGCTTGATATGCGTCAAGCGGGTCGTTCTTCTGCGCCTTAGCCTCGGATCGTTGCGACCCAGGCGCGGGCGAGCGCGAGGCCTGCTTCATCCGACAGGCCCCCGAAACGCTCCGCCAGTTCGTCGTGCCGCGCCGCCCAGCCGGGCTCCTTGCGATCAACGACCTCCGGAAACTGGGTGAGCCAATCGCGGACCACCGTGCGGTTAGCTTCAAAATGGAACTGGAAACCATAGGCCGCGCGTCCCATGCGGAAGGCCTGATGGCGGGCGCTTTCGTTTTCGGCAAGGTGGAGAGCGCCCGGCGGCAGGGTGAATGTATCGTCGTGCCATTGGAAGGAAAGGAACTTGTTCGGCACAGCGGCGAGCACGGGATCGGCCTTGCCGGGGATAGTTTTTTCGATGCCGCACCAGCCGAATTCGGGGGCAGCGCCGATCAGATTTTCAGCGCCATAGGCACGGGCGAGCAACTGGCTACCGAGACAGATGCCGAGCAGGGATTTCTCCGAATCCCCAAAGCGACGCATCAGATCAGCGAGATGCGGCAAATATGGATGCTTTTCGTCGTCGCGCGCATTCTGTTCGCCGCCGAAGACGACGAGGGCGTCAAAGTCCTCGAGTTGCGGCAGCGCTTCGCCAGCATAGGCGCGGATGGTGACGGTTTCGGCTCCGGCCTCTGCCAAGGCTATGCCGACCTGGCCGGAATGGGTAATCTTAGAATTTTCGACGATGGCGACGCGCATGGGGGCTCAATGGCATTTTTGGGCTGTTGAGACAGAAAGAGCATTGGATGCGCCGTATCGCAAGGGCGCCCGGCGGCATTTGCCGGGCGCTTCGCGTCATTCAATGGAGAATCAGACGGTCTTCGGCAGGCGGGCATCGACCGACTGGGCGTTGCCGCCACGAATGACGAAATAGAAGACCATGGCCGCCCAGAGCAGGGACTTTTCGGCGCCGGAAAAGCCCTGGCCCATCTGGATCCAGTGGAAGTAAACCGTGACCAGCAGCACGATGGTGGCGGCGAAGGCGGCAGGGCGGGTGAGAAGGCCGATCGCGAGCAGGAGGCCGCCGAAGAATTCAGTCGCGGCGAGCAGCGGCGACCAGAAAACGCCAGGATAGAAGCCCAGACCTTCGACCATCTGGACCGCGCCGAAGGGATCGACGATCTTGCCCGCGCCATGGATGACGAGGAAGCCACCGGCGACGACGCGCAGCAGCGTTTCGGCGAGATCGTGGGTCGAGCGGTAGAGCGGTGCAAGGGCTGGGATGACGAGGCGTTCGTTACGGATGGACATAGATGCTCCTGTGCGGACAATGGATGTTGGCCAATTGCCGACACACGCGGAGCATGGCAAGACGCGACAGATCAAAAGTTGATATTTCCAGTTGACTTCATCGTGAAGCAGAGGAGCCCTGATGGACAAGCCGCGGATTTCGATCACCTATTGTACCCAGTGCAACTGGCTTTTGCGCTCCGGCTGGATGGCGCAGGAGCTGTTGCAGACCTTCGGCACCGATCTGGGGGAAGTGGCGCTTATCCCCGGCACGGGCGGGATCTTCGAGATCCGCCTGGGCGATCAGCTGATCTGGGAGCGCAGTAAAGACGGCGGGTTCCCGGGGCCGAAAGAGCTGAAGCAGCGGGTGCGGGATGTGATCGATCCTGAGCGGGACCTGGGTCATGTCGACCGGGCGAAAAAATCCGAGGGGCTCGACACCTGAGTTGGTCCTCGCCGAGACAAGGAGATACGGGCGGCAGATAGGGCCGCCCGTCCTCAGGTTTCCGCTCCGCTCAATAGAAGGGCGAGCGGCAGGTCTTGTAATAACCGCTGGACGAGAGGAACTCGTTGGTACGCGGATTATAGGACCGGTAACGATTGAGGCACCACTCGACGTGGCGGGCCCAGACATTGCGGGGCGGACGATAGCCCGGCTCGACGTAGACAGGTGGACGCGGACGCGGGCGGTAGACCGGTGGTGGACGGTAGACCGGTGGCGGTCGGTAACCCGGCTCATCATAGACCGAAGGCGGATAATAGCCAGGCGGTGGCGGCGGGGGATAGCGCGGCGGGCGCGGGCGGTTCCAGGTCTCGTAGCAGCCGGAAAAATCGCAGACGAGATCGACCTTCTCGATGCCCGCCATGCCGGTCTGTGTCTGGCTGGAAACCAGCGGCGCAATCGGCGCCGGCATCGCGGCCTCGGCGACGGGTGTAACGGCCTGGGCGCTCATTAGCGCGAATGCCATGACGGCAAGCCTTGTTTTCATAGCGACATCCTAATTCGATTCCTTACGCAGCGACCGTCCAGCCGCCGCATCGACCAAACCACTGAGCCGTTTGATCACGGCTTTTTCACGACGATGTCAGCGCCATTTTGTGCGACATCCCCTGTCAGGCAGGGGTTGCGGGCCGTTGGCACCTTGTCGCCGTGCTGCGGCTTGTCGGGACCGACATGAAAACTTTAAAATGCCGGTTGACAGGCCAGAGCAGTCGCTTTACACGGCTCCTCGTCGCCCAGATGGCGGAATTGGTAGACGCGCCAGCTTCAGGTGCTGGTACTCGAAAGGGTGTGGAGGTTCGAGTCCTCTTCTGGGCACCAATTTCCTTTCAGAACAAGGCTTTGCCTTGATTTGGAAGCATCATAAAAAGCCCGGCTCGCCGGGCTTTTTTGTTGCCTTTTTCAGGATCCGGGCAAATCCGCCCACTCATCCCCCGGCACCATAGGTCCTGTCTGCCGCAGGTGGCCGAACATCCCAGCAAAGGACGCTTCATGGAAGATACGGTCGCCATCGAGTCGCGCAGCGAATTTGCCCTGTGGGCCATCGAACGAGCCAAGGAAATCGTCGCCCAGGAAGGTACCGCGCTGGCATTGGCAGCGCGTGACATGGACGAGGAGAACCTGCGCGAGGCCGGTCACAAGCTGGGTGCGGCGATCAGCGACGCGCTTCTGGAAGTGTTCGACGGCTTGCTGGGCGACCAAGGCTGACCGCCCGTCGGCTCCATCAATCGATGTTGCGGGGATTGACGCCCGGATACCACATACGGCCGCGCGACGGCGGCTCCGTTCCCTGATAGACGATGCCGTCCTTTTCGCACCGGTAGACGGTGTAGGGCAAGGTGTCGCGCAGCGTGCTTCCGTTGAAGTGGCGTGGCGCGGCAAGCCCGGTTTCGCAGGTGTAGCCGTCTTCCGCGAGAGGATCCGCCGGCAGGGGCTTCACGCCCGGCAGATCCTGAAAGCTTTCGGAGCCGGCCTTGCCCCAGGCGATGCCTCTTTCGGCGGCCTGGACAGGCAGCGCGGCTGCCAGAGCGAGGGACGAGGCCAGAGCCGCCACGGCCGACGACCGCGCAATGCGTGAAAGGGAGCGCTGCAAGAGGGCTGGTATCGGCATGGGTGGGTTTCGCTTATGAAATCTGGCTTGAGGCAGATGTAGGGATTTTTCATCCCGGACCCAAGATGCCGTGCTTCACGTTTCAGCGACGGGACGGCGATACCCGGTCGGGGTGCCGTAGAGCCAGCCGATACGCTCGATGGCATCGGCAAGCGTCTCGCGGGCCACGGTCATGGTGTGTCCATTGGCATGGATCATCATTTCCGCATCTTCCATGATCGCGGCGTGGCCCTTCCAGAAGACGAGATCGCCACGGCGGAGCTCTTCCCGCGTGATGGGCCGGCCAAGCCCGGACGCCTGCATGTCGCTGTCGCGGGGCGCCTTCAGGCCCGCCATGGCCATGGACAGCTGGACGAGGCCGGAGCAATCGATGCCGAGGCCTGACTTGCCGCCCCAGAGATAGGGGGTTTCCAGAAAGAGTGCTGCGACCGAAACGTAATCCTCTGCCGGCGGCGCAGAGAGTGACCGCAGATGGCGCAGGATCAGGGCGCTGCCATCGGCGAGCAAGCCATAACGCGTGCCGCGGGTTTCCGCCTCGCCGACAACGGTGACGCGGCTTCCCATGGAGAGCGTGTCGCGACGGGGAAAACGCAGATCCGGACCGGGATAGAGGAAGGTGCGGGGGACGCAGACGACGTGGGTGGTGGCTTCGGGCTCGCCGAGTGCTGCTTCGGGAAGGTAACCGACATAACCGTCTGCCACGGCCTGGACCCAGGCGATGCCCCCTGCCCGCTCGAAGACGCTGATATCCTCGCCGAGCAGGAGCTGGGTGTCGATGCCACCGGCCATGTCGGGCGTCGGGTGCAGGTCGACGACCGGCAGGACGATGCGCGCCGGCGCCGGTGTCACGAAGCGGGTCGCCTCGACCTGTCCCTGCAGGGCGGCATCGGCGAGATCGGGGCGAAAAGCGTGGAGGCGGCGGTCGAGGGTGGTCATGAACAGTCTCCGTCAGCCGAGCGAGCGGCCCCTGGCAATGATGCGATCGCCGAATTTTTCGAGGAAAAGCGCACCGCCGACGGTGCGCTTGACGATGACGCTGCGGCGGTCGAGCGGGTCTCGGACACGATCGACCAGGGCCATTTCGCCCAGTGTATCGAGGGCTCGGGTGATGACCGGCTTGGTGACCTTGAGCGTCGCGGCAAGCCCGCGCACGGTGTGCGGCGGGGGCACGAGGTAGATCTCGAGCAGGACCGCCAGCTGGCGCATGGTGAGATCAGGTCCGTCATTCTGGACCTGTTCGAGGGTCACCCCGTGCCAGAGGCCGAGCGCCTGGGTTGCCGTCAGTTCAAGGGCCATCGAGGATCCCGCATCATGGCCGGGGCTGTGAGTGCCCTCGGCCTCGGATGCTATCATTCCGGCAAAGGAATGATTGTGCAAGAGGGCTCAAGCCCAGCGGCGCTGCAACAGGCGGTAGAGGGCGCGGATGGCCTGAGCCTCGCCACCGACCGGACCGTGGGCGCGTTCGCTCTGTGCCCAGCCGAAGATGTCGAAATGTGCCCAGGCGCGACCCGGCGAGACGAAGCGCTTGAGGAAGAGAGCCGCCGTGATCGCGCCGGCCATGCCGCCCGACGGCGCATTGGTGAGATCGGCGATCTGGGCTTTGAGCAAACGCTCGTAACCCTTGTGCAGCGGCAGACGCCAGATCGGATCATCGACCTCGAGGCCGGCATCGGCGATGTCGTGGGCGAGGTCTTCGTCATCGGTGAAGAAGGGCGGCAGATCCGGGCCGAGTGCCACGCGGGCCGCACCGGTGAGCGTTGCCATGTCGATCAGGAGATCGGGCGCCTCGGCATCGGCATAGGCGAGCGCATCGGCGAGGATCAGCCGGCCCTCGGCATCGGTGTTGTCGATCTGAACCGTCAGGCCCTTGCGGCTCTTGTATACGTCACCCGGACGGAAAGCATTGCCAGCTATGGAATTTTCAACAGCAGGGATGACGACATGGAGATCGATCTTGAGCTTGGCGTCCATGATCATCAGCGCGAGGCCCAGCACATTGGCCGCGCCGCCCATATCCTTCTTCATCAGCAGCATGGAGGCGGAGGGCTTGATGTCGAGACCGCCGGTATCGAAGCTCACACCCTTGCCGACGAGTGTCAGCTTGGGATTGCCCTTCTTGCCCCAGCGCATCTCGATCAGGCGCGGGGCCACGGTGGAGGCACGGCCGACGGCATGGACGAGCGGAAAATTCTTCTCAAGCAGTTCGTCGCCGACCACCGTCGTGACCTCGGCCTTGTAATGGGCGGCAAGACGGCGGACGGCATCTTCGATATCGGCCGGGCTCATGTCGTTGGCCGGGGTATTGATCAGGTCGCGGGCGAGATAGACGCCGGCGATCTGGCGTTTGATATCGGCAGCATCGGCATCCTGCGGGATCAGCAGGCGCGGTTCGGTGATGCGTTCCGAACGGTAACGATCGAAGCTGTAGGCGCCGAGACCATAGCCTAGGAGGAGGCGGTTGGCGGTGAGCGGCGCGGTTTCGATATGCCATTCGCCGGCCGGAAGCAGACGCGCGAGCTTGCCGGTCAGGAACGGGTTTTCCGACGGGTTGGAGCCCAGGCCGAGCAGGGCGCCACCGAGATGACCGTCTGCCGTCGGAATGAGCAGCAGGGACCCGGCTTCGGCCTTGAAGCCTGCCTTTTTCGCCCAGTCTAGCGCCAAGGGTTCGAGCGTGCCCGTCTCGACATGGGCGGGCGTGACCGCGAAGACGGGCAAGGTCTTGCCCCCCTTGGTGCTGAAGGGGGTCGGTCTTTCGATATACTGGAACGGGGGCATGGCTGGGGCTTTCTGGAGGGGAATCGCGGTGGCTCGATTAACACTCCGTTAGGGTTAACAGATTATTGCTTGAGCGGAGATTACGCCGTGCTTCGACGCCGGCGATGACACGACATTCGGAGCCAACGGCCATGCTCACCAGGCATATTTTGAAGCGCAGACCTGTTCAGATCCTGGCGACGGCCGGCCTGGTGCTGGCGGTGCTGGCAACCTCAGGATGTTCAACCACACGCGACAAGATGACGACCGGCTCCATCCCGAAGATGAACAAGGCCGTCGACAGCATGAGCGAGCCGGAACTGGCACGCGCGGCAGAGAGCATGGGTCAGGCTTACGACCGCAATCCGAAGGACCGCAATATCGGGCTTTCCTACGCCAATGTGCTGATGATGCAGGGGCGCAACGCACAGGCGCTCGCCGTGATGCAGCAGGTGGCGATTGCCAACCCGACCGATCGCGAGGTGCTGGCAGCTCTCGGCAAGGCGCAGGCGGCGGCCGGACAGCTGGAAAAGGCGCTCGGCACGATCAACCGGGCGCAGACGCCTGATCGCCCTGACTGGCGGCTCTACTCGGCGGAAGGGGCCGTGCTCGACCAGCTCGGCCGTTCCGACGAGGCGCGCGGACGCTACCGCATGGCGCTGCAGATCCAGCCGAACGACCCGAGCGTGCTTTCCAATCTCGGCATGTCCTATGTGCTGACCGGCGACCTGAAGACGGCGGAGACGTATCTCCGGCAGGCCTCGCAGCAGCCTGGTGCCGACAGCCGTGTGCGGCAGAACCTGGCGCTGGTGATCGGGTTGCAGGGGCGGTTCCAGGAGGCCGAGCAGATCGCGGCACAGGAGCTCAATCCGCAACAGGCGGCGGCGAACCTGCAATATCTCCGGGGCATGCTCTCGCAGCAGAATTCCTGGCAGCAGCTCGCGTCGCAGGACAAACTGAAGAAGAAGGGCTGAGCGGAGCCCTCCCCTGCCAGATCAATCGTTGGTGGCGGGATCGGGGAAGCGCAGACGGGAGCGGCCGCTGGTCAGATCCTGGACGAGGCGTTGCGTCATGGCTTCATCGCCGCGTTTCAGCGTGACGTCGAAGCGCACGCCGTCGGCCTCGAAATGCTCGACCAGCGACAGATGCGGAATGGCCTGAAGGCGGGCTTTCAGGAGCGCGAGATCCGAAAAGCTGCAGGCGAGTTCACCGGTCACGAGCGGGATGATTTCGGCTTTCGTCCCGAGCCGCAGTGCCTGCGCAGTGGTGCCGCCATAGGCGCGCATCAGGCCGCCGCTGCCCAGCAGGATGCCGCCGAAGAAGCGGATGACCAGCACCACAACGCCATCGAGCTCCTGACCGTCGATCGCCTGCAGGATCGGTTTGCCCGCCGTGCCGGACGGCTCGCCGTCGTCGGAAAAGCGATAGGCCTGGCCGAGCCGCCAGGCCCAGCAATTGTGGGTGGCGGTTGGATCGGATTTTTCGGCGAGGAAGGCTTTGGCCTCTTCTTCCGAAGCGATCGGTGCCGCATGGGCGATGAAGCGGCTCTTCTTGATGTCCTGCTCATGTTCGACGGGGGCGTTCAGCGTGAACGGCATGGGCTTGCCCTCACCCTTCCCGCGTGGTCACGGCCTCGTTGGCGCGCAGCCAGAGGGCAAGTTCCGCAATCACCGAAAGCCTGAGCGCCGCCTTCATGGCAAGGGCGCGGGTGAGCGAGGTGTCACGCGCGGAAAAACCGAGTTCGGCCATGACGGCGGTGGGGCTCAGATTGCGGGTGCGCATCACCGCCTCGACGCGTGCGATGGTCGACGGCAACAGGTAGCGGCCGTTGGCGATCAGGGTTTCGTGGTCAGCAGGGGCCGGATCGGGGATCAGCGATTCTGCGGTCTTTGGCGCCACGGATTGCACCGTCTCCCCCTTGGCGCGGACCTCGGCGGTGACGAGATCGAGGAAGGCTTGGCGCTCCTCGGGCGAGGCGCCGGTCCAGGCTTTCAAGAGTTTCGTCAGCGGGGTTGGCTTGGTTTTCTTCGACATGGCGGGCTTTCAGTTCCTCCCCGTCCATAACGTGCCCGGACGACAGGTGCGAGAAAAAAACTCTGGCCTTGGACGCTTCTGTCGGCGGCGGGAAATCATCAACCGCCACAGTGGGATCGGCACCCTTCACAAGGCTTTTTCGGCGCCGCTTGCATGAGAAAAGCCGAATGGACGACAAGCAGTCGTTAACCTTTATTTTCTACTGAAAAGGCTCGTCATCCGCGTTCCCGTATCTCGTCAGCGTTCAGGTTTTCGATGCATCCTCCCCGTTCCAATTCCGCTTATCAGGCCAATCAATTCGGGGATCAGAACGGGGACAAGGCCCAGGTGCCGCAAGGCCAACAGGCCTCCCGTCCAGCCAGTGCCGACCAGACGGCCGCGAACCAGATCGAGGGACGCGAAGAGCAGCCCGTGTGGCAGAGTGCCTTCGTGCTGGGGCCGAATGTCCGCTTCACGCGCACGCCTGACCGCGTGACGGCCAAGCCCGAGACGATCGAGCCGATGAATGCACCGGCGGCAGCTCAGGTTTCGCGCGCCCAGGTCGCTCAGCCGCAGGCTCCGGCTCAGGCTCAGATGGCCCCGGCTCCGCGTCTCAACCCGCAGGCCGATCAACGCCCGGCATCGCCCTATGGCCTGCCGCGCACCGGCGCTCCGCATCAGCCGGCTGCGACGCCCGCCCGGGCTCCGATCCCGACGCAGCCACTGCAGCAGCAGCAGCAACAACCGCGCATGCCGGCCTCCGTCACGCTGCCGCAGCCACCGGACGCCGTGGGTGCGCGGGCGCTGACCTACAAGCTGCGCCGCGAACTGGCGCGCCAGCAGGCGGAACAAGCGGCCTGGGAGGCGTCGATGGCCGAAGACCCGACACGGCCCGTCGCACCGCCGCCGGTTGCCCCACAGCCGGCACCGCTGGTGCAGGGCATGCGGACCGTGATGGCGACGACGACATCGGCGACGGTCGGGCATACGGCAGTCGCGCCTCCCGCGCCTTCTGGGCCGGTTGCGGCGACTGGCCCGGCGCCGGCCGCTGCCCCGGTCGCGCGACCGACGATGGCGCGCAACGCCTTCCTGCGGCCTCCCGTGCAGGCCGCGCCGATCGCCCAGACGCAGCCAGCCGCCACGGTCCCCGCCGCGCAAGCCATGCCGCCCGCGCCATCCAATGGCTTTGCGCCTTCGGTGAGCCAGCCGGGCACGGCACAGCCACAGTCGCGTGCCACGCACAGCCCCGCACAGCCGCAGGCTCCTGTGGCGCTTCAGGCCGCTGCGACGCCGGTGGAAACCGGCTCGGCTGCGGCTCCGCGCCTGCCGATCAGCGCGCTCCTGTCCGACCATATTTTCTTCGAGGCGATGATCGACCCGGTCGATGCACCCTTCGAGACCGAGATGGCCCGCGCGGTGCCGACAAGCCGGCAGCCGTGGCCGGCTGCGCCGACGCCGGCACCGGTGGTGCATGCGGCCCCGGTGGCGATCCCCGCCCGCAACCCGGCGATCCGTGCCGAAGTGGTGCGCTATCGGCCGGATGCGCCGGCGACCGCTGTTGCGGTGAGCCCGCCCCTGGCGCCGCTTCCCAAGCCCCGGTTCGACGCACCGGCCGGGTCTGTCGTGGCGCTCTATCGCGAGGTGGCGCGGCGCGACGTCGTTACCGATCAAGTCGCGGCTATCATTCCGGCTGGCGGTGCTCCCGAAGGTGGTGCCGCGGTTCAGGACACGAATGCCGTCGCCCCTGCCCGCTCCGTCGTCCCGACGGCATCCACGGTTTCGGCGCGCCAGCCGCTGTTCCGCGCACAGGAAGCGATGGGCGAAGGCGAATACGAGCTTCCTTATCTCGACTTCCTGCAGCAGCCGCCGGTCCAGACGGGCGTGACGATGACGGCCGAAGCGCTGGAGCAGAGCGCCGGGCTTCTGGAAAGCGTGCTCGAAGACTTCGGCATCAAGGGCGAGGTGATCGACGTGCGGCCGGGCCCTGTCGTCACGCTTTACGAATTCGAGCCGGCACCGGGGGTGAAATCCTCGCGCGTCATCGGTCTCTCCGACGATATCGCCCGGTCGATGTCGGCGCTGTCTGCCCGCGTCGCCGTCGTGCCCGGCCGCAATGTGATCGGCATCGAGCTGCCCAACCCGGTGCGCGAGACGGTCTATCTGCGCGAACTGATCGAGACGCCCGATTATGCCGAGACGCGCTACAAGCTGCCGGTGTGCCTGGGCAAGACCATCGGTGGCGAGCCTGTGATTGCCGAGCTTGCGAAGATGCCGCATCTGCTGGTCGCCGGCACCACCGGTTCGGGCAAGTCGGTGGCGATCAACACGATGATCCTGTCGCTGCTCTACCGATTCCGCCCGGATGAATGCCGGTTGATCATGGTCGATCCGAAGATGCTGGAGCTTTCCGTTTATGACGGCATCCCGCATCTGCTTACCCCCGTCGTCACCGATCCGAAGAAGGCCGTGATGGCTTTGAAATGGGCGGTGCGCGAGATGGAGGATCGCTATCGCAAGATGAGCCGCCTCGGCGTGCGCAATATCGATGGCTACAATGCCCGCGCCGCCCAGGCCCGCGAAAAGGGCGAGACGATCACTGTATCGGTGCAGACCGGCTTCGACCGGCAGAGCGGCGAGATCGTCTACGAGGATCAGGAGCTCGATCTCTCGCCGATGCCTTACATCGTCGTCGTGGTCGACGAGATGGCCGACCTGATGATGGTGGCCGGCAAGGAGATCGAGGGCGCGATCCAGCGGCTGGCGCAGATGGCGCGGGCGGCGGGCATCCACCTGATCATGGCGACGCAGCGTCCTTCCGTCGACGTCATTACCGGCACGATCAAGGCCAACTTCCCGACGCGCGTTTCCTTCCAGGTGACCTCGAAGATCGACAGCCGCACGATCCTAGGGGAACCGGGTGCCGAACACCTGCTCGGCCAGGGCGACATGCTGCATATGGTCGGCGGCGGACGGATTGCCCGCGTCCACGGACCCTTTGTTTCGGATGAGGAAGTGGAGAAGGTGGTGGCGCATCTGAAGATGCAGGCGCGGCCGGATTATCTGGGCACCGTGACCGAGGATGCCGACGAGGTGGAGGACGAGCCGGAAGAGGACGTCGCGGTGTTCGACAAGAGCGCGATGGGCGAAGAGGACGGCAACGACCTCTATGACAAGGCAGTCAAGGTGGTGCTGCGCGACAAAAAGTGCTCGACCTCCTATATCCAGCGGCGCCTTTCGATCGGCTACAACAAGGCCGCTTCGCTGGTGGAGCGGATGGAGCAGGAAGGCATCGTCGGCGCTGCCAATCATGTCGGCAAGCGAGCGATCATCGTCGGCGGCCGCGAGGTCAGCGCCGAGGGCGATTTCGAGGGCTGAGGTTTTCAAACAAAGTCACGGCCGATACTCGGCCTTGACCTCCTTCATCGCCAAGCGATCGACGATCTGCGGCGCCAGGAGCCGTAGCCAGCGTCCGAGCTTCATCCGGGGCGTCATGAGAACCTCACGGCGCCCCTTTTGCATGCCTTCGCGGATGAGCCGGGCACAGGTTTCGACCGGCATGGCGCGGTCATCCCGAATCATGGAGACGCCGGCCGGCGCACCACCCGGACCAAAGCCGCGCTTACGCAGATCGGTGTCGATCGTACCGGGATAGGCGATCATCACCCGCAGCCCCTTGGGAGCGAGTTCGGCACGCAGGGCCTCCAGAAAACCGTTCATGGCAAATTTGGTGGCGCAATAGGCGGTGCGGCCGGGCACGCCGACGAGGCCGGCCACGGAACTGACACCAACCACGAGGCCCTTGGACGCCAAGAGATGTGGCAGGGCGGCCTGGGTGAGCCAGACGACGGACCAGTAGTTCATCACCATGAGCCTTTCGGACCAGTCGAGATCGGCATCGGTAAAGCCCTCGAAATTGGCGTGGGCGGACATGCCGGCGTTGTTGACGAGCACGTCGATACGGCCGAGCCGGTTGACGGCTTCGGCGATCAAGCGACGGCAGGCGTCTTTGTCCGTGACGTCGGTCGGGATGACGTCGGTGCGGGTGCCACCGGCGCGCAACTCGATCGCAAGTTCTTCAAGACGCTCGGCATTGCGGGCCGCGAGAACGAGCGCGGCACCGCCCTTGTCCCGGGCGGCGATCTGGCGGGCCAGTTCGCGGCCGATACCTTCGGACGCGCCGGTGATAATGATGGTCCTCATGAGCGTCTGTCCTTTGCACGCATTCTGACAGTACCGGGTTTGGATCACGGGCCTCGGCTCGCGCCGATGCGATTTCGGGACGAGCTCCCTACGGAACCCTTTGGGCTTCCTGCGGTTCGAACACGGTAACCGACAAGGGAGAATCACAACATGGTAGAAGACAGACGTTCGCTGTTCATCACGGGGCTCAAGAACGCCCATGCGATGGAAAACCAGGCGCTTTCAATCATCAAGCCGCAGTTGAAGCGGATCGAAAACTATCCGCAAGTTGCCGCTCGCCTGGAAACCCATCTGCGCGAGACTGAAGCACAGATCACCCGGCTAGAAGACATCCTGGCGAGCCTGGACGAAGACAATTCGACCCTCAAGGACTGGATGCTGTCTGCGAGCGGCAGCATGGCGGCCATCGGTCACTCCATGGCGGACGACGAGATCCTGAAAAATTCTTTCGCCAACTTCGCCTTCGAGAATTTCGAGATCGCAGCCTACAACTCGCTGATCGTCATGGCGGAACTGGGCGGCTTCCAGGGTGCCGTTGCAGGATTGCAACAGAACCTCTCCGAAGAAGAAGACATGGCGGCCTGGCTTCAGGACAACCTGCGCGAGGTGACGACCGAATTCGTCGCCCGGCGGGAAGCCGGCGAAAGCGCAAAGGTCTAGTTCGCGAAGGATGGACCCATGGTCAGCGAACCCTCGTCTAGCGACCCAAACCCCGCGCAAGTGCGCGGGGACATTCAGGCGGGGTTGACGGGCGAGAAGCAGCCAGGCTTCGATCCGGCGATGGCTCCGCTTGAAACGGATGCGGAAGCGGGTGGTTTCCCGCTTTCGCCCGACCAGATCACCACGGCCGTTGAAGGGCAGCGAGCGGGAAAACGCCAGGAGATATCGGGCGATGACGGGTCGGCGATGCGTCCCTTATTCTCAGGCAACCAGCGGCGCTCCGGCAAAGGCCTGTGGCTCATTGCCCTGTTGGTCCTGCTCCTTGTCATTGGCGGGGCCGGCCTACTGGCGGCAGCCTATGCCGGCTGAGCGGCGGCGCCTCGCGCCGCCACGCCGATCGATCACATCTGAACGGGTTTGATGGTATCGACTGAAACGCCGCCTTCGAGCACACCGCGGATGAGATCTGCCCTGTCGCGATCCACCTCAATGACGGTGTAGAGCTTGTCCGAGCGAAAGGCGCTTGCGATGTTCGTAGTGACATCCTCGGCCGGCTTGGCGTCGATATCCATGTAGTCAAGCTCTCGCGATGCGGCGACCACCCGGGCGTCCCCCGTTGAGCGGGCCGCCACCACCACTACGCCCTGGAAGGGGGAGTTGCCCCAACGCGGGTCGTCGGCTTCGGCAATCGGAACGAGGCGATAGACGTTCAGGATTTCCTTCGGGCGGGAGGCGGCATTGCCGCCAAGGGCCGCGGAATCGCGCTGTCGCGCCTCCATTTCGACAGGCCGCGCAGTCAGTTCCTCATTGGCTGGGCGCCATAAGGCCCCAATGTCATTTGTATCTCGATCCATTTCGGGTCTCCTCTCTGGTGCTCTTCCAACGATCCCCGAGGCGGCAAGTTCCGCGCTGTCTGAGCGGTGAGGAACAAGGCGGCGCCCGGCGGGTTCCCCGTTTTGAGGAGCCGCAATGGACACCCATTCCCCACAGAACCCGGACACCGAAACGCTGAGCCCAGAGGATGTCGAGAGAGGACGCGATGCGTCTAAGCCGGGCGATATCCCGCTCAAGGGCTGGAAAGATGTGGCGCTGCGCGTCTATCACCGGCTTTTGCAGGAACGGGTGACGCTTACGGCTGCAGGCGTCGCGTTCTATCTGCTGCTGTCGCTGTTTCCGGGGCTTGCCGCCCTTGTCTCGCTCTATGGACTGATTTCCGATCCTTCCACCATCGGGGCGCAGATGGCATTTTTGTCCGACCTCTTTCCGGCCGACGCGCTGGACCTCGTGCTGGGACAGTTGAAGGCGCTCTCTCAGCAGAATGACAGCACCCTCAGCATCGGATTTTTCGTCGGGCTTGGGATTTCGCTCTGGAGTGCGCGCAACGGAGTGGCGGCCTTGTTTGAGGCGATGAACCTTGCTTATGCGGAGGAGGAAAAGCGCGGCTTTCTGTCAATTACGCTGTTTAGCATCCTGTTCACGCTGGGCGGATTGCTGGTCACCGCGGTTCTGACGACGGCGCTCGCCGTCTTGCCGGTGATCATGGCCGTGGTGTTCATTCCCGATCGGGTCGAACTGCTGATGAAGGCCGTGCGGTGGCCGATCATGCTGGCGGTGATCTGGCTGGGGACGGTGTTGATCTATCGCTTTGGCCCAAGCCGGGAGGACGCGAAGCTGCGGTGGCTGAACTTCGGCACCGTGTTCAGCACGGCAGCCTGGCTCGTCACATCGCTCGGTTTTTCCTATTACATCGAGAATTTCGCCGATCTCAATGCGACCTATGGGACGCTCGGCACGTTTATCGGGTTCATGCTGTGGACCTGGATCTCTGTGGTGATCCTGATCGTCGGCGCGATCATCAATGCCGAACTGGAGCACCAGACGGTGCGCGATTCAACGACCGGCCCGAGCATGCCCATGGGCGAGCGGGGGGCCACCATGGCCGATACGCTGGGCGAGACGCAGGGGTAGCCGCGGCGCTCAGTCGGACCGTGCGGCGCTCACCTGGCGGCTACCGGGGAAGAGCAATTCGACAAAGCGCTCGGCCGTTGGCTGGGGCTCGTGATTAGCGAGGCCCGGTCGCTCATTGGCTTCGATGAAGATATAATCGGGCTCGCTCGGGTTGCGAACCATGAAATCTATGCCGACGACGGGGATCTTGATCGCTTTCGCAATCCGGCAGGCGGCGTCGACGAGATCGGGATGGACGGTGTCGGTGACGTCGTGGATGGTGCCGCCGGTGTGGAGATTGGCGGCCTTGCGAACGGTGATCTCGCGGCCTTCCTCCAAGACGGAATCAAGGTCGAGGCCCTGTTCGGAAAGGCAGCGTTTCGTTTCGGCATCGACCGGAATGCGGCTTTCGCCACCGGTGGCGGCGGCACGGCGGCGGGACTGCCGGTCGATGAGCTTGCGGATCGGGGTCTGGCCGTCACCCACGACGCGCGGCGGGCGCCGGACAGCGGCGGCAACGAGGCGGTAATCGATGACGACGAGGCGCAGGTCCTCGCCCTCGAAGCAGGCTTCGAGCAGGACGCGGTCGCAGATCTGGCGGGCCTGTTTGATCGCCGTTGCAAGTGCGTCCGGCGTGGAGACGCCGACGGAGATGCCGCGACCCTGTTCGCCGCGCGCCGGTTTGACAACGAGTTTGCCGTGTTTCTCGAGGAAGGCCTGGCGCTCGCCATCGGGGGCATCGGCGGAGATCTGTTCGGGTACCTTAAGGCCGGCCGCTTCGGCAAAGCGGCGGGTGACGGCCTTGTCGTCGCAGATCGACATGGCGACCGAGGAGGTCAGATCCGACAAACTCTCACGGCAATGGATGGTGCGACCGCCATGGGCGAGGCGGAAGAATCCGCCTTCGGCGTCGGTCACCTCTACATGGATGCCACGGCGGAGCGCCTCGTCGATGATCAGGCGCGCATAGGGGTTAAGCGCTTCATACGATTCAACCGGCTGGGCAAAGAACTTCTCATTGATGGCATTCTTGCGCTTGACCGAAAAAAGCGGCACGCGGCGGAAGCCGAGCTTTTCGTAAAGGCCGATGGCTTTCTGATTGTCGTGCAGAACGGACAGATCGACGTACGCCAGGCCCCTCGCCTGGAAATGCTCGGCGAGCGTGCGCACGAGGCCCTCGCCGATGCCCGGCTGGCGGGCCTGGGGATGAACGGCGAGGCACCAGAGGGAGGCGCCTTGTTCCGGATCCTCGAAGAGGCGTTTGTGATCTATGCCGGTGACCGTGCCGACGATCTCGCCAGTCACGTCATCCTGGGCGACGAAATAGGTGACGGGGCGGTTGTCGCGTTCGCCGGCAAAGAAATCCTCGCGCACCTGGACCATGCCGCAGGCGGCATAGACGGCGTTGATGCCGGCGGCATCTCCGTCTGCACCGAGGCGGCGGATGGTGACACCGCGCGGACGGCGGCCGCCGGGGCGATAGGTGGAGAGGTCGAGCCGGAAGGTGTGGGATGGATCGAGGAAGATTTCCTGCGGGGCACGGGAGAGGAGGACGTGCGGTTCGGCGACATAAAAGGCGATGTCGCGGCTACGCGGGGCCTCGTCCTTGAGGGCGGCGAGAAGTGTCGCATCGTCCTCGAACGTGCGGGCGAAGAGGAGCCGGCCCCAGCCGCAATCGAGGACTACGTCGCGTCCCGGCTCGGGCATATCGCCGGAGCGGTGCTGCGCCGATACGCCGGCCGTGCCTGGCTGGCGCAGACGGCTGAGGCGATGGGAAAGCGCCTTGCTGCTGCGGGGCTTGTGGGTGGCCTGGAGGTTTGCGACTGCGGGTTTATCGAGCTTCTTCATGTCAGACCTCGTGTGCCTGGAGCCACATTTCGAGCAGGCCGACCTGCCAGAGTTCCGAGCCCTGCAGCGGGGTGATGTGATCGGAGGGGGCAGCGAGCAGGCGATCGACATAATCCTTGCGGAACAGGCCGCGGTCGCGGGCGGCCTGGGAGGAGAGCGTGTCGCGCAACATATCGAGATAGGGGCCGGCGATGTATTTCAGCTGGGGTACCGGGAAGTAACCCTTCTTGCGGTCGATGACTTCGCTCGGGATGACCTTGCGGGCGACGTCCTTGAGGATGCCCTTGCCGCCGTCGCGCAGTTTCTCTTCCGGCGGAATGCGGGCGGCGAGTTCGACCAGCTCATGGTCGAGGAAGGGGACGCGGGCTTCCAGACCGAAGGCCATGGTCATGTTGTCGACGCGCTTCACCGGGTCGTCGACCAGCATGACGTTGCTGTCGAGGCGAAGCGCGCGGTCGACCGGCGTATCGGCGCCCTCGGCCAGAAGATGCTCGCGGATGAGGTCGCCGCTGACGTCGCGGTCGGCGAGCCAGCGGACCTGGAGTTGCGTCTGCAGGGTTTCGTGCGAACGATCGCGGAAGGCACGGCCGTAATCAGCCACGACATCGTCGGAGCCGACGAGCGGGGGATACCAGTGATAGCCGCCGAAAACCTCGTCGGCACCCTGGCCAGACTGCACGACCTTGATGTGTTTCGAGACCTCCTTGGAGAGGAGGTAGAAGCCGACATTGTCGTAGGAGACCATCGGTTCCGACATGGCGGCGATGGTGCCAGGCAAGGCGCCCATCAGATCGGCCGAGGGGACGAAGATCTTGTGGTGGTCGGTTGCGAATTCGCGGGCGATCAGGTCGGAATAGACGAATTCGTCGCCCTTTTCGCCATTGGCTTCCTCGAAGCCGACGGAGAAGCTCATCAGGCCGGTCTGGCCGGCTTCGGCGAGAAGGCCGACGATGAGGCTGGAATCGACACCGCCGGAGAGGAGGACGCCGACGGGGACGTCAGCAATCATGCGGCGCTTGACGGCCAAACGCAGCGCATCAAGCAGGCGTTCCTGCCATTCCTCGCGGGTGACCGACGCATCTTCGGCGCGGCGCTGGTAAGGCGGATTCCAATAGCGGCGGTCTTCGAAGCTGCCGTCGCGATTGTACACGCGCAGCGTTGCCGGCGGCAGTTTGCGCACGCCTTGGAGGATGGTGCGCGGCGGCGGCACCACGGCGTGGAAGGTCATGTAATTGTGCAGGGCCTCGACATCGAGGCTCGTGTCGATGCCGCCGGTCTTAACGAGGGCGGGAAGCGAGGAAGCGAAGCGCAGGCCGCCGGACACTTCGGCCAAATAGAGCGGTTTGATGCCGAACCGGTCGCGCGCCATGATGACCCGGCCGCTGTCGCGCTCGTGGATGACGAAGGCGAACATGCCGTGAAAGCGCGAGACACAGGCCTCGCCCCAGGCATGCCAGGCCTTCAGGATGACTTCGGTGTCGCCGCCAGAGAAGAAGCGATAGCCCTGCCGCTCCAGTTCATGACGCAATTCGCGGAAATTGTAGATGCAGCCGTTGAAGACCAGCGAGAGGCCGAGATCGGGATCGACCATCGGCTGCTGCGACTTGTCGGAGAGGTCCAGAATGCGCAATCGCCGATGGCCGAGGCCGACATTGCCGCGCACCACGACCCCGGCGGAATCTGGACCGCGCGGGGCGAGTACATCGGCCATGATCGAGACTGCCTCTACCGACGGCGAGCCGCCGTCGAACCTTACTTCTCCACAAATGCCGCACATGAGCCTGGCTGGAACCTCCGTTGACAGACAAAACCAAGGGTGCCGATGGCCGGGATTTGATCCCCGGCGCATCGGCACATGGTTTGCAAATGGTCGGAGCGGCGCATTGTTCCAACTTTTCTGCGGCCGGCCCGTGCCGAGAGCATGGCGGGTGAAGCGGGCCGGCCCGGTTCACCGCCGGCCGGCAGGGATCAGCTCAGCGCCTTCTTCAGCGGAGCGATGTGGCGGATGACGAGCAGGTCGAGCAGGAGAACGCAGACCAGCACGGCGCCGCTCAACGGGAAGAGCAGCGAGACGGCCAGCATGACGATCGCGCCGGTTTTCCAAAGGGGGCCGGGTTCTGCGACCGTCGGGGCGACGAGGCGCGAAGCGCCCTTCGGACGGCGTTTCCACCACATGACGAAGCCGCTGACGGAGAGGAAGACGATTGCCAGACAGAAGACGGTGACGAGGAGCAGGTTCCACAGACCCATGGCGCCCTCGTGGAAGGCCACGCCGGCCGCCATCGACTTGCCGGCGACACCGTAATCGGCAAAGCCGACATCGGCGAGGATGCGGCCGGTATACTGGTCGACATGGACGATGCGATCATCGAGCGGGTTGGCGCTGTCGTTGCTCATGGTGTCGCGCGAGATGCTCCAGACACCGGTTTCATCGCCGGGGAAGGCGAGCTGGAAGCGCTGATCGAAGCCGAGGGCACGGGCGAGCGTGACGATGGCATCGAGTGTGACGGGCTGGCCTTCGGGCGTACCTACGATGCCCGCCTCAGATCCGGAGGCCGGCATCGGGGTTTGCTCGAGTGCCCAGGGGACTTCCTTGATGCCGTCGTGGTTCATGCTGGCATGGGTGACATCCGACAGGGGCACATTGTCCCATTTTTCGGCCGGGAAGGTGCTCCAGGCCTGGGTGAATTTCTCACCCCAGACGCCGGCCCAGGTGAGGCCCGACAGCAGGAAGACGACCAGGAAGAGCGAGGCATAGAAGCCGACCGAGAGATGCAGCGACTTCCACAGCTGACGGCCTTTGGCCGACAGTTGCGGGACCAGCAGGGAGCCAAAGCCCTGACCGTCGCGTGGCCACCAGAGATAGAGGCCCGTGACCACCAGCATGATCCCGAAACCGGAGGCGATCTCGATCAGACGGTCGCCGAGGTCACCGATCAAAAGCGTGCCGTGGATGGTTTCGGCGAGATCGTAGAGACCGTTGCGGCGGTCCCAGTGGCCGAGAGCTGTGGCCGTATAGGGATCGACCGCGACCATGAACGACGATTCGCCCTGGCTGACCCTGAAGAGGGACGCCTGATCGGGCGAGCGGGGGGCGATATACTGGACGATCTGGCCGGCGACCTCGCCAAAGGCCGCCTGGGCCTGGGCAGAGACGGGTGCGACGGTGGCGTGGGGCTCGACGGTGTAGATCTTCTCACCATCGCGGCCATAAATGGCGGCGGTCCAGAGCATGACGAGACCGGTGACGGCCAGCATGATCAGGAAGGGCGCGACATAGAGGCCGGCATAAAAGTGCCAGCGCCAGGCGGTGATGTAGAAGCGGCGGGAAAGGCCGGCGGATCGTGCCGGGGGCACAGAGACATCGGAAACGATGGTCATGATGTAAATCCTACAAAACAGAAGAGGTGGTGAAAGGTCAGGACAGAGGGCGATCCCCAGAGGCGACGCGGGCCAGATGCAGCGGCTCAAGCAGGGTCACGCGGTCGCTGTGCTGGAAATCGATGAGGCCCGCCTTCTTGAGCCGGGTGAAACAGCGGCTGACGGTCTCGACGGTAAGCCCGAGCCAATCGGCGAGATCCGTGCGGGTGGGAAAGAGATGAAAGGTGACGGCGCCGCGCTTCTGCTGGCGGGCGGGACGGCCGAACTGGCCGGCTAGGTCAAGCAGGGCCGAGGCGACCCGCTCGGGTGCGGTCTTGCGGCCGAGCAGCATGGTGAGCGCCTGCGAGCGCGCAAGCATTTCGTTCAGCGCTGTTTCAAGATCGCCATGGGACAAGGGTTCGGCGATCGGTTCGAGGCGCGTGAGACCCAGGGTTTCGGCCGAATAGCGGTTGCGGTCACCCAGCCCCAAACCGACGAGGCGGCCGGGGCCGACCAGATCGATGATCTGGCGCCGGCCGTCCGACAGGGTCTGGGAGGTGGCAACACAGCCATCGACGACGCGATATTGCGGGGAGCGGGAGAAGCCTTCGAGGAAAACCGTGGTGCGGGGCGGCAGGAGGGCATGGTCCTCCGACCTTACCCTTTGCAGCGCATTCCTCACCACGGCGGGTGACGACGCCTTGTGCGCCTCACCATCGGCAAGCATTGACAGCATGACTGACATCCGGATTGCGACCGGACATGCGTCAAAATGCATGATCCCCGGCCTGATGATACGAAAAGCCTTGCGCAGGAGGCGCGAGGCCGTTGATCGATCAGGTCAGGACAGGTGGCGCGCGAGGGGCGCGGTTAGGCGGGAAGAGCTGGCGATAATGCGCCTCTGCCGGCTGCGGCAGCACGGCGGCGATGGCAACCGGCAAACGGATGCCGACGAGATCGGCAGGCGGCGGCAGAACAATGGAGGCGGTGATACGGCAGGCTTCGCAATCGGAGGCGGCGGTGTGGGGCTTGGACTTGCCGTCCTGATCCGTGCCGGGCAGGCAAAGTTCCGGAAGTGTGCCGTCGGGCAGAGTGAGAAGCGCAACTTCGGCGGAGCTCAGCGCTGGGACGGCGGGCACGGGCGGACGGTGCGCGAGGCCGAGCAGAACGAGCGCGACGACGCAGAAGATGCGTATCGCGCGATCACACTCAATCTTGACGTTCGGCAATGCCATTCTATCCCCCGATAGGTGTTTCGTGGATAGCACCGGGATTTTCGCTCTGCAAGCGGGCGAAACTGTCGCATGTGGGGCGGCTCGTCGCGTCGCAGTGTGGCCGGTCGACCGGGGTCAGTAATGGGGCGGGCGGGTTATCGCGGGCGTGTCAAGGGACTGCTCCTCGAGCGTGAGGAAGCGTTCCGTCAGGCGATCAAGCTTGGCGCGGGTCTGTTCGACGACCTTCCACTGCTCGGCCAGTTGGTCCGACAGTTCTTCGATCACACGGGTCTGATGGGCGACCGTTTCTTCGAGGCGCGTGATGCGGTCGTTTTGCGCGTCATCCATCTTCGTCTCTCCGTCGGGTTCGGTTGCGCGCTTTCCATGCCGGAAGACGGAGCGGTCGTCAAATGCGGCTCGCTGCGCTATGCTCGTCAGCGCTGCTTCTTCTTGCGGTAGGGCATCAGCATGACCGCCGAGGCGGTGACGGCAGCGGCGAAGGTGAGCGCCAGGGGGATTGCCATCATCAGGGCGGGCAAAATGGGACTGCTCGACCGGGACAGAAGCGAGCCAACGCCGCCAAGATCGAGCCAGAAGATCGAGACTGCGACGCATAGTCCGAGACTGGCGCCCATGGCGGCATTCACGGCGAGGAAGCCCAGCATCTGCCAGTGATCCTGGCGGGCCTCTTCCGGGGTCTGCTCATCGGACAAACGATGCATGGCACGCCTCCTGGCTTGGGATCGCATCAAACTAACGACAGGTGCCGGCTGTTCCAGAGCGCCCGATGTCGCAGAGGAACTGTTTATCTCAGCCGTAAAAATGCGGTGCGCCTTGCCTTGGGCGGCCAATCGGCCTAGCTCAGGGTGCTGCAACTGATGCGACCGATGACCCAGAAAACCTTTATCCAGCGGCTGAAGCTCACCGATTTCCGCAACTACACCCAAGCGGGGCTCGTCCTCGATGGCCGGCATGTGGTGCTCGTGGGCAAGAACGGCGCGGGCAAGACGAATTTCATGGAGGCGATCTCGCTTTTGTCGCCCGGACGGGGGCTGCGGCGCGCCGTATTGTCCGACATGCCGCGGATCGGGGCCACTGACAGCTTCACCATTTTCGCTGCTGTCGAGGGTATGAATGGCGAGGCCGATATCGGGACAGGCACGGAGACGACCGAGGACGGCAATCTGGTTCGGAGGCTCAGGATCAACGGCTCACCGGCAAAATCCGTCGACGATCTCACCGACCATCTGCGCATCCTCTGGCTGACGCCGGCGATGGACGGGCTGTTCACCGGGCCCTCAGCCGAGCGGCGGCGGTTTCTCGACCGGCTGGTGCTGTCGCTGGACCCGGCGCATGGCCGGCGGGCGAATGATTTCGAGCGGGCGATGCGCAGCCGCAACCGGCTGCTCTCGGAAGGGCGGTTCGACCCCTCCTGGCTGTCCGGCATCGAGCAGCAGATGGCAGCGCTGGGGGTTGCGATGGCGGCGGCTCGGCGCGAGATGCTGGGGCTTTTGGCCGGGCTGATCGAGGCCGACCGGCAGACCTCGCCCTTTCCCTCGGCAGAGCTTTCGCTGACTGGATTTCTCGACGAACTCGGCGAGTTGCCGGCCTTCGAGCTGGAAGAGCGTTACATCGAGGTGCTGGCGCAATCGCGGCACCGGGATGCGGCGGCCGGCCGGACGCTGGAGGGGCCGCACCGGGCGGACCTGACCGTGCGGCATATCGAGAAGAACATGGATGCGGAGCGCTGCTCGACGGGCGAGCAGAAGGCGCTGCTGATCGGGCTGATCCTTGCCCATGCGCGGCTGGTGGCGACGATGACGGGTTTTGCACCGATCCTGCTGTTGGACGAGATCGCAGCCCATCTCGACGAAGGGCGGCGGGCAGCACTCTTTGACCGGATCGATGCGCTGGGGGGCCAGGCCTTCATGACCGGGACAGATGTCGCGATGTTTTCGGCGCTCGGGGACAGGGCGCAGATCGTCACCGTGGAGGATGGCAGCCTCGATGTCTGAGACGACTTTGAACCCACACGAAGCGGTGGCATGATGGCGGCCATGGACCCGCTGCTTCCCGACGAGATTTCCCGCTATCACCGCCATATCCTGTTGCCGGAAGTGGGCGGGCACGGACAGCAATTGCTGAAGGCGGCGCGTGTCATGGTGATCGGCGCCGGCGGGCTCGGATCGCCGGTGCTGCAATATCTGGCGGCGGCCGGCGTCGGCACGCTGTCGATCGTCGATGATGACGGGGTGTCGCTCTCCAACCTGCAGCGGCAGGTGATCCACGATACCGGGACGCTGGGAGAGCAGAAGACGGAGAGTGCGGCCCGCGCGATCGCGCGGCTCAACCCGCATTGCCGGGTGATCCGCTTCGAGGAGCGGTTCGACGCACATTTCGCGAGGGATCATCTGGCTGGCCAGACGCTGCTCATCGACGGCTCCGACAATTTCGAGACGCGCTATGCGGCAGCCGATGCGGCGGAGGCGGCGAAGGTGCCGCTGGTGACCGGGGCCGTCGGGCGGTTCGACGGGACGGTGACCGTGCTGAAGCCTTACGAGGCGGGGCCGGATGGCGCGCTCTATCCGCGCTACCGCGATCTGTTTCCCGAACCTCCGCCAGAAGGCCTTATTCCCTCCTGCGCCGAAGTGGGGGTGATCGGGGCGCTGACGGGGGTGATCGGCACGCTGATGGCGATGGAGGCGATCAAGCTGATCACCGGGATCGGCGAGCCGCTTGTCGGCAAGCTGTTGATGTATGACGGGCTTTCGGCGCGCTTCGAGACGGTGCGTTACAAGAGACGAGGTTGAGTTCGAGATGGTGATTTTGCAGCGGATAGGCACTGACGGATACGAGGATCATGAGGCCCTGCTGGGACTTATCCTGCGGTCCTTCGCCTATATGGACGGGGTGATCGACCCGCCCTCCTCCGCGCATCGGCTGACGGCGGAGAGCCTCAAGCAGAAGGCGCGCGACGAGATTGGTCATGTGGCGCTGGACGGGGGCGTGCCGGTCGGCTGCATCTATCTGCGGCCGGAGGCGGATTGCCTTTATGTTGGCAAGCTCGCGGTCGAGCCTTCCGCGCAGGGGCGCGGCATCGGGCGACGGTTGATGGACGTGGCGGAGGCGCTGGCCGACGCGCTATCGCTGCCGGCACTCAGGCTGGAAACGCGGATCGAGCTTACCGGCAACCACAGCCGCTTTGGCGCCTGGGGTTTTGGCAAAACGGCGGAAAAGGCTCATCCGGGCTATGACCGCGTGACCTTCATCGAGATGAGGAAGCCTTTGCGATAAGGCCGCCCGGGTCCGGCTCTCAAGTCCGGCTGGGCAGGACACGGTTCGGCGGGCGGTGGCCGTCGAAATAGGTGCGGATGTTGATGATCACCTTGTCGCCCATGTCGATGCGGCCCTCGATGGTGGCCGATCCCGTGTGCGGCAGGAGCACGACCTTGCCCTCGTTGGCGAGCTTGACGAGCTTCGGGTTGACCGCCGGTTCCTTCTCGAAGACGTCGAGGCCGGCGCCGGCGATCCGGCCGTTGCGCAGGCACTGGATCAGGGCGTCCTCGTCGATGATGTCGCCGCGGGCGGTGTTGACGATGTAGCTGGTCGGTTGCAGCAGGGCGAGCCGGCGGGCGGACAGAAGATGGAAGGTCGCGGGCGTCGAGGGACAATTGACCGAGACGATGTCGACCCTCGCCAGCATCTGGTCGAGGCTGTCCCAATAGGTCGCTTCCAGCTCGTTTTCGGTTGCCGGATTGACCCTTTTGCGGTTGTGATAATGGATCGACAGACCGAAGGCCTTGGCGCGGCGGGCAACGGCGGTGCCGATGCGGCCCATGCCGATGATGCCGATGCGTTTTCCCCAGATGCGGCGTCCGAGCATCCAGGTCGGCGACCAACCTTCCCATTCGCCCGGACGGTCCATCAGCACGCGGGCACCCTGGACGAGGCGGCGAGGCACGGCGAGGATCAGCGCCATGGTCATGTCGGCGGTGTCTTCGGTCAGTACATTCGGCGTATTGGTGACCGTAATGCCCTTGCGGGCGGCTGCGTCGATGTCGATGTGGTCTGTGCCGTTGGAGAAGCTGGCGATCAGCTTGAGCTGCGGGCCGGCTTCATCGATCAGGGCCGAATCGATGCGGTCAGTGACGGTCGGGACCAGCACGTCGCAGGACTTCACGGCGGCGATCAACTCTTCGCGCGTGCGCGGTTTGTCGTCGATGTTGAGCTCGGCCTCGAAGAGCTCGCGCATGCGCGTTTCCACGGCGTCAGGCAGTTTCCGGGTTATATAGACCGAGGGTCTTTTCCTGTTCGTCATGGGATGGTTCGATGCCTTGTTCAGAACTCGTTAACCAACGCAGAGGATACTCTCCCCCTTGAAGGGCAATTTCTACCAAACCCGTCGGGGAAGACAAACAAAACTCGTCGCGGCTTCGCTGATTTGTCCGAGCCCGTTGCGGGCTCACCCCCCCGAAGGACCGATAAGTCCTTTGTTTCCATCGTTTAGTCCGGAACGATCATGTTTGTGAACCTGTCCCGAGTGAGCCTTGCATCCGGTGTCCTCGCGCTGTCGCTACTCGCAGGGCCGTCAGTCACTTTCGCCCAGTCATCGACGAAGGGATCGAGCGGGCTGCCGCTACCGCGTTTCGTCAGCCTCAAGGCCGAGAAGGTCAACCTTCGGGTTGGGCCGAGCACGGACTATGCCGTTTCCTGGCGCTACCTGAAGTCCGGCCTGCCGGTCGAGATCATCCGCGAATACGAGAACTGGCGGCAGATCCGCGATGCCGACGGGACCGAAGGCTGGGTAAGCCAGACTTTGCTGTCGGGCCAGCGCACGGCGGTGGCCGCACCCTGGATGCGCGGCAAGGGCAACAATGTCTATGTGATGATGCGGCGCGACTCGACCTCTTCCGCCGCCGTGATCGCCAAGTTGGAGCCGGGCGTGGTCGTGAAGATCGAAGAGTGTAACGGCAATTGGTGCAAGGCCGAAACGCAAGGCGTCACCGGCTGGGTCTCGCAGGAAGAGATCTGGGGCGCCTATCCGGGCGAGGCCTTCAAATAAGACCGATCTCGACAGCGCCCTTCTTCAGAGACATCATCGGGCGCGGGCCGATCTGCTGAATGACAATGCCGGCGGCATAGCAGCCCAGGCGGGCACAGTCTTCCAGGGTGCGATCCTGCGTATAGCCGAAGAGGAAACCAGCGGCGAAGAGGTCGCCCGCACCGGTGGTGTCGACGAGGCTCGCAATCTCGGTTGCGGGCACACGGATGCGCTCCTCGCCCCTGACCACGACGGCGCCCTGATCACCCATGGTGACGGCTGCCAGTTTGCAATCTGCCGACAAGCGGGTGAGGGCCTTGGCGAAATCATCGGTCTCGTAGAGCGAAAGCGCTTCCTGCTCGTTGGCGAAAACGATGTCGACGGTGCCTGAGCGCATCAGTTCGAGGAACTCTTCCCGATAACGGCCGACACAGAAACTGTCGGACAGTGTCATCGACATTTCGCGGCCGTTCTCGTGGGCGATGCGGGCGCAATCGAGGATGGCCTGCTTGGCGCGCGGCGGATCCCAGAGATAGCCTTCGAAATAGGTCACCTTCGACTGGGCGACCACTTCGGGCTCGACATCCTCCGGGCCAAATTCGACGCAGGCGCCGAGATAGGTGTTCATCGAGCGCTCGCCGTCTTCGGTCACGAAGATCATGCTGCGGGCGGTCGGCGGCTGGGTCGTGCCGGGGGCGGTCTCGAAATGGACGCCCTGCGCGCGGATGTCGTGGGTGAAGATGTGGCCGAGCTGGTCTTCGGCGACCTTGCCGAAATAGGCCGCCTTGCCGCCGAAACTGGCGATGCCAGCGGCGGTATTGCCAGCGCTGCCGCCGGAGGCTTCCACGGCCGGACCCATCAGGGAATAAAGCCGTTCTGCACGCTCGGCGTCGATCAGGTTCATCGCGCTCTTGGTGATCCCGTTGTCGATCAGGAACTGGTCCTGGCAGCGGGAGATAATGTCGACGATCGCATTACCGACGGTCAGAACATCGAACTGGCTCATGGAAGGGGCTCCGAATTTGTCGCTCGACGGTCATAGTCGTTTTTATGGGTTAGGAAAGCGAAAAGACGCGGCCGGCAAGACTGTCATTTCGATGTCATTCATCCACGCTATCGAGGGCTTGCTGATGGCGCTCCCCCGCTGTTGGCGAAAGCCATGACGGCTTTTCTTTCGGGTGCCGACCACGGATGTACTGGCGGCGACCCAGATTCCGGATCAACCGGGCGAAAAAGCAGGCATGGCCTGCTTTTTGACGTTCTGAGGGTATCGAAGACGGATTTATCGGTTCACCGGACCTGTCACGAGGACAGGTTTGCGGTTGGCGCTGCGGCGCCCTCACCCTATCAATACAGGATGTTTCTCAACCGAATCGACCTTTCATGACTGCCATTGCCCAAGACGTCCTGCCAATCTTCATCCTCATTCTGTTTGGCTGGATGCTGGTGAGGTTCAAGATCCTATCGACAGCGGTGGGCGACGGGCTGGGTGCCTTCGTCTTCAACGTCGCCGTGCCGATGTTGTTGTTCCGGACCATTGCCAATGCCGATTTTCACGGCGCTTCGCCGTTCAGGTTGTGGGTCTCCTATTTTGCCGGCGTGCTCATCGCCTGGACCATCGGCCATCTGATCGCAACCCGACTTTTCGGACGAGATCGGAGGGAGGGCGTGCTGGCAGGCGTGTCCGCGGCTTTCGCCAACAACGTCTTCATCGGCCTCCCGCTGGTGGAACGAACGGTGGGGCCGGAGGGGATCGTCGCGATGTCGATCCTGCTCGCCATCCATCTGCCGCTGATGATGATCATCGGGACGGTGCTGATGGAGCGGGCCGAGCAGAAAACGAGCGGCCAGCCGTCACAGGGCATCCTCGCGGTTTCGCGACAGGTTGGCCTCAACCTCCTGCGCAATCCGTTGGTGATCGGCCTTGTTGCCGGCATGGTGGTGCAGATCATCGGCGGGCCGCTGCCGAAGATGATCGACGGACTGGTGGGTCAGGTGGCGGGCACCGCGGCACCGCTTGCCCTGATATCGCTCGGCATGACGCTCAACAAATACGGGATGCTCGGCAATGTCCGGATCGCCAGCACGATTTCAGCGGTAAAGCTGGTGGTGATGCCGGCATCGGTCTGGCTGACGTCACATCTGCTTGGACTTTCGCCGCAATGGACGGCAGCGCTGGTGCTGACATCCTCGGTGCCGACGGGGATCAATGCCTGGCTGATCGCCAACCGCTTCGGCGTCGGTCAGGGGCTGGCTGCATCCGTCATTACGCTCTCCACCGCCGTCGGGGTGCTCACCGTCTCCCTCTGGGCACTGTTCCTGCTCTGATGTGTCAAAACGAAAACGCCCGACCACGAGGGCCGGGCGAATGATTGCACAGGATCAGGACCGATCCGTCCGCGCCGATTACGGCGTTGCAGGCTGAGCCGGAGCAGGTTCCGCCGGAGCAGCAGGAGCGTCAGCCGGAGCTTCCGCAGGTGCAGCAGGAGCGGCTTCTGCGGGGGCCTCGGCAGGTGCCGCAGCGGCATCGGCCGGTGCAGCATCGGCGGCAGGTGCCGCCGCAGCGTCAGGAGCCGGCAGCGGCAGTGGGCTATCGGACTGCGTGTTCAGATAGCTGATCAGGTTGGCGCGCTCGTCATCCTTCTTGAGTCCCGCGAAGCCCATGGCAGTGCCGGGGATATGCTTCTTCGGCGCGGTCAGGAAGGCGTTGAGGTGGTCGAATGTCCAGTGTTCGGAGTTACCCTTGGAGAATTCGGTGATGGCGGCCGAATAGCTGAAGCCTTCGTGGCTGGCGATCGGACGGCCGACAACGCCCCACAGATCCGGGCCGACCTTGTTCGGTCCGCCCTTCTCGACGCTATGACAGCTCGCACACTTCTTGAAAACGCCCTCACCGGCCTTGGGATCGGCGCTGGCCAGCAGGACGGCGATCGGCGTTGCAGCCGCGGCTTCTTCTGCAGCCGGTGCTTCGGTGGCTTCTGCCACGATAGCGAAGCCTTCCTTCTCCGGCACTTCCGAATGGAAGATACCTTCCGAGGCGATGGACACAGACATCAGCACGAAAACGGTGCCGAGGAAGGCACCAACGGCCATGTTCATATTAGAGTTCATCTGCAAAGCTCCCCATGCAGCCAGCCGATCAGCAACCGGACGATCTTGAAATCGCGCGGAACCTATGTCTTTTGCATAACACATGCAACACGATTATGGTCCCGCAACTGGGACTTTTTGACACTTCTCTGCGGTGATTTGAAGGGGTTAGGACGATGAATAACGGCAAAGGCGGCGAAACGCTGGTCCTCATCCCCGCCCGCATGGCATCCACCCGTTTGCCGGGCAAGCCGCTGGCCGATATCGCCGGCCTGCCGATGATCGTGCAGGTGGCAAAACGCGCGCAGGAAGCCGATGTCGGGCGAATCATTGTTGCCGTTGACGACCCGCGGACCTATGACGCCGTCGCGGCTGCCGGTTTCGAGGTGGTGATGACGCGAGTCGACCACCAGTCGGGCTCAGACCGTATCTTCGAGGCTTTGACCAAGGTCGACCCGGAAGGGCGGGCGAAGATCGTCATCAATGTGCAGGGGGACCTACCGACCATCGATCCGCAGACCATTCGCGCAGCATTGCGACCGCTTGAGGATCCGTCCGTCGATATCGCGACGCTGACGGTCGAGATTGTCGACGAGCATGAAAAGACCAATCCGAATGTCGTAAAGGTGGTCGGATCGCCGGTTTCGGACAGCCGCCTCAGGGCGCTTTATTTTACCCGCGCGACGGCACCGCATGGTGCCGGCCCACTCTACCACCATATCGGCCTCTATGCCTATCGACGGGAAGCCCTCGAACGATTCGTTACCCTTTCGCCCTCGACCCTGGAAAAACGGGAGTCGCTTGAACAGTTGCGCGCGCTGGAAGCCGGCATGCGCATCGATGTCGAGGTGGTGAAGACCGTGCCGCTTGGCGTCGATACGCCTGCCGATCTCGACAAGGCTCGGCTGATCCTTTCGGCCTCCTCCAATTAAGGACCTCATTCCCTTGGCCCCCACCAACAAGATTTCCTTCCAGGGCGACTTCGGCGCCAATTCCGACATGGCGTGCCGGGACATGTTCCCGAACATGGAGCCGCTGCCCTGCGCCACCTTCGAGGACGCCTTCGTGGCGCTGGAGACCGGCGAAGTCGATCTGGCAATGATCCCGATCGAGAATACGCTCGCCGGCCGCGTCGCCGATATCCACTATCTGCTGCCGCTGTCGCGCCTGCATATCGTCGGCGAATATTTCATGCCGATCCGCTTCCAACTGATGGTCCTGCCGGGCGTCGGGCTCGATGAGATCCGCACCGTGCACAGCCATATCCATGCGCTCGGCCAATGCCGGAAGATCATCCGCAGCCATGGCTGGAAGGCCGTGGTGGCAGGTGATACGGCGGGGGCGGCCAAGCAGGTGGCGGAGAAGGGCGATCGCAGCATGGCCGCACTTGCGCCCCGGCTCGCGTCCTCGCTTTATGGCCTCGATATCCTCGCCGAGAATGTCGAGGATTCGGAGAACAATGTGACGCGCTTTGTGGTCCTCTCCCGTGACGAGGCCGAACCGAAGCGGACAAGCCCGGACGAACGTTTCATCACGACCTTCGTCTTCAATGTGCGCAACATTCCAGCCGCCCTCTACAAGGCCATGGGCGGGTTTGCCACGAACGGCGTCAACATGACGAAACTGGAGAGCTACCAGATCGGCGGCAAGTTCATCGCCACCCAGTTCTATGCCGATATCGAGGGGCATCCGGACGATGCGCCGGTGAAGCGGGCCATCGAGGAGCTGCGGTTCTTCTCAGAGAAGGTGCATATTCTCGGCGTGTACAAGGCGCATGCGATGCGGGGGAAGCTCTGAAATCCGGCGCGCTATGGCGGCCTAATGCCGCCACTCGTACCAGTCGGTGATCAGACGGCGGGCTATCGTGCCCTCGATGGGGAGGGTGCGCCCCTCATGCGAGCCTTCCTGCAGCATGGTGGTGATTTCGCCACGGGTGAACCAGCGACAATCCTCAAGCTCGACGGAATCAAAGGCGATCTCCGTCGTCGTCGCCTCGCCGTAGCAGCCGAGCATCAACTGGTGCGGCATCGGCCAGGGTTGCGAGGCGTGATAGCGGACGCGGCCGACGGTGATGCCGGATTCTTCCTTCGTCTCGCGGCGTACGGCGTTTTCGATGGTCTCGCCCGGCTCAACGAAACCGGCGAGCGACGAATACATGCCTTGCGGAAAACGATGGCTGCGGCCGAGCAGGCAACGGTCCTGCTTTTCATCGACCACCAGCATGATGGCCACCGGATCGGTGCGTGGGAAAATCTCGTGGGCGCAGCCCGTGCAGACCCGCTTGTAGCCGCCGATGCGGCCTTCCATGGGGGCACTGCAGCGACCGCAAAACTTGTTGTCGGCATTCCAGCGCAGGAGGCTGAGCGCCTGAGCGACTTCGCCGAGCAGATCCTCGCCGACCAGGGCATCGCGAAAGAGGGCGCGCGGATCGGCGGGCTTGAATTCGACCGACAACTCCTCCGGCTTCAGGCCGACGGGCACGGCGAGACGCGGCTCGCCGCTCGCCTGGTGGCCGAGCAGGATGGCGTCATCAAAATTCGGCTGGAGGGCTGCCAGCTCATAGGGCGCGAACAGCGGATCAAGGATCTGGCCGTCATGTTTCAGCACCAGCTGGGTGTCGGAAAAGGCGAGGATATGGGTGCCCTCGACCTTCAGTGCCGTTTCCAGCGAGGTCTCGTCGCGATGCTCGCTGTCGCGGTCCAGTCGGTTGCCCGAGAAGGCGGTGAGTTCGCTGGGTTCCAGATGGGGTGCGCGGCTGGAAAAAATGGAATTTCTCATTGGAGGGCTTCAAGGATCCGGGTTTTCATCGCGTCGAAGGCAGACTGATCATAGGGGACGGATGTCCCATAGCCCCAGATCGGTTTCGGCCAGTTGGGGTCGTCCTCGCTGCGGGCGACGACATGAACATGGAGTTGCCGGACGATATTGCCAATGGCGGCGATGTTGATCTTGTCGGCGCCCGTCACGGCCTTCAGGGCGGCGCCGACGGTCACCTGCTCGAAGGTCAGCATGGCCTGGTCGAGCGGGGTGAGATCGAAGACCTCCGAGATATCGGCGCGCTGGGGCACGAGGATCAGCCAGGGCCAGCGGCTGTCCTTGGCCAGCCGGAGGTCACAGAGGCCGAGTTTCAGGATCGACACGCTGTCTTCAGCAAGACGCGCGTCGAGGACGAATGGCTGCAAGGCGTTTCTCCCTTTCGTTTTTTGCGAGCCTACCAGTTTTTTTTTGGCTTGGCTTGCATTTGGCAGCGTTATTGCCGATATGTCTCCTCGGGAGGTTGGTGGTGGACGAGCCACTCGCCAACCGGGTCAGGTCCGGAAGGAAGCAGCCCCAACGAGCGCGGCACGGGTCATCGTGCCAGCCTCCCACCTCATCTTCATTTCCGGCCTCTGTTTTTCACATGGGCCGTGCCATGCCCGGCTTCGGGCGGCAAGGGGAAGCTGGCAGCGCGATGAGCGATTTGGAGCCCACTGCAGAGGCCAAGGCCGCCCCCGGCGGATACCGCGTTCTCGCTCGCAAATATCGGCCCAAGGATTTTACCGATCTGATGGTCGGCCAGGAGCCGATGGTTCGCACGCTGACCAATGCGTTCGAGACGGGGCGCATTGCGCAGGCCTATATGCTGACCGGCGTGCGCGGCGTGGGCAAGACGACGACAGCGCGCATTCTGGCGCGGGCGCTGAATTACAAGACGCCTGAGATCGACAAGCCGACGATCGACCTGCGTATCCCCGGCGAACATTGCCAGGCGATCATGGAAGGCCGGCATGTCGACGTGATCGAGATGGATGCGGCCTCGCATACGGGTATCGATGATATCCGAGAGATCATCGAGCAGGTTCGCTACCGCCCGGTTTCGGCGCGCTACAAGGTCTATATTATCGACGAAGTGCACATGCTGTCGACGGCGGCCTTCAACGGGCTGTTGAAGACGCTGGAAGAGCCGCCGGAGCATGTGAAGTTCATCTTCGCGACGACCGAAATCCGCAAGGTTCCGATCACCGTTCTCTCCCGCTGCCAGCGCTTCGACCTGCGGCGGATCAGTGCGGGCGATCTTGTCGGGCTGTTTTCGACCATTGCATCGAAGGAAGGCATTGAGGCCGAGGAAGAGGCGCTGGCGATGATCGCACGCGCTGCCGAAGGCTCGGCCCGCGACGGACTGTCGCTGCTCGATCAGGCGATCGCCCATGGCGGCGGCGTGGTCCATGCCGATGCCGTGCGTTCCATGCTGGGGCTTGCCGACCGGGCGCGCATCGTCGATCTCTTCGAGCATGTGGTGCGGGGCGACGTGGCGACCGCACTTTCGGAATTCGGCAGCCAGTATGAGGCAGGCGCCAGCCCGTCGGTCGTTCTCACCGATCTCGCCGATTTCACCCATCTGGTGACGCGGCTCAAATATATTCCATCGGCCTCGCAGGACCCGTCGCTCTCCGAAGCCGAGCGGGTGCGCGGTGGCGAATTGGCCGACAGCGTGGCCGTAACCACGCTGTCGCGCATGTGGCAGATGCTGCTGAAGGGAATTCCCGAGGTCGAGGCTTCGTCGCGGCCGGCGGGGGCTGCAGAAATGGTGCTGATCCGGCTGGCGCATGCGGCGCATTTGCCGTCGCCCGAGGATGCGGCGCGGCGCCTGCTCGAGATGTCGAATGGCGATGGCACTGACAGCGCGCCTCAGGCACCGCGCCCGAATGGCGGCGGTGGTGGCGGCGGTGCTTCCATGGCGATGCGGGTGCAGGCGGTGGGACAGCCATCGCCGGATAGCGCCCCCCGCCCGGCGATGAGCCAGCCCGTGGCGCATCTGCAGAGTGTGCCGGCGGGCGATGCCCTGCCGCGCACGATGGAGACGGCTCAGCCTCGGGTGCAGGAGGCACCGGCGCTGCTCGTTCAGGTCAATTCGCTCGACGACATTGCCGACCTCTGCACCAAGAACAGGAGCCCGGTGCTGCGCGCGCAGCTTCGCCAGTTCGTGCATCTGGTGAAGATCGAGCCGGGGCGGCTGGAGGTGCGGCTGGAATCGCAGTGCCCGCCGACGATCGTCAACGAGTTGAAGCTGCGGCTGACCGAATGGACCGGGATCAACTGGTGGGTGACGCTGTCGAACGAGACCGGTTCGCAGACGCTGGTCGAGGTGGAGAATTCGAAGCGGGCCGCCCGGTTGCTGGATGCGCGACAAGACCCCGACGTGGCGGCGATTCTGTCCCGCTTTCCGGGCGCAAAAATTACCGACGTGCGAATCAAGGCCGGCGCCGTCGAAGACGACGAGTCGGTCGTAGCCCCGCCAGCCGTGGCGGAATCGGCGGAAGGCGACATTCTTCCGGGCGACGACATCGAATTCTAAGGGCGCCGGGCGCCAAACCAATCGACAAGAGACCAAGGAGACGACGATGCGCGACATCATGGGCATGATGGGCAAGGTCAAGGAAATGCAGGGCAAGATGGAGAAGATGCAGGCGGAAATCGCCGCTCTCGAAATCGAAGGCAAGTCCGGTGGCGGCCTCGTGACCGTCGTGCTCACCGGCAAGGGCGAGCTGCGCAGCGTCAAGATCGATCCGTCGCTGTTCAAGGAAGACGATGTCGAGATCCTGGAAGACCTTGTTGTGGCGGCTCACAAGGACGCCAAGGACAAGGTCGAAGCGCAGACCCAGGAAAAGATGGCATCCGTGACCGCCGGCATTCCGCTGCCGCCCGGCATGAAGCTGCCTTTTTAATCGAAACGGCGATGCGGCCAGGGGTTGACACCTTCACGCAGCCATAGAAGCGTGTCGAGCCAGAAGCCGTTTTCATGACGCGAGCGGAAGAGGTCGAAATGACCGATTTCCGGTCTTCCGGCATCTTTCGGCTCCAGCATAACCTTATCGATGGTCGCGCCGTCATAATAGGACGCGGCGCGGCGCATGGCGGACGGGGTGGCGAAATCGTCATCCGTCACGCTGACCGCGAGGATTTCGGCGGCAACGGACGAGAAACGCGAGCGCAGGTCTGCTGCCTCCTGCGGGGTGTAGCCCCGTTCGATTAGGCGGCCGCGGAAGGCCCATTCGAGGGCGACACCCTTGGGCAGGTCTTCGAGCCAGCCGAGCCTGCGGCCCGGGAAATAACCCAGCGTCATGGTGAGAGCCGGCATCACCAGGTGCCATTTCCAGAGGTAGCGCAGCCGCATGGCAGGTCGATAATCGGGCCAGAAGGCGTATTGCGCGCCGATGGTGAGCATGCGGCGGATGCGCGGCGCACGCGCCGCGTAGCCCGGCAGGAAACCACCGATCGAATGGCCGACCACGAAGACTGGGCTGTGCGGGAAATGCTCGGCGGCGAAATGCAGGACGGCATCGAAATCCTTCTCGCCCCAGTCGCGCCAGCGGAAGACGACGCCTTTCAGCACCTCCGGCCGTGACTGGCCGATACCGCGATAATCATAGGTGATGGCGTGGAAGCCGTGCGCGGCGAGGAAGCGGGCATAGGCATGGTAGAAGCGTGCGGCGACACCGGTGGCGGCATTGACGATGACGACCGCTGTCGCCGGCTCGGCGGACGGCCAGAGGTGGCCGACCAGGCTGATCCCGTCGGCGCAATCGATCCTGATCTCTTGTCCGTCCATACCGGCCTCCTCGACGCCCCTGCAGCATCGCCTTTCTTTCGCGTTGTGTATACTCACTGGTCAGTATACATTCGTCGCATGACGAGCGAACGTTCGACCCGCGATACGATCATCGATGCGGCCAACCGGCTGTTCTACCGCGAGGGTATCCGGGCGGTGAGCGTCGATGCCGTGGCGGAGGCTGCAGGACTGACCAAGCGGTCGCTCTACTATCACTTCAAGAGCAAGGACGAGCTGATTGCCGATTACCTGCGGCTGCGGGACCATCCGAACCTGCAGCGCTATGCGGCGTGGTATGGGGAGGCAGAAGGCGGGGTTGCCGAGCGGATCGGGGCGATCTTCGAGCATCTTGCGACCGAGGCGGGCAAGCCTGGATGGAAGGGCTGCGGCTTCCTGCGCACGGCGGCGGAGCTGGTCAACCAGCCGGGGCATCCGGCCCTCAAGATCGGCGTCGAGCACAAGAAGAGGGTCGAAGCCTGGTTTGCGGAGATCCTTGCCGAGAATGGCGTGCAGGAGCCGACGCGCCTCGCCAGACAGGTTTGCCTGCTGATCGACGGCGCCTTCAGCCAGGCCATGCTCTATCGCGACCCGGGCTATTTTCGCGAAGCCGGGCTTGCGGCGCGAGCGCTTGTCGGCGCTGCCATCGTGGGTCCGGCGACGGCCGCGACCTGAACCGAAGGCTCATATCTCTCCGGCGAGAATGGCGTCCCGGGTCTTGTAATGCACGGGCGCGGAGAGATAGCGGGCGCGATCCGTCTCGCTCAGCTTCCGACCATAGGTCGCCATCATGTCCTGCATCGTGACGCGCTCGCCTTCATAGGGTGTGTAGGTGACCGATTGGCCGGCCTCGACCATGCCGCCATTCAGGACACGGGCATAGGCGCCGGGACGAGCGGCCTCAGTATAGCGCTTGACGATCTTCGGGTCTTGCATGTGCGCGGCAAAGGTGGCGCAGGGCATGCGGGGCGAGGTGATTTCGAGGAGGACCTCGCCGATCGCAAAGCGGTCACCTGCCGCGAGCGCCTGGCTTTCCAGGCCCTCGATCACGAGGTTTTCGCCGAACATGCCGTAGTGCAATTCCCGGCCGAGCTCGCGGCTCCACCAGTCGATATCGAGGCTGCCCTGGATATAGACCGCCTGATCGACCCCGCCATGGTGCTTGCGGTTGAGGATCGCGTCGCCGACGAGGCCTTCGGCATCGACCATGACCGGACCCTGAATGGCGAGCTTGTTGATGCCGGTCTTGTACTTCTTGCCGGGAAGGGTTTCCGGCCGGCCGAGGCAGACGGCGAGGATTTTCATCGGAGACATCCTGTTCTGCGATTCCGTTCTTTTCTTATATGGGCTAGAAACGCCGCCATGGCAAAACGAGTCACCGGCCCCGAAATCGAGAAACTGATCCAGCTGCTGGCGAAAGTGCCGGGGCTTGGTCCCCGCTCTGCCCGCCGCGCGGCGCTGCACCTGATCAAGAAGCGTGACCAGCTCATGGGGCCGCTCGGCCATGCGCTTGGCGAAGCCTATGACAAGGTGAAGATCTGCTCGTGCTGCGGCAATGTCGATACGATCGATCCCTGCACCGTATGCACCGACGTGCAGCGCGACCAGTCGGTGATCATCGTCGTCGAGGATGTTTCCGATCTCTGGGCGCTGGAACGGGCCGGCGCGATGAATGCCGCTTATCACGTGCTGGGAGGAACACTGTCGCCGCTCGACGGGGTCGGACCCGATGATCTCAACATCAAGGGGCTGATCGACCGTGTCTCCAAGGGTGGAATCCGTGAGATCATCATCGCTGTCAACGCCACCGTCGAGGGGCAGACCACGGCGCATTACATCACCGATCACCTTGCCGGGCTCGACGTGAAGATCACGCGGCTGGCGCATGGCGTGCCCGTTGGCGGCGAGCTCGACTATCTCGACGAAGGCACCTTGTCTGCTGCCCTTCGCGCCCGGACGGCAATCTGACCGCTCCTTTGAGGAGGCTACAATGCTGCGACTGATTTCTCTGCCAAGCCGTCTGTTGACTGTTGCCGGCCTCCTGCTCGGCTCTGCCAGCGGCGCCTTGTCCGCACCGTCGAAAAGCCAAGTGGAGGCGCAGTTCCAGCGCTGGATCGCGACCGATCTCTGGCCGGCGGCGAAAGTCGGGGGCATCGAAAAGTCGGTCTTCGACAGGACCATGCAAGGCGTGACCCTGAAATGGGATCTGCCGGATCTGGTGCCGCCGGGCACCACCCCGCCAAAGGAACAGGCGCAGACCCAAGCGGAATTCTCCTCGCCGGCCAGCTACTTTTCCGAAAAGCGGCTGCAGGGACTGGCGGCCACCGGACGGTCGCTTGCCGCGCAATATGGTTCCACCCTGCGCAAGATCGAGGCGACCTATGGCGTGCCGGGTTCCGTTCTCGTGGCGATCTGGGGGCGCGAGTCGGGCTTCGGCAAGGCCAAACTGCCCTATCGCGCGATCGACGTTCTGGCGACCAAGGCCTTCATGTCGACCCGCAAGCCGCTGTTCCAGCAGGAGCTGATTTCCGCGCTGCATATCATCGAGAGCGGCGACGTGCCGGCCGAGCGGATGATGGGGTCCTGGGCCGGAGCGCTCGGCCAGCCGCAATTCATGCCGGGCAGCTATCTGAAATACGCCGTCGACTTCGACGGGGACGGGAAACGCGACATCTGGAATTCGGTACCGGATGCGCTCGCGTCAATGGCCAACTATCTGGTGAAGAGCGGTTGGCAGCGGGGCCGTGACTGGGGTTTCGAGGTGGTGATCCCGGACGATGTGTCCTGCGCGCAGGAGGGACCCGATCGGGCGAAGCTCGTTTCCGTCTGGACCGGGGAAGGCATTCGCCGGGTTTCGGGCAAGGGCTTTCCCGCCAGCGAGGCGAAACAATCGGCAATGATGCTGGTGCCGGCGGGCACGAACGGGCCGGAATTCCTGGTCACGCCGAATTTCTATGTGATCAAGGAATACAACAATTCCGACCTCTATGCGCTGTTCATCGGCAACCTGGCCGACCGGATTGGTTCCGGCGGCGGCGCCTTCAAGGGTGCCTGGGGCGATGTCGGCAAGATGCTGCGCTCCGACGTGCTCGCCATGCAGAAGGCGCTGGTGGCGCAGGGTTATGACGTCGGCAAGGTGGACGGGCTGCCGGGTTACAAGACGCGGCGATCGCTCGGCGAATGGCAGGCGCGGCAGGGCATGCGGCCGACCTGCTATCCGAACGAGGGGCTGAAGTCGAAGCTGCGGTGAGCCGCTCTCCCTTCATGAGTCGAGGGAGCCAACAAGTGAAGAGAAGACCCCTCCCCACCCTCCCCACAAGGGGGAGGGCTTAACCCGGCCGCGCCGTCGCGCGTTTGAAATGAGCGGTGTGAGGGACTTCTTCTTCTCTCTTTTGTGGAAGCTGGCCCTCCTTCCTTCCAAGCGAGCGAGGGGCCCAAGGGATGGGGTTTATTCCCAAGGGGTTGCCCTGACTTAGGGGTGATCAATCGGGTGCTGGTGGAACACGTCATCCGAGGGAGGAATGGCCTGCCGTTCGATCATGCGATGGACATGCGGCGGTGAGGCGCCGCGATGGAGTTCCAGCAGACGGTCGGTGATCTCCGCATCGGCCTTTGTGCGCCGGTGGTTGTGGCGGACGTAATCCACCCAGGTCGGGACGTGATAGGTTTCGGTCCAGATATCGGGGTTTTCCAGATCGCGCATCAAGGTCCAGTTGCGGGCACCGTCGCGCAGACGGATGCGGCGACGCTCGACCATGACTGCCAGAAACTCCGGCATGTCCGCATCGGCGATTTCGAAATCGATCTGGATGACGATCGGGCCGCTGCGCGGGCGGATATCCAGCCGGAGCGACGGTTCGTTGAAGCGGTTCAGCGGGTCGAGATCGAGTGTGGCAAAGGCCGGCATGGGCAGGACGAAGCCGATGGCGACGCCCACCATCATCAGGATGCTGGAGGCGACCAGAGCCTCCGACGAGCCGGAATTTTCAGCGACGCTGCCCCAGAGCCAGCTGCCCGTGGCCATGCCGCCGAAGGTGGCGGTCTGGTAGAGCGAGAGCGCGCGGCCGACGACCCAGCGCGGGGTCGACAATTGCACGACGGTGTTGAAGAGCGACAGAGCCAGCACCCAGCAGGCGCCGGCGAGCACGAGGGCCAACGCCGTCAGCCAGATCGACGTGCTGATGCCGGTGACCGCAGCAGCGACCGCAAAGCCGGCGAAGGAGGCGCGGACGATATCCTCGCTCGACAGGATTTCGCGCAGGCGCTGATTGCCGAGGGCACCGAGAATGGCGCCGAAGCCGAAGGCGCCGAGCAGGCCACCATAGGACAGGGCTCCACCCGACAGCTGGTCCCGGGCGACGATCGGGAGCAGCGAGAGGATGGCGGTGGCGGTGAGGCCGAAGACGAAGCCACGAAAGAGCACCTTGCCGAGATTGGGCGACATGGAGACATAACGCAGACCGGCCCAGATGGCCTGGCCCAGTTGTTCGCGCGGCAGAGGGTTCTTGGGATAATCCGGCTTCCAGCGAAAGAGCGCGTAGACGATAGCGAAATAGGAGACGGTGTTGGCGGCAAAGGCGGCGGCCGCGCCGGCGAAGGCGACGATCATGCCACCGATGGCCGGGCCGACGCTGCGGGTGATATTGAAGCCCATGCTGTTCAGCGAGACGGCGGCGGCAAGATCCTGCCGCGGGACGATGTCACCGACCGAGGCCTGCCAGGCCGGATTGTTCAGCGCCGTGCCGCAGCCGATCAGGAAGGTGAAGCCGAGGAGCACCCAAGGGGTGATCAGCCCGAGGAAGGCAAAGAGCGTGAGCAGCGCCGAAACCGTGATCATGAAGAGCTGGGCGGCGATCATCACGCGGCGGCGGTCGAAACTGTCGGCGATCGCGCCGGCGACCAGCGAGAGCAGCATGATCGGCCCGGTGTTGGAGGCCTGGACGAGGGCCACCATGTTTTCCGAGGTCGAGATCGAGGCCATCATCCAGGCGGCCCCGACTCCCTGGATCAGCCCGCCGAGATTGGAGGAGATGCTGGCGAGCCAGATCCGCCGGTAGAACTCGTTGCGCAAAGGGGAAAGGGGGGAACGTCTGTCGGGCACGGGGTGGCTCGTCCTTTGGTCGGGGGAGAGCTGGCAAGCAGCCGGGATGAACTTGCAACATGCAACGCATCAGAGGCAAGAATGTTTTCGGCCCCTCGAAAAGCTTGCAATCGGCGGGGCGCTGGCGTATATGACGTTCAAATTCTTGATCGACAGATGAAGGGTGGGCCCGGAAGGACCCGCTCTTTTTTATTGGCGATCGTATCCAATCGGGAGTAAAACGATTGTCCGAAGACATGCCGCAGCCGCAACTCGGCGAAGCACGGATCATCACCGAGACGGGGCTCGACCGTCGCATCGCAGACATCATCGAGCCCGTGCTCGTGGCGATGGATTTCAAGCTGGTTCGTGTGCGCATGATGAACCAGAACGGCCTGACGCTGCAGATCATGGCGGAACGCACCGACGGCACGATGACCGTCGAAGACTGCGAAGCCGTATCGATGGTGGTATCGCCGGTGCTCGACGTCGAGGATCCGGTCGACAAGGCCTATCACCTCGAGGTTTCGTCGCCGGGGATCGACCGGCCGATGGTGCGCAAGTCCGATTTCACGCGCTGGACCGGCCATCTGGTCAAGTGCGAAACCTCGATCCTGGTGGACAACCGCAAGCGTTTTCGCGGCAAGATCACCGCGGTCAACGAGGATGGCTTCACGCTCGAGCGTGACCAGGTTGCTTATGGCGAAGAGCCGCGGGTGATGATCCCGTTCAATACACTGGCGGAAGCCAAGCTCATCCTGACGGACGATCTGATCCGTGACGCGCTGCGGGCCGACAAGCTCGCCAAGGCGCAAGCCGCGAACCAGAACGACGAAGACGACAGCGAAGAATAACGTTTGACCCAAAACCTCGCGGCAAGGCGCCCGGGGGTGAAGACGGAGACCTACACATGGCAGTCAGTGCTAACCGGCTCGAGCTCTTGCAGATCGCAGATGCCGTTGCCCGTGAAAAGGTGATCGACCGCGAAATCGTGCTCGCCGCCATGGCCGACGCGATCCAGAAGGCTGCCCGTTCGCGTTACGGCACCGAGACCAACATCCGCGCCGACATCAACTCGAAGACCGGCGAAATCCGCCTGCAGCGTCTTCTCGAGGTTGTCGAGAAGGTCGAGGACTACTCGACCCAGATCGCGCTGGAACTGGCCCGCGACCGCAATGTCGACGCCAAGCTCGGCGACTTCATCGCCGATCCGCTGCCGCCGATGGATTTCGGCCGTATCGCGGCGCAGTCGGCCAAGCAGGTGATCGTGCAGAAGGTACGCGAAGCCGAGCGTGACCGCCAGTATGACGAGTTCAAGGACCGCGTCGGCGAAATCATCAACGGCACCGTCAAGCGCGTCGAATACGGCAACGTGATCGTTGACCTCGGCCGTGGCGAAGGCATCATCCGTCGCGACGAAATGATCCCGCGCGAAGCCTTCCGCTATGGCGATCGCGTCCGTGCATACGTATATGATGTTCGTCGCGAGCAGCGCGGCCCGCAGATCTTCCTGTCGCGTACCCATCCGCAGTTCATGGTGAAGCTGTTCACCATGGAAGTTCCGGAAATCTACGACGGCATCATTCAGATCAAGTCGGTTGCCCGTGACCCGGGTTCGCGCGCCAAGATCGCCGTCATCTCGAACGATTCGTCGATCGATCCCGTCGGCGCCTGCGTCGGTATGCGCGGTAGCCGCGTCCAGGCCGTCGTCGGCGAATTGCAGGGTGAGAAGATCGACATCATTCCGTGGAGCCAGGATCCGGCCTCCTTCATCGTCAACGCCCTGCAGCCGGCGGAAGTCGCCAAGGTCGTTCTCGACGAAGACGCAGAGCGGATCGAAGTCGTGGTTCCGGACGAGCAGCTGTCGCTCGCCATCGGCCGTCGCGGTCAGAACGTGCGTCTCGCCTCGCAGCTGACCGGCTGGGACATCGACATCATGACGGAGGCCGAAGAGTCGGAGCGCCGTCAGAAGGAATTCAACGAACGCACCAACCTGTTCATGGATGCGCTCGACGTCGACGAAATGGTTGGCCAGGTTCTTGCCTCGGAAGGCTTCGCCCAGGTCGAGGAAGTCGCCTATGTGGACCTGAACGAAATCGCCTCGATCGACGGTTTCGACGAGGACACGGCGCAGGAAATTCAGACCCGCGCCCGCGAATACCTCGACAAGATCGAGGCGGAAATGGACGCCAAGCGACGCGAACTCGGCGTTGCCGACGAGTTGCGCCAGATCGACGGCATGACCTCGGCCATGATGGTCGCGCTCGGCGAAGACGGCATCAAGACGATCGAGGACTTCGCCGGCTGCGCCGCCGACGACCTGATCGGCTGGAGCGAGCGCAAGGATGGCGAGACGAAGAAGTTCGAGGGCCTGTTCTCGAAGTTCGACATTTCGCGCGCCGAAGCGGAAGCCATGATCGTGCAGGCGCGTCTCGCTGCCGGCTGGATCACCGAGGAAGACCTGGCTGCCGAAACGGCAGAGGCTGAAGCGGAAGGCGAAGCCGACGTCGAGCAAGAGGCGTGATGACCGCGCTGACGCCCGAGGCGCCGGAGAACGAGGACGACTTCGACCTCTCCGAAGCGAACGGACGGATGTGCATCGTCACGCGTGACAGCGGATCTCCCGAGACGCTGTTGCGGTTCGTGGCGGCACCTGACGGAACTGTCGTTCCCGACCTGAAGCGAGTGCTTCCGGGCCGGGGATGCTGGGTGAGCCCCCGCCGCGAGGCGGTGGACAGGGCCGTGGCGAAGAAGCTCTTCGCCCGCGCCCTGAAACGGGACGTGAAGGCGGATCCGGAACTCGGGGCCGCCGTCGACCGTCTGCTGGTTGCACAGCTGACGGGCATGATGAACATGGCGCGCAAGGCCGGCCAGTTCATCAACGGCGCCGCCAAGGTGGAGGCAGCCGTGCGAAGCGGCGAGGCCATCGCAGTGTTCCATTCGACGGACGCTGCGGCGGACGGCATACGAAAGATCGACCAGGCCCGAAAAGCCTGGCACCTCGGGACAGGAGCGGATGCGGAAATTCCCGCATTCCATCTTCTGAGCGGGGCGGAATTGGACGAACTGATGGGTCAGAATGCGTTTATGCATGCTTGCGCGCTTGCAGGGCAGGCGGGTGAGGGTGTAGTGAAACGCGCAACTCTGCTCGAAACCTATCGCAGCCCGGTGCTGCAGGTCTCGAGCGCTGGCCCGAAACCACAATGACGCGGTCACCGGCGAAAGCCGGCCTCCGTGGTTTAGGACAGTATGTGAACGGCGTGGTCTGATGCTCGGCATCCGGCCTCGCTCGAAGGAACGGGAACGGAATGACCGACAACAAAGACGACAAGACTATCGGCGTGAAGAAGACACTCACCCTGAAGCCCTCGGGGATGAGCCAGGGTACCGTGCGCCAGGACATGGGGCGCGGCCGTACGAAGTCGGTCGTCGTCGAGACGGTGAAGCGCCGCCCGACCCGCCCGCTGGACGAAAAGCCGATTACACCTATCACGACACCTGCGCCCCAGGCGCCCGTCGCCGCGCAGGCGCCGGCACCTGTCACTGCCCGCCCGGCCGCTACACCCACCCCGACGCCGACCCGCGTCCATCAGCCGACACCGCAGCCGCAGCGTCCCCAGCAGCCGCAGCGTCCTCAGTCCTCGCAGCCGCAGCGCCCGCAACCTTCGCAGCCGCCTCGTCAGCAGGAGCGTCCTCGTGGTGCCGTCCTGCACGACCTGTCGGCCGGCGAGATGGAAGCCCGTCGCCGCGCGCTGGCAGAGGCCCAGGTTCGCGAAGTCGAGGAAGCCAAGCAGCGTTTGATCGAAGAGGCTCGCCGCAAGGCCGAAGCCGAGGAAGCTGCACGCCTGGCTGCCGAAGAAGCCGCACGCCGGGCGGCTGAACCGCAGCCGGAGCCTCAGCCTGAACCCGAAGTTGCCGCCGAGCCGGTTGCAGAGCCGGTGGCTGCTGCGCCCGCTCCGGTGAACCGCACGGCAATTCCGCAACCCGGCGCTCCCGGTTTCGTGCGTTCGCGCAAGACCAATGACGAAGATGAGAGCCGTGCTTCGCCGCGCACGATCCCCGGTCGTGGCAAGGTTGCCATGCCTGTGGTCGCCAAGGTCCCTGCTCGTCCGAAGGTCGAAGAAGATCGTCGCCGCGGCAAGCTGACCGTCACTACTGCCAATGTCGATGATGACGGCACCGCTCGTGGCCGTTCGCTCTCTGCCATGCGCCGCCGGCAGGAGAAATTCCGCCGTTCGCAGATGCAGGAAACCCGCGAAAAGGTCATGCGCGAAGTGATCCTGCCTGAGACCATCACGATCCAGGAACTGTCGCAGCGCATGTCCGAGCGCGCCGTCGACGTCATCAAGTACCTGATGAAGGAAGGCCAGATGATGAAGCCGGGCGACGTCATCGACGCCGACCTTGCAGAACTGATTGCCACCGAATTCGGCCATACTGTGAAGCGCGTTTCGGAATCCGACGTTGAAGAAGGCATCTTCAACGTGAAGGACGATGAAGGCGAGCTGGTGTCGCGTCCGCCTGTTGTCACCATCATGGGTCACGTCGACCACGGCAAGACCTCGCTGCTCGACGCCATCCGCAAGACTTCGGTCGTCTCTGGCGAAGCCGGTGGCATCACGCAGCATATCGGGGCCTACCAGGTCGAGCAGAACGGCCAGAAGATCACCTTCATCGACACCCCCGGCCACGCCGCGTTCACCGCGATGCGTGCCCGTGGCGCCCAGGCGACCGACATCGCGATCCTCGTGGTCGCGGCCGACGACAGCGTGATGCCGCAGACGATCGAATCGATCAACCACGCCAAGGCGGCCAACGTGCCGATCATCGTGGCGATCAACAAGATCGACAAGCATGAGGCAAACCCGGACAAGGTTCGCCAGCAGCTTCTGCAGCATGAAGTTTTCGTCGAATCCATGGGCGGTGAAGTGCTCGACGTCGAGGTTTCGGCGAAGAACAAGCTGAACCTCGACAAGCTGCTCGAAGCGGTTCTGCTGCAGGCCGAAATCCTCGATCTGAAGGCCGACCCGACGCGCACTGCCGAGGGCGTTGTCATCGAAGCCCAGCTCGATCGTGGCCGCGGTGCGGTTGCGACCGTTCTGGTCCAGAAAGGTACGCTCAAGCCAGGCCAGATCATCGTTGCCGGCGATCAGTGGGGCCGCGTTCGCGCGCTCGTCACCGACCAGGGTACGCACGTCAAGGAAGCCGGTCCGGCCATGCCGGTCGAAATCCTCGGCCTGTCGGGTACGCCTGCTGCCGGCGACCGTTTTGCGGTTGTTGAAAACGAGGCACGCGCTCGTGAAATCTCCGAGTATCGCCAGCGCCTGGCGCGCGACAAGGCGGCTGCCCGCCAGTCCGGCCAGCGCGGCTCGCTCGAACAGATGATGAGCAAATTGCAGAACACCGGCTTCAAGGAGTTCCCGCTGGTCATCAAGGGTGACGTGCAGGGTTCCGTCGAAGCGATCGTGGCTGCCCTCGACAAGCTCGGCACCGACGAAGTGCGGGCCCGGATCGTCCATTCGGGCGCCGGCGCCATCACGGAATCGGATATCGCACTGGCTGAGTCCTCGGACGCCGCGATCATTGGCTTCAACGTTCGTGCCAATGCACAGGCGCGCACGGCTGCCGAGCGTGGCGGTATCGAGATCCGCTACTATAACATCATCTACGATCTGGTGGATGACGTGAAGGCAGCGATGTCGGGCCTACTCTCTCCGGAGCGTCGCGAAACCTTCCTCGGCAATGCCGAGATCCTCGAAGTGTTCAACATCACCAAGACCGGCAAGGTCGCGGGTTGCCGGGTCATCGAGGGCAAGGTGGAACGTGGTGCTGGCGTGCGCCTGGTGCGCGACAACGTCGTCATCCACGAAGGCAAGCTCAAGACGCTCAAGCGCTTCAAGGACGAAGTCTCCGAAGTGCCGATGGGTCAGGAATGCGGTATGGCCTTCGAGAACTACGAAGACATCCGCGCCGGCGACACGATCGAGTGCTTCCGCGTGGAGCACATCACGCGTACGCTCTAAGCGCGGCCGCTTCGACACGATCTACTTCGGGCGCCGGATATTCCGGCGCTCGCTGTATTTCGAGAGGATGCCGCCTGTTCTGCAGGCCGGCTCCAGACGACTTCATCCGATGCATCCGGACGCAACCGCTTTGTGGACTGCACGACCGATGCGAAAGGCAAGACGACCATGACAAAACCAACCTCTTCGGCACCTTCGCAGCGCATGCTGCGCGTCGGCGAGCAGGTGCGTGCCGCGATCACCCAGGTTCTTCAGCGCGGGGAAGTGAACGACGACGTCATCGAGAAGACCGTGATTTCGGTCTCGGAAGTGCGCATGTCGCCGGATCTTAAGATGGCAACGGCCTATGTGGCGCCGCTCGGGGTTTCAGACCATGATGCGGTCATCGCAGCGCTCAACAAACATGCGAAATTCATTCGCGGGCGGATCGGCGGCCAGCTTAGGCAGATGAAATACATGCCGGAAGTGCGCTTCCGCGACGATACCAGCTTCGACAATTACCAGAAGATCGACGCTCTGCTGCGCTCGCCCGAAGTCCAGCGCGACCTCGGCTCCGACGACGAACAAGACTAAGAAAAGACATCAATGTCCAAACCCAGAAAGCCCAAGGGCCGTCCGATTTCGGGCTGGCTCATCCTCGACAAGCCTGTCGATTTCGGTTCCACCGAGGCAGTCGGCAAGATCAAATGGCTGTTCAACGCCCAGAAGGCGGGACACGCCGGGACGCTCGATCCACTTGCCTCGGGCATGCTGCCGATCGCGCTTGGCGATGCGACCAAGACCGTGCCTTACGTGATGGATGGGCGCAAGATCTACGAATTCACCGTGACCTGGGGTGAAGAGCGTTCGACCGACGACCTCGAAGGCGAAGTGACTGAGAGTTCCGACCAGCGCCCGAGCGAAGAGGCGATCCGTGCACTGCTGCCGAGCTATACCGGCGTGATCAACCAGATCCCACCGCAGTTTTCCGCGATCAAGATCGCCGGCGAGCGGGCCTATGATCTGGCACGCGAAGGTGAAACCGTCGAGATTCCCTCACGCGAAGTCGAGGTTCATCGACTGACGCTGCTGAAATGCGAGGCCGACCGGGCATACTTTGAAGTCGAATGCGGCAAGGGCACTTATGTGCGTTCGCTGGCACGCGACTTCGGTCGCGAACTCGGCTGCTACGGCCATATTTCAGAGCTGCGCCGCAGCTATGTCGCGCCGTTTGCCGAGGAGATGATGGTGCCGCTGGCCGATCTCGTCGCCCTTGAAGCGATCGAGGACAAGGACGAGCGTCTGGCAGCGCTGGATGCCTTCCTGGTCGATACGGCAGAAGCCCTGTCGGCTCTGCCCCAACTTCGGATCACCGAGGACCAGGCGCATCGGCTGCGCATGGGCAATCCGATCATCGTGCGCGGGCGGGATGCGCCGGTTTCCGAACCCGAGGCGGTGGCGCTTTCGGGCAGCAAGCTCGTTGCGATCGGCGAGATTGCCGGTGGCGAGTTTCATCCACGCCGCGTCTTCAACTGAAAACTGCCGCCGCCTGCTCTTTTCTTTGGCATCTTTCCTTATGCCCGGGAATGGAGTATAGGCGGCACCAGCTTGTGCCCATGGCGCATGCATTCACGGCCAATGCTGGACGACATCCCGGCGTTTGGCGACCTGTTTCTCCTTAATTCAGAAAGGATCCACGATGTCGATCACTGCAGAGCGCAAGGCCGCCCTCATCAAGGAATACGCAATCAAGGAAGGCGACACCGGTTCTCCGGAAGTTCAGGTCGCGATCCTGACCGAGCGTATCACCAACCTGACGGAACACTTCAAGGGTCACAAGAAGGACAACCACTCGCGTCGTGGCCTTCTGACCATGGTTTCGACCCGCCGTTCGCTTCTCGACTACGTCAAGAAGCAGGACGAGGCTCGTTACACCAGCCTGATCACCCGTCTCGGCATCCGCCGCTAAACAGTTCCCGGCGGGTCTTCTGTCACGAAGATCCGCCGGTTGCCTTTCCGGGTGAGGCCAATGAACCCGTACCCCGTTCCGCGCATGGATTTGCCCGGGACGACTGACAGGCCGGATGGGCCGGTCCTGTCGATACCAACCGATGACCTGTCATGGGGCAGGATTGTTGGATGCTTCCGCGCCAAGAGCGTTTGCGGGATGACCCGCCGGATCCGAAGCCTCCCACTGTCTTGCCCGTGATCGCGTCAGCACATTGCAGATCCTGCGAGCCCCCTTAACCGGCGGCCCGGAGCTGCATATGAAGGACAAGATATGTTTGATGTTCACAGCGTTGAAATCGAGTGGGCAGGGCGCCCGCTGAAGCTGGAAACGGGCAAGATCGCCCGCCAGGCCGATGGCGCCGTTCTCGCCACCTATGGCGAAACCGTCGTTCTCGCAACCGTCGTTTCGGCCAAGGCGCCGAAGCCGGGCCAGGACTTCTTCCCGCTCACCGTCAACTACCAGGAAAAGACCTATGCCGCCGGCAAGATCCCGGGTGGCTATTTCAAGCGCGAAGGTCGTCCGTCGGAAAACGAAACGCTGGTTTCGCGCCTGATCGACCGTCCGATCCGCCCGCTCTTCCCGGAAGGCTACAAGAACGACACGCAGGTCGTCGTCACCGTCATCCAGCATGACCTGGAAAACAACCCGGACATCCTTTCGATGGTCGCCACCTCGGCAGCGCTCACCCTGTCGGGCGTTCCGTTCATGGGCCCGGTCGGCGGCGCCCGCGTCGGCTATATCAACGGCGAATATGTTCTCAACCCGCATCTCGACGAGATGGATGAATCGGTTCTCGACCTCGTCGTCGCCGGCACGTCAGACGCCGTTCTGATGGTCGAATCCGAAGCCAAGGAACTGAACGAAGACGTCATGCTCGGCGCCGTCATGTTCGGTCATCGCGGCTTCCAGCCGGTCATCGACGCGATCATCAAGCTCGCCGAAGTCGCTGCCAAGGAGCCGCGCGAATTCGAACCGGAAGATCATTCCGCTCTCGAAGCGGAAATGCTCTCGATCGCCGAGACCGAGCTGCGCGCTGCCTACAAGATCACCCAGAAGGCCGATCGCTACGCCGCCGTCGACGCCGTCAAGGCCAAGGTGAAGGCGCACTTCTTCCCGGAAGGCGAAGAGCCGAAGTACACCAACGAAGTCGTCGGTGCCGTCTTCAAGCACCTGCAGGCCAAGATCGTTCGCTGGAACATCCTCGACACCAAGAGCCGTATCGACGGCCGTGACCTGTCGACCGTTCGTCCGATCGTCTCGGAAGTCGGCATCCTGCCGCGCACGCATGGTTCGGCGCTGTTCACCCGCGGCGAAACCCAGGCGATCGTCGTTGCGACGCTCGGTACCGGCGAAGACGAACAGTATGTCGACAGCCTGACCGGCATGTACAAGGAACGCTTCCTTCTGCATTACAACTTCCCGCCCTACTCGGTCGGTGAAACCGGTCGCATGGGCTCCCCGGGCCGTCGCGAAATCGGCCACGGCAAGCTCGCCTGGCGCGCCATTCGTCCGATGCTGCCGTCGCCGGAACAGTTCCCCTACACGCTGCGCGTCGTTTCCGAGATCACCGAGTCGAACGGCTCGTCCTCGATGGCAACCGTCTGCGGCACCTCGCTCGCTCTCATGGACGCCGGCGTTCCGCTGGCAAAGCCGGTTGCCGGTATCGCCATGGGCCTGATCCTGGAAGGCGACCGCTTTGCGGTTCTCTCCGACATCCTGGGTGACGAAGACCACCTCGGCGACATGGACTTCAAGGTTGCCGGTACCGCTGACGGCATCACCTCGCTGCAGATGGACATCAAGATCGCCGGCATCACCGAAGAGATCATGAAGGTCGCTCTCGGCCAGGCTCAGGGCGGTCGCAAGCACATCCTCGGCGAAATGGCGAACGCCCTGTCGGAAAGCCGTGGTCAGCTCGGCGAATTCGCTCCGCGCATCGAAGTGATGAACATCCCGGTCGACAAGATCCGCGAAGTCATCGGTTCGGGCGGCAAGGTCATCCGCGAAATCGTCGAGAAGACCGGCGCCAAGATCAACATCGAAGACGACGGCACGATCAAGATCGCTTCGTCCTCCGGCAAGGAAATCGAAGCGGCCCGCAAGTGGATCCACTCGATCGTTGCCGAGCCGGAAGTCGGCGTGATCTACGAAGGTACGGTCGTAAAGACCGCCGACTTCGGCGCCTTCGTCAACTTCTTCGGTTCGCGTGACGGCCTCGTGCACATCTCGCAGCTGGCTTCCGAGCGTGTTGCCAAGACCTCCGACGTCGTCAAGGAAGGCGACAAGGTCTGGGTCAAGCTGATGGGCTTCGACGAGCGCGGCAAGGTTCGCCTGTCGATGAAGGCCGTCGACCAGGCCACCGGCAAGGAAATCGTTGCCGAGAAGAAGGACGGCGAAGCCGCCGCTGAATAAGCGCGCTTTCGTTCGATCCAATCCGAGGCGCGGGAGACATCCCGCGCCTTTTTCGTACGCCCCACAACCCTGCACGTCCGCCCGAAGAGAAGACCAAGCCATGAGCCACGACACGCTGAAGACCCTGTTTCATCCCTTTGCGACCGAGGCCGTTCCGCTACCCGGCGCGGATCAGCGCTTTCTCTTTCTCGGCGCCGAGGCCGGCTTCGCCAAGCCGGAGGGCTTTTTGGCGGAACTCACCGTGGTGCAGGATTTCCGGCCGGAATTCCGCCGGCTGGAGGCGAGCCATCAGAAACCGGTTGCGGTTGTCGACGGCGAGGATTTCGACGGCGCGCTCGTGCTGTGCTCGAAGCACAAGGGCCTGAACGAGGACCATGTTGCCGAGGCGCTGCGGCGGGTGAAGGCCGGCGGCCTGGTGATGATCGCCGGGGCCAAGGAAGAAGGCATTCTGCCGCTGCGCAAGCAGCTTGACCGGCTGGGGCTCGCGCCAGAATCGACGCCGAAATACCACGGCGTCGCCGTGTGGTTCTCCGTTCCTGCCGATACGTCTGCTGCAATCGCGACGCTCGCTGCCAAGACCGTGACGGTCGAGGGGCGCTTCGAAACCAGGGCTGGGCTGTTCTCGCATGCGCATGTCGACGAGGGATCGGAACTGCTGGCGAGCCGTCTGCCGACGGACTTCGACGGCAATGCCGCCGATTTCGGGGCCGGCTGGGGCTATCTCTCGGTGATGCTGGCGGAGGCCTCGCCGCGGACCAACCGCATCGACCTGTTCGAGGCGAGCCATACGGCCCTCGAACATGCCAAGCGCAACCTGGCGCGCAACCATCCCGATCTCACCACCCGCTTCTTCTGGCAGGATCTCGCGGCCGAGCCGACCAAGGAGAAGTACGACCTGGTGATCATGAACCCGCCCTTCCACGAAGGGCATGCGGCCGAGCCGTCGATCGGTGCGGCGATGATCAAGGCGGCTTACGAGGCGCTGCGGAATGGCGGCAACCTGCTGATGGTCGCCAATCGCGGCCTGCCTTACGAGCCGGTGCTGGCGGCGCATTTCAAGCAGCACGGCGAAGTCTGCCGCAACGCGCGCTTCAAGGTGCTGTGGGCGAAGCGCTGAGCAGCGGGAATCTCACGCCGGAGTGATGGCCGAAGCATGGTGGCGCGCTCGACTCGCAATGAACCTTGCCTTACCATTTGATGCCAAGATCTTCCCTTTGCGCGACAGGGAATGGCATGTCCGGGCGGAGCCTCACCGATGAACTGACAACCGTGGCCGGCCTTGCCTCCGCCGTGGTCGTCCATGCGCAATCCTACGGCATTGACATAAACCCCATCTGCAAGGCGCTGGAGATCGATCCGGCCTGTTTCCAGGACATGACGGCGCGTATCAGTCTCGACCGCCTGTGCAGGCTGCTGGAGGCCTGCGCGCTGCTCTCCAACGACGAGGCTTTTGGTGTCACCAGCGTGAAGGCCTATGAGGCGGGATCGACCGGCCCTTTCGGCTATGGCCTGATGTCGGCGCCGACGGGGCTGGATCTCGTGCGCTTCCTCGACCAGCACATCCAATATGTCACCCATACCAGCTATTCGCGGCTGGTGATCGATGTGCAGGGTGCCCATCTGTCATGGACGTTTGCGCCGATCATTGTCAAACGCGACCAGTATGTCGACATGTCCGTTGGGCTGGTGATGCAGCGGGTGCGGGATCTGGCGGGCGCCACGGCAGATCTGGTTGAAGTGGAACTCGAACGGCCGCGACCGCGCAATCTCCAGCCCTTCCGGCATTATCTGTCGAAACGTGTCAACTTTGGTGCAGGGATGAACTGCGTGCATTTTCCGCAGGCCTTTCTGGAGACCCACAATCCGACAGGTGACCGGCGGTTGTTCGAGTTGATGGACCTGCAATGCCGGAGCCTGAGGCCCCCCACGGCTGAATTGCCAAGCGACTTCGTCGATCAGGTTCGACGACATCTTCTGGTGCATGTCTCGCAGGACGACTATCCGCTCTCCGAGATCGCTCCCTATTTCGGCCTGTCGGAGCGAACGTTCCAGCGGCGGCTGGCAGAGCACGGCACGAGCCTGAACGAACTTCGCGACGGCATCCGGCGGGACGTGAGTTACAATCTCCTCACCGAAAGCGAATTGCCCATTTCTGAGATCTGCTACCGGCTGGGCTATTCTGCCCCGAGTGCGTTTACCCGCTCGGTTACGCGCTGGTTTGGCTCGACACCGAGCGAAGTGCGGGAGCGAAAGTCGGCCTAGATGCTCACGGCTTGACATGCGTGGCGGTATGCAGTGTCATTGGGACAGCCTGAGAAGTAAGGTTATCCATGTCGAGCTTTATTAGCGCGCGCCGATAATTTTTTGGCGCTCCGGGTAAACGACATTCTCCTCGGTCTCCATATAACCGCGCTGACGCCATGGCTTGCATGGCATCCTCCCATGGTACTCCCAGCAATGACAATGATGATGACCGATCCCCACAAGGCGCTCGGGCACGAGCCCGGTTTCTCCTTGCTGACCGACAGGGAAATTCGTTGCCTGCAACTCGTCGCCGAAGGCAAGCGGCTGGAGGATGCAGGTAATATCCTCGTGCTGTCACAGGACGATGTGAGCAATGCCCTCGCATCCGCGCAGATCAAGCTCGAGGCGCGCAATCTATTTCATGCTGTCAGCATTGCCATGCTGATGGGCGTGGTAAAGCACACCGATCCTTTTCAACCGAAGTAAGCCGTGTTCGCACGGCTGGCGGACCACTTCGGATGGCGATGGCCTGGCGCGGAAACGTGCCGGGCCTTTTCCGTTATTGATTAAGAACGTTTGCCCCAACGACAATGGGGTAGCCGAAGCCACCCCATTCAAACGTCAGCAAGTGCCCGCTTCCCTCAGCCGTTGTGGCGCTGGAAGACGAGCGTCGCATTGGTGCCGCCGAAGCCGAAGGAGTTCGACAGGACTGTGTCGATCTTGGCGTTGTCGATGCGCTTGCGCACGACCGGCACGCCTTCGAATTCCGGATCGAGTTCGGTGATGTGGGCGCTCTCGCCGATGAACTTCTCCTGCATCATCAGCAGGCCGTAAATCGATTCCTGCACGCCGGCAGCACCCAGCGAGTGGCCGGTCAGCGACTTGGTCGACTGGATGTGCGGGATCTTGTTCCCGAAGACTTCGCGGATTGCGCCGATTTCCTTCGAGTCACCCACCGGCGTCGAGGTGCCGTGCGTGTTGATGTAGTCGACTTCGCCCGTCACGGTGGAAAGTGCCTGGCGCATGCAGCGGATCGCACCTTCGCCCGAGGGAGCGACCATGTCGTAGCCGTCGGAGGTCGCGCCGTAGCCGACGACTTCGGCATAAATCTTGGCGCCGCGGGCCTTGGCATGCTCCAGCTCTTCCAGAACCAGAACGCCTGCGCCGCCAGCGATGACGAAACCGTCACGCGAGACGTCATAGGCGCGCGAGGCCGTTGCGGGCGTGTCGTTGTACTTGGACGACATGGCACCCATGGCGTCGAACAGGCTCGACATCGACCAGTCGAGATCCTCGTGGCCGCCGGCAAAAACCATGTCCTGCTTGCCCCACTGGATCATCTCATAGGCATTGCCGATGCAATGGGCGGAGGTCGAGCAGGCGGACGAGATCGAGTAGTTGACGCCATGCAGCTTGAACCAGGTGGCAAGCGTGGCAGAGGCGGTCGACGACATGGCCTTCGGCACGGCAAACGGGCCGATGCGCTTCGGGCTCTTGTTCTGGCGAACGATATCGGCCGCTTCGACGATCTGCCGGGTCGATGGACCGCCGGAGCCCATGATGATGCCGACGCGCTCGTTCTGCTGGTAATCAGCGTCTTCGAGACCGGCGTCAGCAATCGCCTGCTTCATGGCAACGTGATTCCAGGCGCCGCCCTGGGACAGGAACCGCATGGCACGGCGATCGACCAGTTCGGTCGGATCGAGCGTCGGCTTGCCCCAGACCTGGCACTTGAAACCGTTCTCGGCGAAATCGGGAGAAAAGGTGATGCCCGACTTGGCATCGCGCAGCGACGCCGTGACTTCAGCGGCATCGGCACCGATGGAGGACACAATGCCAAGACCCGTTACTACAACCCGTCTCATCTCTCAGACCTTCTTCATAAACTCAGGTGTGGACGGGGCCGGATCAGGCCGCCTTGTCCTTCGACAGACCGACGCGCAGGTCGGTTGCCTGATAGATAGTTTCGCCGTCGGCCTTTAACCAGCCATCGGCCGTTCCAAGAACGAGACGACCGCGCATGACGCGCTTGAAGTCGATGCCGTATTCGAGGAGTTTCGTGTCCGGGCGGACCATGCCTTTGAACTTTACTTCGCCCGTGGAGAGCGCCATGCCGCGGCCCGGCTCGCCGAGCCAGCCGAGGAAGAAGCCGGTCAGCTGCCACATGCCGTCCAGGCCGAGGCAGCCAGGCATGATCGGGTTGCCCTGGAAGTGGCAGGGGAAATACCAGTCGTCCGGGCGCACGTCGTATTCGGCGCGGATGTAGCCCTTGTCGAAAGCGCCGCCAGTTTCCGAGATATCGGTGATCCGGTGGACCATCAACATGGGCGGCAGGGGGAGCTGGGCGTTGCCGGGACCGAAGAGTTCGCCGCGGCCGCAGGAGAGGATTTCTTCGTAATTGTAGCTGGACTGTCTCGTAACCATCGTTCTTCTTCTTCCCCCCTCTGCTTCTGGTGTCCGGACCCAATAGACCAAGATGGCGCTAAAATGAAGCCTTTCCCGCTGGCAGGTCGCAGACGCGCATTCGTGCCTTCCGCCGGCACCGCCGGTTTTCGTTCCCGTCGCATACAGGAACGAAAAGGCCATCACCAGACCCAAGGAGCCGAAAAAGCGGGTCGCACCATGGCCGCCGGGGCTTGTCCCCACCCAAACTATTGAAACGGCCGGTTTTTGAGGCTATATCGGACGAAAGGCGGCAACACGGCCGCACAAACTGGAGTTCGTCTTTGACGATGGCACCCTGCCAAACCGGCATCGAGCTGAAATTGCGTCGTTCGGGCCTGCGCCCAACGCGGCAGCGCATTGCGCTGGCCGGGCTTCTGTTTGCAAAGGGCGACCGCCATCTGACGGTGGAAGAACTGCATGAGGAAGCGATTGCCGCAGACTTCCCGGTATCACTGGCGACCGTTTACAACACGCTCCACCAGTTCACCGAGGCCGGGCTGATCCGGGTGCTCGCGGTCGAAAGCGCCAAGACCTATTTCGATACGAACGTCTCGGACCATCACCACTTCTTCGTCGAGGGTGAAAACACAGTTCTCGACATCCCCGTGAATAATATTTCCATCGAGAACCTACCGGCACCGCCGGAGGGCATGGAAATTGCGCATGTGGACGTGGTAATCCGTCTTCGCCCCAAACGGGCCTGATCCTTACATCACTTCATCCGGGTGGCGACCGGGCCTGCGCTTGTAGGTCGGGAACGTCCAGCCGAAATAAAGTGCACCGCCGCGGATGATGAAGGCTGCGAGCACGCCAGCGAGCGAGGCGAGATACAGCGGTGCGCCCAGTTCATTCGCTAGCGTAAAGACAGCTGCTCCGGATAGTGCGGCCGTGATGTAGATTTCCGGGCGCAGCAGGACGGAGGGTTCGTTGGCCAGCAGATCGCGGAGCACGCCGCCGAAACTCGCCGTCAGCGTTCCTGTGACGATGGCAATCGTCGGCGAGCCTGTGGCCGCCAGCCCCTTGACCGCACCCATGACGCAATAGGCCGAAAGGCCGATCGCATCGAGCCAGATGAGAAGGCGATACCGCGATTCGACCAGATGGGCGGTAAAGAAAACCAGGGCGCCGACAGCACAGCAGACGAGAATGTAATTGGGATTAAGCACCCAGAAAACTGGCGTACGCCCCAGAACGATATCGCGAACGGTGCCACCGCCGACGCCGGTTGCAACGGCAAAGAAAAGAAAGCCGATCATGTCGAGCTGCTTGCGGGAGGCCGCAAGCGCGCCCGTGGCGGCAAACAGGGCGACGCCGGCATAATCGAGATAAGACAACAGCGACATAGACCCCTCCCCTCGCATCCCTGCCGGACTGCAGGGCTAGATTTGAATCACGCCGTTAACGCCGAGGCAAGCCGCAGGGGCTAGAGTTTCAGCACTTCCAGCGGCCATTTGATTCGGAGCACCGACCGTGTCGTTCCTCAAGCACCTGTTCATTGCTCTGACCGTCGCGCTGTTCGCTTTTCATGCGGCGGCAGAGCAGGAATTGCTGAAAGATCCGGAAATGTACGAGAAGACGCATTACGCCAAGCGCTGCAGCGAGGTGAAATACGGTGCGGGCTTCATCGACCGGATCGACATCAACAATGACGGCATTCCCGACGCGGTGACCAACAGCAGCGAAATCATGTGCGATGGCGTGCGCGGCCCCGACTGCACCGCCGAGGGCTGCCCGTTCAACTTCTACCTTCAGGTCAAGGAGGGTGGGTATTTCATGATCGCCACGGCGCAAATGTATTCCTATGACTTCATCAAGCGCTTCGGCAACATGGTCTTCGTGTTGAAGATGCATCCGCGCTATTGCGAGCGCGACGAAGGAGCGGCCCCTTGCGAAATGACCGTGCGCGTGCGCGGCACGAAATTTCTCACGATCTCTAAAAAGTGACACGCCTCAGGGCGCGGGAAAGACCGCGTCTATGCGGCCGAGCGCCCAATAGGAAGCCAAGCCCAGCCATTCGCGGGTGGCGGTTGCCATCTGCTGGGCGTTCAGCGTCGGCTGGGTGAAATCGAGCGCCAGTGTCACCTTGCCTGAGGTGCGGAAATCCGTCGGCCACGGGGTCACGGCGAGTGCCGCCTTGCGGAACAGGCCGACCGAGCGCGGCATGTGGAAGGCCGAGGTGATCAGCAGACAATCGGAAAGGCCGGCGTCGGAGAGGATCGGGCGACTGTTTTGCGCATTTTCATCCGTATTGCGCGAGGTCGCCTCGGCGACCAGACGCTCGCGTGGCAGACCGAAGGCCGCAAAGAAGCGCAGTGAGGCTGCAGCGTCACCCTCATAGACACCGCTCAGAGACCCGTCGCCGCCGGAAACGAGGATCTTTGCCTGCGGATAACGGAAGGCCAGCCGCAGCGCCTCGACGAAGCGGTCGGCCGACTGGTTGAGCTCGATTCCCCCCCTCGCCGTCGTCACCTCGGTTTCGAAAGCACCGCCCAGCACGATGATGCAGGCGACATTGGGAGGATCCTGAGCCGAGCGGGGAAAGCGGGCTTCGAGTGCCTGCAGGAGATAGGAGCCTGTGGTGGTGTACAGCGTGGCGAAAAGCATCAGCAGGGCTGCCGAAAGCAGGATGACCGCAGCGCGGCGCCAACGCAGGAGAAGCAGCAGGAGCGCGAAAAGGGCAAGGAAGAAGACCAGCGACAGGGGCTGGGCCGCCATCCAGACAAGTTTCGACAGCACGAACATGAATTCATCCTTCCCCTTACGGTGGGCAGACCGATACCGGCTCAGCCTCGCCCGACTTCCGCAACGTCAGCTTCGCTCAAGCAGGCGTTACTAAACCCTCCTCCCACTGTCATCATATGAGTTCGAATTTCTTGAGGAGGGGACCTTGCGCTTCGCCATCGACACCGTGGACGATTCCGGCAATGACCGCATCTATATCGGTACGCCGATCGGCATCACCGAAAACGCGCTGCGCCTTAAACTGCGCGAAGGCGAAGTGAAGCTCGAGATCCGCAAGATCATCGACTGGTTCCAGATCGACCGGAGCGAGAACGGGGAAAAGGTGGAGTTGTTTCCCCGGTGAGAGGCAGGCGGGTCGGTGGACCCGCGATTGGCGACAGAACGGATTAAACTCCGGCAACCAATAACTTAAGACCCGCACCGGTCTTACCAGCAGATGTTCTAGAAAATTTTGGTGGAGCTAAGCGGGGGACAACCCTCCCTAAGAAATTTTGCTTGTAAGTCAAATTATTGTTGAAATTCAGGCTCCCCCGGGACTAGATTTGGGTACTTTGTTGGGTACTCGGAGGCGTTTTTGGCCCTCACATCTGATCGCATGTTTTTGGAGCTCCATGGCAACCAGTGGCGCGTTGTAGTGAACGTACCGAAAAAGCTGCGTGCGGAACTGGGCACCAAACTGAAAAAATCACTCGGGACAGACAGCCTCAAAGAAGCGAACCGGCTCAAGTGGGATGTCATAGCCGAACTCAAAGCGACCATCTCGCAGGCGGAAAATCCATCGCTCTCTCTAGAGAGTGCTCGATTGATGAGCCGAGAGCAGGCTATGCAGCGGGCTATTCGATTTGCCGAGCAGCGCAAGAGTGTGTTCGATCCGGGGCAGCGGGACCAGATTGATGAGGAGATCGATTGGCAGGCAGAGTCTCTCGCAGGCCGGCCCATCGCCACCGACGAGGACGACCATGAAGTTTTCGACCCGGAACGCTTGCGCCTAGCTAAGGATTTCTCTCAGCTAGCGCGTGGGGACAGAACACCGATCGACCTCTATCATGAGAAGTTCCTGGGGATGTCGCATGTCAAGGCTCGCACGCTGGCAGACGACAAGCGAGCAATAAAGCTACTGAAGGATTGGTGCAGCAAAGCAGGTGTTCCGCCGCATCTTCAGGCGCTGACCAAGAAGGAGGCCGTTCGGTTTTGCGATGAGCTTCCAAAGGTTGCCGCCAATCTGACACCCGTCACTCTCAACAAATACGTCAGTCGCCTTTCTGTCTATTGGACCTGGCTGGAGAACCGGCACGAAGTCGAGTCCAACATCTGGCAAGGACGGCGTCTGCGTGAGCCTCAGCAGACCACCGACCAACGAGAGCGGCCGTTCACCGACGATGAGGTCAAGGTATTGCTTGGCGGCCCCGCTGAGCCCGAAATGGATGACCTCATGAGGATCGCCGCCCTTTCCGGAGCCCGCTTGGATGCCATTGTGTGCCTTAAGGTGAAAGACTGCCGCGATGACGGGGTATTCGTATTTAAGCCCCAAAAGAAAGAGCCCGGTCCCCGTCTCTGCCCCATTCACCCTGACCTAACCGCCATCATCGAGCGGAGGAAAAAGGGCAAGGCACCCGAAGACGATATCTTCCCTGAATGGCCCGGCGTCAAGAAGTCCACCTCGCTGCGTGAGCGCTCGTTCAAGACGTCGAACGATTTTACCGCATATCGCCGCAGCGTTGGCGTGGACGATAGGCGAGAGGGCAAACGCAGGGGGCTTGTCAACTTTCACAGCTTCCGCCGCTGGTTTATCACCAAAGCTGAGCAGGCGGGACAGCCGGAAAGCACCATCGCCGTTGTGGTAGGACACAAGCGGCAAGGGATGACATTTGGGGTTTACTCAGGAGGACCACTACTTGAGCAGGCACGCCAGTGCGTAGAGGCTGTGGTGCTTCCTAACCCATAGGTGCGCAGTGCCGCGTACATTAGATCTGCATGAGACCCAAGTGGAAATTCTATCACAGGGATCTAAGATTGGTGCTTTCAGGAAGGCGTTGCTCTTCGCGAAGCAGCAAGCATCGAAGCGCGCGGAAAGCGGGGACGAAGGCGTCATCAAAGGAAAAAGAATGCCAGTCAATGCTTGAGCGAGCGCCAATTTGATCTTGGTGCAACTTGTCTCTCACGCTCTTGACGCAATCAACAAGAGTGTCGAGCGAATCCTCTCCGCTAGGGTCGAACTTTGAAACCAGAGAAGGTTTCCACTGGAAAGGTGCTACACGGTTCCCTTCCGAGCCATCCAGTCCGTTCTCACGAAGCCAGAGCGCGGAACCTATGCCTTCAAGTACCGAGAAAACGCCCACACAGAACTCGAAGTTCATTATGTGGAGGTAAGGCTCAAATAGCACGGATGGGCCCATTCCACGTCGCGCATGTGGGATAATCAAAGCCGCCTTTAACTCCAACCCGACAAGGACATGCTTGAGATTGGAAACTAGCCGCTGCTGGACTTCGTCATCCAAACCTTCAGGCAAAGACCTTCGGATCCATCGCTGCCAATCGGAGGAATTCGATTTGTTGACATATCCGCTGGTGGGTTCTGAAGTAATGTAAAACATAATGCCGTCCGATTAGTTATTCATTATAATGATGCGGAAAGGCCGAGCGCAAGTTTTCGATGAAGAACGCGGTGGCAATTCGCGCAGATGCATTTGAGGTCATCCAAGCTGGTTTTGTGGCCGGGCGCCATATTCTCCACGTGTGTGCGATGGTGATGAACTTCGATGCATGCGGACCCAGCTTCTGGGCCGTAACGTTCGACAGGATCAAGAGTGCAGTCCTCACAAAAGAGCCGTCCGTGCTCAGCAATGAATGCATCTCGCTTTTCTTTTGCCAACCCAGAAGCCCTTTCACGCAGCAAGTGAGTGACGATCCTCGGATTGCCTTCAATCCAAACGCGCTCCTCTTGGGTCGGCACGAAATCGACAAGCTGTGCCTTAACTAGGTCTGCATCGGGCTTCGGTCTGCTGACTCCCTCCTTTTTGGGCACGATCCAAAGACCGGCTTCCTCCAATAGCTCGAAACACACCTGCCCCCATCCAGCGCTAAAGTGCCCAGGGAAGGCTTCTATTCCCAGCGCTTCCTCAATGGCCAGACCGAAAACCTTCTTGGGAGCGAGGGGAGTGCCATTGCCGGTCAAAGCGTCATAGTCACGCGAGGCCGCGAAATTGGGAGCGTCACCCCCGCCAAGAAGCTTTTGAACGGCATTATGGATGTGGGTGGTGGTAATCTTTCTCAATTCGCTGGCAGGCAGGCGACTGATGGTGGGTTTGCTGACAATGATTTCACGTAACCTTATCTGTGACGTGCCTGGGGTTTCAATAAAAAGCCGCCTCCACGCGCCATGGCTGGAACTGCCCGCATTCATTGCTCGAACAAGTTCGTCAAATCGCGAGCCGACGGGCGACAAGCGATCAAAGGCAAGTTCGCGCTCAGCTAGATCAACCCTCTGAACCGGGCGACTATCGAGGTAAATTCGGTAGGCAACTTGGCCGTGGTCGAGTCGGCTCATTAACAATTCGAGTGCTGCGCGGTAATCTCGGTTGCGGTCGGTCCCACTACGGCTGTGCAGAATAATCCCAAGGTCATGCAACTCAACTTTAGCATTGAGGTGCGCGCCATCATCAGTGACGAGAATCAATTGGTCAGACATTACGCAAGGTTGAGCAGCAATTTCGCTGGCTGTCTAGCTACAACGCCTGGACTATACCAGGCTAGCAATTAGTTCCAAAATTCTCTTGGCGATATGCTCAAGGCCGGTGCCAAGTGCCTCTTCAGTCTTCTTCTTAGCTGTGCGCACGGCAATCTCTTTGGCGACACGGGCGGTCTTCTTCAAAAGTCCGGGTTCGACCATAGGAGCTCTAAGCACAGCAAGAGCAGTCTCCAGGATTGCGATAAGCTGCGCGCGCTCGATGTCAGTCAGCGCCGCCTGATCCTGGGGCAAGTTCGTGGTTCTGGCGAGCAGGACCGCCTCGTCAAGCAGTTCAGATACATCGCTGATGATTTGCTTCGCACGTGATCCTTGCTTCACATAGACCCATTGCTCGGTCCAAACCTGAATTGGTTGGGGAGGATGTGCGTCTATTGCCTGTTGAATTAGGCGATCTAGGTCCTGATGCTCAGCTGGCAATTGGTCACCGCCAAACTCGCTCTCCAACGTTCGAAGATAGCTCCGAGTCCTCGATAGAGCGGCTATCATCACGGGAGCCCTAAGCTTAGCGTCAATGTTTTTAAGTTTGTTCACTACAGACTGGTTGATCCCAATGCTGTGGAGCACTCCATTCAGATCCAAATCCACGTAAACCGAATACGCCTCAGGGATGTACGTCATGGGCATAAGCTTGTCGTGAAGATTTGCGGCCTTCAGCCTGCTGAGGCTTCGCTCAACACCGTCCAACATCTCATGGATTTCTTCGAGAGAGAAACTGGGATCAATCAACTTGCGACCATCGTGATGAGGTTTGTTCCTTTTTGATGCGCGACATACTAGGGTTGATCCCGTAAGCAGCAAGAGGATCTAGTGGCAGAACGGAAGTAAACAAAAATATCCTTACGGTCGCTTCGAAGCCTGGGGGCCGCTGCAAATCGCGTACCAGCAAGCGCCCGTATCCTCGCTCTCCTGCCACCCCGGCGCACAGAGGACGACCCTGCGGAACTTCGCGTTACACAAGCCATGATTGGCGAGCAGGCGCGGATCATCCATGAACCACCGCCTGAGGTCTTTGCTTCTGGTCCACTTCGGGACGGCCTTCCAATCGGCTTCGCCGCCAGTTTCGCTTAGCGGCCCTATCGCGCATGACTTCCAGTTGGAGAACACAATGGGCTGATCGCAGGCATAGGTATTTGGTGCACCGGCAAGGGTCAGCAACGCAAGTCCAAATAGCACCTTCTTGCGAATGTTAGGCCCCATACTCCCTCCTCTCCACGCTCGCTGGCAGTCATTAGGCCAGACTTTAGGGCCACTGTCGGCAGATGCAAGGAATGGCTCGGGTGGCATATAATGATGTTGGATCACCTATCACTCATCTGTTCCCCAAGAGTAGGCTCCTGAGGACCACTCACTCAGACGGCTTCAAGTTGGTTACTTGGATTCAACCCTCAAGTAACCTTCATGCGGCTTGGGGCCCGCCCCTAAGCTGACGGTGATGATAGGGCCTACTTCAGTGGCGATTGTCTCTATGGGCCAGCCCCAGAGCGCCATAGTGGGGAGTTATTTGTGAGGGCAGTTCAATTGGCTTTTCGGCTATAGGAAGCGGTCGGCCAACCTTTCGTGCGCTAACATTCGCCATGATTTCGATGGCCAATTCCTTTTGACTGGCTGCCACCATGATCCCATCGTGCATCGGCAACGCGGCCACGCCCTTCGCGGCCAGTCCCAAGAGGATGCCGACAAGTATTTCGCTTTCGAGCGCCATCAACTCAAAGCCGACATTGGTATTGAAGAGCGTGGCGATAGCTGGGTGGAGAGACGTCGCAGCACCCTTAAAGCGCTCCATGGTCCATCCCTCGGGCAAAGCCCCCTTACTGCCAGAAGGCAGCCGTCGCGCCTCAACGTTTCGGAAGAATAGAGAGACCATCAGGGATTTGACGACTTTGCGATGCGCCTCCAGGCCGGGGATTGCGTACAGGTCGCCGCTTGGCGGCTCGGCTCCTTGGCGGCAATAAGCGAGGTGAATGAACATGGATGCGAAGTCCAGATCCACCACCTGCTCCCCACCGATCGTAAGCCGATAGCGTTGGTCTTTCGGAAGGTCTTCCCAGAAGCCGCCGTAAAGCCTTCCGTGGCGGTCGAATCTGACAGGCGCTTGAGGGCTATCAATGCGGAACTTTCGCACGAGTTGAATAGGGCCGGTTGGGTGACCGCCAAGGCGGATGTCGGCAGCGTTGAGGACCGCGTCAATCTGCTCCATTTCGGCCCTCAGCCCATCGGCTTCGCGGCAATCCGCATAGTCAACCGCCGTCTTGTCCCCGCTTCTTCTGCTTCCCGCCCACAGTTCGATTGTCTCACGGCCCTTGAGGTGATGGAGATCGGCAATCGACACGCCATGCTTAGTAACTATTTGCAGGAAAGACGGGGTCGGGGCGACTACTGTCCGCCGCTCCCTGAAGATTGCCTGCTCGACCGCGACGAGGCCCGCCTGCTCCAACTCCTCAATGATTATCCTCAAGACGTCAGCGTTGAAATCTCTCCGGTCGTATCGCGTGAGCTTTCCGTTTCCAAGCGGTACGGCCAAGCCGACGTACTGAGATGGACTGAGTGCAGCCTTCACAAGGTTAGCTACGACCGTCCTCAAGCAGAGCTTGCGCCGCTCAACTGCGTCAATTCGGGGCTTTCTTCCTTGTGTAATGATCGGGGGCGGAAGCTGTTCAAACATGAGGTCAGCCAATGCCCTGAAGTCATCGCCACGGGCGACAATCCATGGGTCATAATACAGGACATACGGCAGGGCCTTTTGGTGCGCTTCTTTTCCTTTAAGACGCAAGACAAGCTCCAACATGTGCGTCCCCACCCCCGCTAGGAGATCAAACGGCGGTGAGGACTTTGTTGTTGACTAGGACGCCTTAGCAAGAGGCGGGTGAGATGGGTGGGGACCGAAGCGCTCAGTACGGATTGCTATCACCTCGGGCACTGCTGCACGGGCTAGCTCGTCGCATGCCTTTTCCAGCGTCTTCCCGATTTTCCTCAGGACATGCCCGGAAGAGCGAGGGTAGGCGTGAAGCTCAGTCCGCCGAACCGCGCCCGAGTACGGGTCCCAAGCATCCCACTTGCGGTGAGTGCCGCTGGCGAGCCTGTGAACGGCCTTCGCAGCTTGAACGATGCGGAATTCTCGGCTGCGGTGACTACCAAAATCATCCTCGATGAGAGTGGCGACACCCAAATAGATGGCGATGAGCCGCCGCGTGGGAATATCCGCCGCCCTTATGCGCGCAAAAGCGACGCGAGCGCGGTACTCCGCCGACTGACCTCGCAGATTCATCGCAGGGGCCACCCGCCCCGCTCCAGCCATGAAATGCTCAAGTTCCCAATACGCGCCGCGATAGGTCGCGTCCTCTCGATTATGGTCCATCCAGCGTTCGGCGCTCTTGATGTACGGCTGGAGCTCAGAAGCCCTATAGGTGCCGTGCCAGTGCGAGCCGTGCCTCGCTTTGAATTGAGCGTGATAGCGACAATGATTTAGCCCCGATCCGCTATTAGGGATCTTCACTACCGCCCGCACACATCCCGGTATCGCGCAGTTTGCGGCTGTAACGATGCTCATTGGGGGCCCCTCATCCATGACTGGAACTCGTGGTGCTAGCCGGAGCATGGAGAGCAGCCTTAGCTAAACGTTCAACATCTCTCAGCGCCGTTTTCTCGAAATCCCCATCCGGCTCGCGAAAGGTCACGTGAAAATGCGTCGCCCAAACGGCGTCTACCAGCCACGTCTCAATGTTGTCCTGCGCTTTCGTTTCGCCCGTCATGGCCTTCTCAAACAGGCTGTTTTCGGCATTACCGAATCGAACCTGCATATTGGGCTTGCGGACAATTACCTCGACCGGTGGCCTTGTGTTGGCAACGGCATCTGAAACTTCCGCCCATAGGTAGTTACAAGCATCGTCCAGCCCTTTGGCATACATCGCCTGGACCTCGGCCTCTCGACTGGTTGATTGAAGGAATTTCTCAACTCCTTTGCCGACAATGCGAAGCGCGTAGCTGGCATTGACCTTGCTGTCGCCTCCGTGAGAACCCGACGCCGTGGCCGAAATAAAAATCCGATAAGCTTCCATTTGTGACTTTGTTCTCCGTTAAACTTAAGAACAGATGAGATTGAAGCCAACTACGGTCAAGGGTATGGTTTTTCACACTATTTCCAATGTCCTTAGGGCGAGGACATTTTAATCCATTCGGAATCATGAGGTTAGCCGTAGAATTTTTTTCCTCTGTCAATTCGCTTTTTAGATTCGGATGGAACTTGCGGCCTCTCTCGGCCCAAGATAGTCATGTCATGAGCGCAGACGCGGCACTCCGGGGCGTGGAAACCCTGAACTCGGCGGTATGGTCCCCACCGGAAGGGAGATCGATCCTTGACCTTCTCTAGGTCGGGGAGCCTGTGGCGTATGTCCAGGTTCACCGAACTAAAGGCTTCAGGGACCGACCGAGTCGGTTTTCCAACTCCCCGATCAAGGGGTCATGGAGGCTATGCTTGCGGGAAGCGTACCGCAGGCCAGAGCCCCAGGGGGAGCCACCGGTGGAAGACAGTTCAACGTCAAACGGACCAGACACAGGCGCCGAAGTCGCGCCTAGTTGGGACAAAGCCCGGATGACATTATCCCCGTTTGCGATAGTCGCTTTGAGCTGCCTCGGGACGTTTATCGGCTTGGCCCTAATCCTTAATTCCACCCGTTTTGGGTCGATTGGTCGATATCAGTTTGTGGGCTCAAGCTCGGGCCAGATGGTCGTACGTATGGACACAACAACCGGTGAACTTTCGGCCTGCTTCGGGTTTGGTCCGAAATCGCCGCAATGTCTTCCATGGGCCCATAGCACGCGACCGTTCAAGACGGACCCACCTTCGCAGGCAAGTCAACGGGGAGATGGCCAGTGAAGACCCCAAACTTACCGTTACTTGCGGGGCTCTGCCTATTTGCGCTGGCCTCATGCTCCAGCGATGAACAAGCGAGCCGGAAGGGTGCGTGCGCTGAATATGTTAAACTGGAGGTCCTCGCACAGGAGGATCTGGATCGCTGCATCACCGAACAGCAGACCTTTAGGGCCGCAGCGCTCAAGCTCGTAGCTAGGGTGACGGAAAATGCCTATCCCATTTTGGTTGAGACCGTGCGGCGGACTACAGCCTCAGCAACGAGAATTAACCGCACCGAATACCCCGAGCTTGCCTCTGAAGTTTCCCAACTCCCGGCGGTAACGGACGGAAATAAGATGCCGCCCCACTTCGTCGTCTCTCTGGAGCACGTAACCTTCGATCCCCCAGCCGAACAGGATGGCGTTGTCCGCAGCGAATGGCAGGTAAACGGGCTTCGCAAAGATACCTCGGATGACTTTTGGACGCTCGATATTTCAGGCATCGGTCCGCATGATTTCGAGGATGCCGAGGACATCTGCTCCATGCTCGCCTACTCCGACTCTCTCCCAGGCTGTAGCGCGAGGGTCTTTGTGGATGTTGCCCCTGGCATTATCCCGCAGATGCCCGAACTGAAGGTGATGGCGATTGAGTTCATCGCCCCGACGGTTGATCAAGCGCGGCAGATATTCCTCGAAAGCGAGATGGCCCGATGGCCGCCGAAGCCCACTAGCTAGGGCTGGCCTCGTTGGGAGCTAATGCGTCTTTCAATATGGAGGTTATTTGGTCTAGCGCGCCTCAGCGGCCTCCCCCTGAGCCCCGCCCAATGCCCTATACACGGTAGCCTTGCTCAGCCCGGTGGCCTTCATGATGTCCTTGATGAGCTTGCCTTCGGCCCGCATGCGTCGGATTTCAGAGACCACATCATCGGTGGCTTGAGGCTTTCTGCCGAACCGGGTGCCATCAGCCTTAGCTTTCGCAATGCCATCCATCTGCCGCTCTCTGCGCAGCTCGGTCTCGAACTCAGCGAACACCGCCAGCATCTGCAAGAGAGCCCGGCCTTCAGGTGTCGCGGTGTCGATGCTTTGGTCTAGCACCCGGAGAGCAACCTCCTTAGCTTTCAGCTCATTCACGATGGTGAGTAGATCAACGGCAGATCGAGCAAGGCGGTCAATCTTGGTGATTATGAAGAGGTCGCCCTTACGGACAAAGCGCATAGCCTCCCGCAGTGCTGGTCTTGCGCTGTCGAGTCCAGAGCGCTTTTCCTCAAACACGTGATCTGCCTGTACGCCCGCTCTGAGCACTGCATCGCGCTGGACCTCAAGGCTCTGCCCCACAGATGATACGCGGATGTAAGCAACCATCGCCATGTCTCAATACCTCTAAGACGTTTCAATTCTCACTATATGAGACATGAAATGAGACACGTCAAGTAGGCATTAAGAGACAGGCTCACTGCCTAAACTTTTTGAGACGTTGCCGGATCGCTTGCGCACGCGTGGCACTTGGTCAATGGTGCTCGCGGGACGGTGAGGATGGGATGTTAGAGCTTTTCGGCGCGTTGGCTGGTGACTACATGGCAGGTACCGGTTTACCGCTTACCTCGACAGTGCCCGCCGCTGGCGCTCTGACTCTTCGTGCTTTGCTAGAGAAACGTACCCGCAGGGCCAGAGACACCCTCCTCGCTGAAATCCGCCTTGGTCATAGATCAATTGATTTTCATGATGCAGACGAGGCTGCCGCGATTATCTATCGATACATGCGAGCTGCCGAAGAGGGGGCCGCACGGCTGAACCTGCGGCTTTTGGCGGCTGTCATCGTGGGCAGCGCAAAGGGACCCGGACTCTATGCTGACGAGTTTTTGCGGTGGGCAGACATATTGGCAGGCCTGAAGCGCGAGGAGGTCATTACTTTGGGCGTAATGCAGAGGCTGGCAGACCAGGAGCCACCGCTAGTAACCGCCGGCATGGCACCAACACTTCTATACTGGCTAAACTGCACTGCAGTCCTCCAGAGCGATTACGGGATCGAAAGCAACGTGGCAACCGCAATGGCCCATGCCCTGCTCCGGACAGGCCTAGTGCAACTGGTTTCGGGTTCTATGGAGACAGTAGTCGTTCCAGCACCAACCCACGAGCTTTCCTCGTTGTCGATCTTACTTGAAATTGAGGGCATTATCTCAAGGGAGGAAACGGCGAGTGTCGTTGAGCCTGAGGAACGATAGCTTGCTTGGGGGCGCCTGCACCTGTTGCTTGCGGTAGGCACAGCGGTGGGCACGGGGGGAACGGTCGCTTCACCTCCTCCTAGGTCACCTCTCATATACGTGACCCCTGGTGTACTCAAGGGAATGCGGAGAACTAGAAGCCGCCATGGGCCCCACCATCTACGCCTTCTTTTCCAAGGCTCTTTTCACATGGTTCCTCATATTTCGCCGATAGTTGCGGAGCTGCTTGAAAATCGGGAGTCCGAGGGGTGCCGTGATGCTTGCTGCCTTTGTGGCATACGTCCAGAAAGTCCAATTCTTGACGTTGTCAGCCTTAGACTCGAAGTCGTGGACACGGCCGTATCGTTGAAGAAAGCTACTTAAGTTGATATCGGCAAGAATGTCGCTTGAAGATTTGGTGGGGTAGCGATGGACCAGCGCATGCGCTAGCCGTTTTGCGCTTAATGAAGCTTTTCTCTGGAGGCCGCTGAGTGTGCTGTCTCTAAGGAAAATGCTTTCTCCATCGTATCGGAAACCTAAATACTCAATCCCATTCTTGCCTTGCTCGCCCATAACTCGGGTCCAGGTTTGGTTTCCGCCAGTTCCCCAATATTGAAACACCGCTGACTTTTCGGCCTTGATTTGAAGTTTCGGACCGTGGCGGACGATTTCTTGACGGACCCAAGCCTCAAGGTCAGTCGCGGCATCTGCCTCGATTGGCGCAATAATGAGAATGTCGTCCGAATATCGGAAGTAGGTCCCCCCAAGCTCTCTGACCTTACTGGCTACAGCGCTGTCAAACTCCATGAGGTAGAAATTTGCGAGAAGATCCGAGATAGGAGAGCCCTGGGGAATGCCATAAGGTTTGCGGTGAACTTGAATGAGGGAACGATGACCATTGCCCCCCGCAATTTTCTGGCGGAATTCGGTCCCGTTACACAGCTGTAGTGGAATTTCAGCCTCCTCCACTAAGAACCCTTTGATAGGGGTGCCATCTCTGGAGACGTGCTTTTCGCCCCAAAATCCAAGGCGCTCGTAAAGCATCTCTCGATCTATCACCGAATACTGAGTCATTGCCTTGAAGACCGCATAGTGATCGGGTGGCAGGCGATCGACTTTCAGTAAGTCGCACCACCGAGCTCGGAGCATCCCATGATCGATACTTTCGAAGAAGCTGCTGACATCAAGGGCGATTGCGCTACAGTTACCGAGTTTTCTGATTGCGTTCACTGCATCTAGCGCGAAGTGAATATTGCACTTGCCACCACCACCTGGGTTAACAATGCGGCGGTAAGCGAGAACACAGTCCTCGAGGTTGAGCTCCTTTAGCTTAGCCTCAAAGGGAACTGAAAGCAGGTGGCGGTAATAGCTGAAGATATAAGCGTCGGCCCGAGCTGCGAAGCGAATAGGGCGCTCCTTGACTTTACCCTTCGTGCCTTTTGCGGCGAATTTAGTCCACCTTTGGTGGTACAAGATGAACGGATAGAAGGTGTGAGCCGCCACCCTCACGGGATCTGAGGCGAGAGCCCGAGCCTCTGTCTCAGCGATAAAAGAGTCGAAGTGGGGATACATTTTTGGCTTGAAAGCCCATTCGCCTGAATCAGACGAGCGAGAGGGAGCAAGGTGACCATGTGCCTTTATAGTCATAACCTTGCTCCGCACCGTTTGGTGTGTAAGGCACTTCTTCGATGTAATCGTCTATATTGTCAGTATGCTAACAAGCATATGGCATCGTCGTCATCATAAGGAAATCCTAATGGACATCATTATAAATATTCTCGGAAACCTTGACAGTTTCAACTAAAACTCTGCCGCCTCCAGTCCGAAGACCATCGCGCCAGATGCGAACCATTTGCGGATCGTGAGTATATGTAGGAGATACGGGCTTCAAATTGCAAGCCCCTAGGGTTGCAAAAGACACCTGCGTGCTTGCGAGTGGGAACCGCGCGAGCGTCGTCTTCCGTTCGCTGCATAGTGCGTGCACCGCTTCTGGGTCTACGCTCTTCAAGAACATATGCCGCCGTCCTGCTTACTCTCCGTCGCGCGCCCTTAGTGAAAGCAAAGATAGTCTCGATAAAAACTATAGCGCAGGCGGGGCAGAGACCGCTCACTACCCACGCTGCATGCTGTCCGCGTCACAATAGACTTGCGTGATGGTCCGCCGGCTGCCCCTACAGGAAACCTCCCGTGCCAGTGCGCTTACTCCGGGCCTCGGCTGTACGCTCTTCATACACCTCCTGCCATATGCGATAAGTAGAGGCCACCATACTTTCCAGTTCGTCCAGCGAGTAGAGGCTTATACCCTCATCACTGAAGAACCGAACTGAGCGACCACCCTCGTCATCTTCGAAGCGGATGATCCCAAGGTTGATGTCTGCGAAGTCTTCATCAGCCGCCCGGATGCGTTCATGCATCATGGAGAATGCGAAGCGCCGCCCCAGTTGCGTAAGGCCCTTCGACCTGCGGGGGTCAATGAAGATGGCATAAGGCTTGGAATCCAGTGCCAGCACCATAGGAAGCCAGAATGTCACCTTCTTCCCCACGCCCATCGGCATCGGAAAGAAATCATGATGCCTGCCCTTGATGCTCCTGGACGTTGCGTAGTCGTAAAGTGCCTTGCCGATCTGGAGGTTATTTCGAAGCTCCGCACCGGCTTTACAGGCCTTCGTGAGTTGAGATTCGAGCGCAGCCCACGGTGTAGGAGATACGGGCCCGAACATACCGAGCTGCACATTGAAAATGTCACTGAACGCCAACCGAACGGGCTTGTATGAGAACGTTGAGAAGCCGCTCTTCATCTGTCTGAGTGCCGAGCGCTTCATGTCGTCCGAAAGAGGACCAAGCCGCGCCAAGTCGGTGTCAGGCAAGAGGGGTATCGTCAAACGGCTCTCCCGATACTGGTTCTAAACCTACCGATACCTTATGGAATCGGAATCGATCTACAATCACAGTATCCTGGATTCGCAAGCCGAACGCAACTTCCGTGCGTGCCTTTGCCACAACGTACTCCCATGGCGAGTCTTTGGCGTGTGCAAGGTCCACCAAGCGGCCTGCGGGCATTTTGCCGTAGGTCAGCAACACCTGCCTCAACAGGTCCACGACGTGGCAGTCTTCAGGCGTTACGATCTGCCGCCGCTCGCCTGTCAAAGGATCCTGGGCAACCGCCCTGAAATCTATCGGTCCCCTGCCCGCTTGCTTGAATGCCTTATATGCTGCGGGATGAACCGGCCCATATTGCCAAGCCTCGAAGTAACCGGACACAAGCGGGGTTTTGGTCCGCACAAGATAGATTCCGTGCGCAAAGTAGAGAAGTTTCTGGAGGATGATATGAGAAACACCAATGTCTAGACGATCTGCTTCGTCCAGCATCAAATTCGCTACAGCCCGTGGGTCGTATCCCCGGCTCATGACATAATGCTCATCTCTCCGATGCCCGGCTTAGAAGTCTCGCCTGGTGTGAATCGAAAAGCTACACACTTTGCGTTACCCGAAACTGATGCCTGCACGCTGGGGCCATGCGTGGGTACCTTCTTGGGTACTCAATTCTCCAAGGGACGTCTTCACCGCTTTGATTTTAAACGTAAATTCGGAGTTCTGGAAATTTTGGTGGAGCTAAGCGGGATCGAACCGCTGACCTCTTGCATGCCATGCAAGCGCTCTCCCAGCTGAGCTATAGCCCCATCAGGGTACCGGGTATTTCCGGCTCCGGGAACCCCGTGGAAAGCACCGCTTCCGTCGGGGTGGCGGCTTGATACTTCCGGTGATCGGAGATGGCAAGCCGAAAAATGAAAGCCCGGGCATTTTTTTGTGCCCGGGCCCGAAATCCTTGAAAAATCAGACTTCGTCGTCGTCGCCGGGGACGCCGATCAGGCCGGACATGTCGTCGTCGTCGTCATCTTCATCGGCTTCGAGGAAGGTGTCGTCGTCATCGCCGTCGATCTCGACGTCATCATCGCCCATATCGGGGATGTCGTCGCCCGATGCCTCGTCTGCATCTTCGAGGGAGACGAGTTCGACGTCGGTGTTTTCGGTATCGACTTCTGCGACGTCCTCTTCCTCAGCCTTTTCCATGATGGCTGCGACCGAGGTTTCCTCGAAATAGGAAAGCGGCCAGGACTTGCCCGTGTACGGCGACACGATCGGGTCCTTGTTCAGGTCGTAGAATTTCTTGCCGGTGTCGGGGCAAGTGCGTTTCGTTCCAAGTTCTGCCTTCGCCACTGTCAAAGCCTCATGAAGTCGTGAAGAATAGGGGCATGCGCCTAGCGCCCGGCACGAGGCCGGCCAAACTGTAGTCGGTCCCCTTAATCGCTGACGTTCGTCCTGTCAAAGGCAATCTGCGGGTGAAAGGCAGGAGCGTCGGGGATCGGCCTGCGCCATGCGTCATCACTGCTCGTGTCACCGCTTCGCTTGGCAAGCCGCGCCAAGCTTTGTATCAGGCATCAGAGGCAAGCGTGGATCGAAAGGACCGGCATGATCATCGCCATCGACGGGCCGGCGGCGGCCGGCAAAGGGACGCTGTCGCGCAGGATCGCCGAGACCTACGGCTTTCACCATCTGGATACAGGGCTCACCTATCGGGCGACCGCAAAGGCACTGATCGATGCCGGCCTGCCGCTCGACGACGAGGCGATTGCGGAACGGGTTGCCCTCGCGCTCGACCTCGGCGGTCTGGACCGGGACGTGCTATCAGCGCACGACATCGGCGAAGCTGCGTCGAAGATCGCCGTGATGCCGGCGGTGCGCCGGGCGCTGGTCGAGGCGCAGCGGGCGTTTTCCACACGCCTGCCCGGCACCGTGCTCGACGGGCGCGACATCGGCACCGTGGTCTGCCCACAGGCGCCAGTGAAGCTCTATGTCACGGCCTCTCCGGAGGTGCGGGCGCGTCGACGGTATGAAGAGATCATCGCCAAGGGCGCGAGCGCCGATTTCGAGGCAATCTTCGCGGATGTGAAGAAGCGCGACGAACGCGATATGGGACGGGCCGACAGCCCCTTGAAACCAGCGGATGATGCGCACTTGCTAGACACGTCCGAAATGAGTATAGAGGCCGCATTCTCGGCGGCGAAGGAACTCATCGACGCTGCCCTGACGAAACTGCGCTGATCCGGAACCGGCCGAGCCGCTTTTCGTTTCAGCTGGCCACTTCCCCGTCCCCGCGCCGGACAGCTCTCCAATGAGAGCGGATGGAGGATTTGGTCCCGACCAACACGAACCACCGGCGCTCACGCATCCCAATGGATGCGACTAGGAGATTTCATGTCTGTTTCTACCCCGTCGCGCGAGGACTTTGCAGCCCTCCTCGAGGAATCCTTTGCCAAGACCGACTTGGCCGAAGGCTATGTTGCCAAGGGCATCATCACCGCCATCGAGAAGGACGTCGCAATCGTTGACGTCGGCCTCAAGGTCGAAGGCCGCATCGCGCTGAAGGAATTCGGTGCACGCGCCAAGGACGGCACGCTCAAGGTCGGCGACGAAGTCGAAGTCTACGTCGAGCGCATCGAAAACGCTCTCGGCGAAGCTGTTCTGTCGCGCGAAAAGGCGCGTCGCGAAGAAAGCTGGATCAAGCTCGAAGCCAAGTTCGAAGCTGGCGAGCGCGTTGAAGGCGTTATCTTCAACCAGGTCAAGGGCGGCTTCACGGTTGACCTCGACGGCGCCGTTGCCTTCCTTCCGCGTTCGCAGGTTGACATCCGTCCGATCCGCGACGTGACCCCGCTGATGCACAACCCGCAGCCCTTCGAAATCCTCAAGATGGACAAGCGTCGCGGCAACATCGTTGTTTCGCGTCGTACGGTTCTCGAAGAAAGCCGCGCTGAGCAGCGTTCTGAAATCGTTCAGAACCTCGAAGAAGGCCAGGTTGTTGACGGCGTCGTCAAGAACATCACCGATTACGGTGCGTTCGTTGACCTCGGCGGCATCGACGGCCTGCTGCACGTCACCGACATGGCATGGCGCCGCGTCAACCATCCTTCGGAAATCCTGTCCATCGGCCAGTCGGTCAAGGTTCAGATCATCCGTATCAACCAGGAAACCCACCGCATCTCGCTCGGCATGAAGCAGCTCGAGTCGGATCCGTGGGATGGCATCGCTGCCAAGTACCCGGTTGGCAAGAAGATCTCCGGTACCGTCACGAACATCACCGACTACGGTGCATTCGTCGAGCTGGAGCCCGGCATCGAAGGCCTGATCCACATCTCGGAAATGTCCTGGACGAAGAAGAACGTTCATCCCGGCAAGATCCTTTCGACCACGCAGGACGTCGACGTCGTCGTTCTCGAAGTCGATCCGTCGAAGCGCCGTATCTCGCTCGGTCTCAAGCAGACGCTCGAGAACCCGTGGCAGGCATTCGCCTACAGCCACCCGGCTGGCACTGAAGTCGAAGGCGAAGTCAAGAACAAGACCGAATTCGGCCTGTTCATCGGCCTCGAAGGCGACGTCGACGGCATGGTTCACCTCTCGGATCTCGACTGGAACCGTCCGGGCGAACAGGTCATCGAAGAGTACAACAAGGGTGACGTGGTCAAGGCCGTCGTTCTCGACGTCGACGTCGAGAAGGAACGCATCTCGCTCGGCATCAAGCAGCTCGGCAAGGACTCGGTTGGCGATGCCGCCGCTTCCGGCGACCTGCGCAAGAACGCCGTCGTTTCGTGCGAAGTCATCGGCATCAACGATGGCGGCATCGAAGTGAAGCTGGTCAACCACGAGGACATCACGTCCTTCATCCGCCGCGCCGATCTGGCCCGCGATCGTGACGATCAGCGTCCGGAGCGTTTCTCGGTCGGTCAGGTTGTCGACGCCCGCGTCACCAACTTCTCCAAGAAGGACCGCAAGGTCATGCTGTCGATCAAGGCTCTCGAGATCGCAGAAGAGAAGGAAGCTGTGGCACAGTTCGGTTCGTCCGACTCTGGCGCATCGCTCGGAGACATCCTGGGTGCAGCCCTGAAGAACCGCAACAACGACTAATCCTCGCTGTTGACTGAGCTTAGACGAACCCGCCGGGAGCAATCCCGGCGGGTTTTTTTGTTGCGCCATCGGCTAATGTTCATGCGAAATCGGAGAGACGCAGATAGAGCGCCTGGGCCGGGTCCGGCTCGGGAGAGGGCAAGGTTGCGACGACATTCGCCGCATCAAGGGAAGAGGTAGCGGGGTCGAGATTGGGCTGACCGTCCGTCTCGTCGCCTTGAATTTCTGCGCCTGACGTCTCAAGGAATTCTTGCGGGTCCTGGCCAGAAGGCTCGTCGCCGGATGCCTCGTTTCTGTCGTCTTCAGCGGACTGTTCAGGCTCGGCGTCATCCTCGGCGTCCTTGCGGACCGCCTTGACGGGAACGGGGTCATTATCCGTCTCAATCACGTAATTGACGAAAGCGAGCGGCAGACCATTGCCATGGATCCCACCCCGGTCAGGCTCCTGACGGTCCGATGGCGGGACAGAGGTCGTGAGAGCGAGGCGCTCCTCCAGGTGGACAGGACGGTCCGCTGACGGGAGATCAGCCTCATCCATCGCGCTCTCCGGTAACGCGGTGGTCGCGGATGGCTTGATCGTTGACTCCGGCACATCCGGTTTATCGGCCATCAGAGCTTCGAAGGCGAGGTTCGCCATGTCCGGTTGATCCTCAGCAGCATAGAGGGCCAGGAGGGTGCGGATAAGCTTCGTCTCTGCGACTTCCTCAAGCAGATGCGGCGGGAGCGACGGGTGCGGTGACGAGGACGTACCGGCAACCGGCGCTGGCAGCGGGTGGGCGACATCGTTCCTGCCGTCGGGTCCTTCCTCGGTACCTTGCGTGGCGGGCAGAACGGAGGGATTTGCAGGATCGGCTCCAGCTTCGGCGTCTGGCTCTCTTTCTGCCAGGGCCGCAACCAACGGACTGGCGCGTTCCGTCACCGAGGGGGAAATGGTCGCAGTCGGCAACATTTCGGCGGACTCAGCCATGCTGGCGCGCATCTGGCGTAGACGGGAAAGCGATTCCGAATCAGCGCTTTCGCCCGCGACATGGGCATCACCGGGTGACGCAGCCCCCATAACTGTGGCCCGGTCATCTTCTTCCGCCTGTCCAGTGACCGTGGGCGCGGCGGAGATGAGCGTTGTTGCCGGTCTGGAAGGTCCGGCCGTTGCGAATACGGGCGATGTCATCTGACCCGTCGGGAGGGACGCAGACGATTTCGGCGTGCGGGTGGTGGTGGCGGGCTCGGCAGGAGTCGGCGCCCCGGCCAGATCGCCATTCTGTCGATAGGAGGAAATCACCGCGCGGGCGCCGGGATCACGCTCTTTCTGGCGATAGAGCTCCAGATAGATCGCGAGCGTCGCTGCTTCCGGACCCTGCGGGTTTCGCAGCGCCTGGAGCAGGGTCCGCAATTGCAGGCCGGCGAAGGCCTCGGACAAGAGGGCCCTCAGTCTCTGCTGTTCTGCCGGAGCCAATGTCGCGATGGCATCGATGAGTCGCGCAGCAAAGGCTGTGAGAGGCTCGTTGGGTTCCTGCTTCATCTTGAGCACAGAGGCGAGAACCTCCGTAAGGATGAGGAGGTTCTGCGACATGCGCTCAGGCGCGCTAAGCAGCATGATGTTGAGATTGCCGGCAATGGCCGTTGCCGCACTCGCTGAATAGGGCTCTTCCGTCACCGGCGCGGCCACGCGATCCGCGTTGCGGCCTTCTACGGCGCTGCGATTCTCCGAAATAGGCTGATACAGGTTCGTCTGGGCGCTGACGGGACCAAGCATGGCGACCTCTCGCGTTCAGGGCGCCAGTCGCTGCGCGGGCTCCTTTGCCTAGTGAAAACGGCTAAAAGGAGCTCAAAGCGGCGGCGCATCTTCCTGCTTCAAGGGCGAGTGTCGCAAAACATGGTTAACGAAAAGCTAATTCCATCGACGCTGCCCTCGACGCTCAAGTTTCGCGCATACCTGGAATGGCAAACTGCCCACCGGCGGCCCTGTGCCGCACAACTTTTGATGGGCGCCAGCATGACATCCAATCTCATCCTGAACACGGACAGCTACAAACTCGGGACCTATCTTCAGTATCCTCAGGATACGCGGGCCGTCAGCGCCTTCGTCACGACACGCGGTGGCTCGTTCCGGCCAGAGGTGATGTTCTTCGGGCTGCAGATGTTTCTCAAGGACTACCTGTCCAAACCGGTAACGCGCTTGGATGTCGCGGAGGCCGAAGAGGTGGCTGCGGCCCATGGCCAACCTTTCGACAAGGAGGGGTGGTTGCATATCGTCGAGGCCCATGGGGGTCTGTTGCCGCTCAAGATCGAGGCGCTGCCGGAAGGCACGGCACTGCGACGAGGCGTGCCGATCGTGCAGGTGGTCAACACCGACCCTGCCCTTCCTTGGCTCACCTCTCATATCGAGACATCGCTGCTGCGGGCCATCTGGTATCCCTCGACGGTTACCACAACGGCCTGGCGGCTGCGCATGGCGATTCTGCCCTTTCTTGAGCGCACCACCGACGATCCGCAGGCGCTGCTGCCGAGCCGGATCAGCGATTACGGGTGCCGCAGCACGTCGAGCGTCGAGCAGTCGGCCATCGGCGGGGCCGCCCATCTCGTGCACTTTCACTCGTCTGATTCGCTTCCCGGCATCCTGCAGGCGCGACGCGCCTATGGGGGGAGCATGCCCGCATTCTCAATCCCGGCGGCAGAACACGGCACGATCACGGCCTGGGGGCAGGAACAGGAGGTGGACGCCTATTCTCACCTGATCGACAAGTTCAGCAAGTTCGGCGCCTATTCGGTCGTCTCCGACAGCTATGATCTGCACAATGCCGTCACAGAAATCTGGGGCAAGAAACTACAGACGAAGGTGCGTGCTGCAGGCGCGACGCTTGTGGTGCGACCCGACAGCGGCGATCCGATCGACACACCCGTGCAGGTGGTCGCGCAACTGGCCTACGCCTACGGTACCCGGCTAAATGGCAAGGGCTTCAAGGTGCTCGACGCCAATGTGAGGGTGATCCAGTCCGACGGCGTCTCTATCCAAGATATCCAGATGATCCTGGGACGGCTGGAGGGCATGGGCTTTTCGGCCGAGAACATCTCTTTCGGCATGGGCTCAGGGCTCTTGCACAAGATTAACCGCGACACGCTTTCCTTCACCATGCGCGCCAGCGCGGTACAGACTGGGGCGGGGGCATGGCGCGAGATCGGTCGTCGGTCCACCAATCCGCAGGAAAAGCCAGCCATGACCGGACGCGTCGCAGCGATTGCCGATGGGGCCGACATCGTGGCAATTCCGCTATCTGAGCTTGGGACGCGGCAAAATCTGCTTCAGCCCGTATGGGAAAACGGTCGCTTGCTCAAAGACTGGAGCTTCGACGAGATCCGCGCGCGCGCGAGCGCCGCAAGCGTTTCCGCCTGAAACGTCAGTCTACCAGGCGCAGAAACATCGGATAGAGCCCTGCATCATCGGAAGGTGCGGGAATGCGTTTGCCGAGCGGCTGGTCGGGACGGCTGCGCTCGTCAACCATCAAGGCATCCAGCCAGGTGGCCGGAGCATAGTCAGTTCCCGAGCCTGGATCCTCGGGATTGTTTTCGTTGCTGCCTGCTCGGTCGGTATCATACGTGATGGTCGAGCGGGATAGGCTGTCGAGAAGGCTGTGGGCTGCTTCCGTCATGGTCGCTTGATTCTACGCTTTGCTCTCACGAGGCCCCTTGAATCCCGAGGCCTTGCTGCCGATTTCACTGCGGTGATGATGCGAATTCTGAGTTAATGAAAGCTTGGCACAATCGCTACATTGCATGTCAATTCTCGTCTACAAGAACCGCTAGACATGAGCTTCCGACCGCCCGCATCTCTGCTCGCATCGACCTCAGGAGACTTGCTTTCGGCTCTCGAACAGGAGTTGGCCGGCGAGATGGCGGACGTTCTGGGGCGCGCGGGACGGAAGGTGGAACTCGCGTTGCACCGATGTGCCGAGGCCCGGGCCGGAGCGCCGGAACGATTAACCGAGGCCCTCGACGAGGCCGCGCAGGCGGTCTTTGCGCTATCGGTTCAACGGGAATTATGCGGCTTGCGCAATCAGGCGGCCATGATCCGGCACTACGACATCCCCCGAGACGTCATGGCACGCGTCGGGATCTCCCGTAAGACCTGACGGTGGATCCTATCTCACGTTACTGCGTGATCAGCTGTGGGCGAAGATATCGGTCTCTTCCCAGCCCAACAGGTCGAGCTTAGAGCGGGTCGGCAGGAATTCAAAACAGGCTTTCGCGTGCTCCATGCGGCCATCGCGGACAAGACGCTCGGTCAGTTTGTCTCGCAAGGCATGCAGATACAGAACATCCGAGGCGGCATATTCGAGCTGCGCCTGGCTGAGCTTCTGGGCCGCCCAATCGGAAGACTGTTGCGCCTTGGAAATGTCAACCTCGAGCAGTTCCTTGAGATTGTCCTTGAGGCCGTGACGGTCCGTATAGGTGCGGCAGAGGCGCGAGGCAATCTTTGTGCAGAAGACGTAGGCCGTGGTCACGCCGAAGGTATGGAAGAGCACCGCAATATCGAAGCGTCCGTAATGGAAAATCTTCTGACGCGCCGGATCGGCGAGTAGGGCGACGAGGTTTGGCGCTTCCTTTTGTCCGGCCGCGATGCGGATGACGTCAGCCGTTCCATCGCCCGGGGACAGTTGCACGACGCACAGGCGGTCACGACGCGGCACAAGACCCAGGGTTTCCGTATCGATGGCGATCGCGTCAGTGTAGCGGGCGGCGCTCTCTGCGGAAATATCGCCTTCGTGGGTGCGGATCGTCGCCATTGAAGTCTCCAGACATTGGTTCTTTCCGGCCCGCTATAACGGAAAGTGGCAGGCGGGGCCATCCCATGGCTTATCGGAGTGCGCCATGGATCATCGCCGCGACAATTTGTTCGGCGATGATACAACGACAAGCAGCCATGCCTATCGTGCATGAGCAATTGTAAGAGTGGTGAGCAAAATGGTGGCAGCAGCAAAACGAAGGTTCGGTTTCGTTGGAACAGCGTAGATTCGAAAGACTCGAAAGCACGCTACGCTTTAAAAACCAAACCGATGACCAACGCTTGAAGGTAGCCATGCATCTGACGCACTGCTGCGTTGCAACAACGAGGATTGGCAGCAAGGAGCCTTTTGGGTAGAAAACAAGCATCGAAGCGGCGCACTCCTCCTCCCAGCGCCGCTCGGTAGGATCGGCAATACTCCTCCTCCTCCCAATTGCCGATCGAGTTTAAGAGCCTGGCGCACCTCCTCCCGCGCCAGGCTCTTTTCATTTCAGGCCGCCCTTCCTTCCGCCGCCTCAACGATCACGCCTTCCGGTATTCTGCTTGATGCTCCGACCCGTCAGCCCATATAAAGGGCTCCGATGGAACACGAGGAGAGACGCATGACGGCAAAATTCGGTACCAGCGGCCTCCGGGGGCTGTCTTCGGACCTGGTGGGCGCCGTCTCGGCTCTCTATTCGACTGCCTTTGCCCGCCATCTTCTGTCGCAAGGGCTGGCGCAGGCCGGATCGCCCGTTGTCATCGCACGCGATTTTCGCCCATCCAGCCCAGAGATTGCATCAACGATCATGGCGGCGCTCCGACGCGTCGATCTTGTGCCGATCGATTGCGGAACGATCCCGACCCCGGCGCTTGCGCTTTACGGTGCCTCATTGGGGGCGGCCGGAATCATGGTTACGGGTTCTCATATCCCGGCAGATAGAAACGGCATCAAGTTCTATCGGCCGGATGGCGAGATCAACAAGCAGGATGAGCAGGCAATCACCCGCCTTGCGGCGGAGCTCGCCGCAGATCCCAACGCAAACCAGGTCGATAGCGGCACGGGCGACGATCATGAAGAAGCGGCCAGCACGCTCTTCCTCGAGCGCAATCTCGGCGTTCTGCCCGCCGCCTGCCTGAATGGAAAGCGCATTGGGGTCTATCAGCACAGTACCGTTGCCCGCGATATGCTGGTCAGCGTGTTCCAGCACTACGGTGCAACTGTGTTTCCCCTCGGGCGCTCGGATATATTCATTCCTGTCGACACCGAAGCAGTGTCGACCGACACGGTGATGCAGCTTGCAAGATGGAGCGACGAACTGGCACTGGACGCCATTCTGTCGACCGATGGCGACGGGGACCGTCCGCTGGTGGCCGACGAACACGGACAGCCGCTACGCGGCGATCTGCTCGGCCTGGTTGCCGCGCGCTTCCTAAAGGCAAAGACCGTTGCAACGCCCGTGACGTCCAATTCGGGCCTCGAAGACGACGGCGGCTTTTCGGTCATCCGCACGCGCGTCGGCTCGCCCTATGTGATTGCGGCCATGGAGACAGCCCTTGCTGACGGCAAGGAGAGCGTGCTGGGTTTCGAAGCGAATGGCGGACTGATGCTGGGGTCGGACTTCACCGTCGGGGCGAAGATCCTGAAGGCGCTTCCGACACGCGACAGTTTCCTGCCAGCCCTTGCCGCACTCGGCGTGGCCGCACAGACCGGTCAGTCGCTGTCCGGCCTCGTCAAGGCCTTCAGCCTGCCGGTGGCACTTAGCGACCGGCTGGAGAACTTCGCGACGGAACGGAGCGCCAGCCTGATGGCGCATATTCGCCAGTCGCCAGAAAACCTGTCCAGTTTCCTTTCCCCCATTGGCAGCGTGGCAGAGGTCAGCGATATCGACGGTGTCAGAGCTACCCTTGACGATGGAAGGGTCATCCATTTCCGTCCGTCCGGCAATGCGCCCGAAATGCGTTGCTATGTCGAAGCGAAAAGCCATGCAGACGCAGAGGCGCTCCTAAAAAGCGGGCTCGAGCTCCTGCGCGGCTGGGGCGGTTAAACCGAGAGGGGATGCCCGGCGTATTGGTCATGATACAAACGAAGAGGATGTGATGACCAAGACCGCCTGGATCACCGGTTCTAGCTCCGGCATCGGCCGAGCACTCGCCAAACGGCTCGTGGAGAACGGTTACAAGGTGGCCGTCAGCGCCCGCAACGCCGAATCGCTCGCCGCACTTGCCGCCGAACACCCCGGCCGGATCGCCGCTTTTCCGCTGGACGTTACTGATGGCGAAGCCGTTCGAAAGGTGGCAAATGCTGTTGTGGCCGCGATGGGGCCGATCGATCTCGCGGTCTTTGCTGCCGGCTCCTATACGCGCGATTATGCCGTCGATTTCAGTGCTGAGCGCACCCGCCAGATGTTCGACCTGAACGTCCTTGGTACGGCCCATTGCCTGGAGGCAGTGATGCCAGGGATGATCGCGCGGAAAGGTGGGCACATCGCGGTGGTCGCGTCGGTCACCGCCTATGTGGGCCTGCCGGGGGCCGCCAGTTACGGAGCCACGAAGGCTGCGCTCAACAACCTTTGTGAAGCACTGCATCCGGAGCTTGCTAGCCATGGCGTTACTCTTTCAGTCATCAATCCCGGATTCGTCGCCACGCCTCTGACCGCAAAGAACGACTTTCCGATGCCTTTTCTGGTGTCATCGGAAGAGGCCGCCGAGATCATTGCCAAGGCCCTCGCCGGGGGCAAATTCGAGATCATTTTTCCCTGGAAGATGGCGATTGCGATCCGCCTCTTGCACGCCCTGCCGCACAGGCTGCGCTTTGCGCTCACGCGCAAGATGCTGCGCTCCTAACGGAGGTGGCGGGGCACTTGCCCCGCCGGAAGATCAGGCCGGCTTGTCCAACCGGAACTGAACCACATCTATGCGGCCAACGCGGAAGCCGACGGCGCAGTAGTGCAGGTAGAGACGCCACATCCGGTAGAAGCGGCGATCGAATCCGAGCGGCTCGATTGACGGCCAGCTATTTGTGAAGGCGTTATCCCAGGCAATCAGGGTGCGATCATAATCGCGACCGAAACGGAAGCGATCGCCAACTTGCAGTCCGGTGCGGCTGGCGTCGCGTTCGAAGGTCGTCGCGGACGGCAGCATGCCGCCCGGAAAGATGTAAGTCTGGATGAAGTCTGCGCTGCGACGGTACTGCTCGAAGCGGCTTTCATCAATGGTGATCGTCTGGATCATCGCCTTGCCGCCGGGCACGAGGCGCTCCTGGACAGCTTTGAAATAGACGGGCCAGTTCTCTTCGCCGACCGCTTCGAACATCTCGATCGAGACGATCTTGTCGAACCGGCCCTGGCAGTCGCGATAATCTTCCAGACGGATATCGGCGCGATCGGCAAGACCTGCCTTTTCCAGCCTTTCGCGGGCGAATTTCGCCTGTTCGACGGACAGCGTCAGGCCGGTGACCCGGCAGCCGGTGGTGCGGATGGCGTGCTCGGCAAAACCGCCCCAGCCGCAGCCGATCTCCAGCACATGGTCGTCGGGGCCGATCTTCAGTTCTCGAACGATCCGGGCATATTTGGCCTCCTGAGCTTCGGCGAGCGACTGGCCCGGCGTTTCGTAGAGAGCCGAGGAATAGGTCATCGTACGGTCGAGCCACTGGCTGTAGAACGCATTGCCCAGGTCATAGTGGAAGGCGATGTTTCGTCGGCTACCTTTCTTGGAATTGCGGCGCAGCTTGTGACGCAGGCGCGCGATCCCTTCGAAAACTACGGAAGATGAAAGGATCTTGCCGAGCTCGGCTTCGTTCGCCAAGGCGAATTCGACAACGCTACCAATATCGGGGCTGTCGAGGTCGCCATCGATGAAGGACTGGGCGAAGCCCAGGGTACCGCCGGTGAGGATTCGAAACACCGGCTTCGCATTGCGAACACACAGCGTGGCATGCGGACCCGGCAGCCTGCCAACGGCAACATGCTCACCGTAACCTTCGAACTGCAGCGTCAACCGGCCGGCTGCGACACGATCGGCCCAGCGGCACAGCACCCGCTGCCAGAACGGAAGGGAAGACACTACAGATGGCATTTCTTGTTCAGCATGACTCATGACTTGTTCATCCCACTCTGCAGAACGATCGTCGAAGCGACCGGTTTTGCTGCAGGCGCATGGCGATAGACCGGAACCCCCTTCAGCCAGAGCCGCAGCGCTTCCCAATGGATTCCCCCCATCACTTTCAAGGTCATCAGTGGATAGGTCATCAGCATGCGCAATAAGCTCGCATCCGACAAGGGGGCTCTCTTGCCGGAAAAGAGAGCCACCAAGATTGGCCCTTCGCCATCGCTTTCACCAATGTGAACGCCAACTTTTTCGCCCGGGGGATTGATGCGGAAATCGTAGAGGCAATCCATCGGCATGAAGGGCGAGACATACATCTCCTTGGGGCATTGGTGCCTCAGGACCTGCTGCCCTTCTTCCACCGGAATGACGTAGGTGTGGCGCTCGTTGAAGGTGTTGCAGACTTCGTAGAGCACGGCCTGCAGACGGCCGTCGCGGTGGTGGCAGAAGTAGACGGTAAGCGGATTGAAGACGTAGCCGAAGATGCGGGGATAGCAGAGCATGCGGATCTTCGAGCCACTGGCATCAAGCCCGGCTGCATGCAAGCGGCCTTCCACCCATTGTCGCAAGTGACCAATCTCGCCATCGCCATGATCGGCATCGTAGACCGCATAAAGCGCCCGGCGATTGTGGCCGAAGAAGCGGAGGCTGCGGTCTAGATCAGCAATCTCATCAAGGTCGACGAGCAGTGAAAAGACGCTGTAGCGCAGCTTGTGCTGCTTAGGTCGGCTGCGGACATGCACGACATGGCCGGCATATATGGCGGATTGCCGGCTCATTCGGCGGCCTCAAGCTGTCGGGTGATGACGATACGGCCTGACTCGTCCTTGACCGACCAGGGGCGGCGGACACCACCCAGCGCTTCCGCAACGGCGAGACCAGACTGCAAGCCGTCCTCGTGGAAACCACTACCGAAATAGGCGCCGCAATACCAGGTGTTGCGGTGACCTTGGAGCTGCCAGATCTGGCGCTGCGCGCGAATGGCGGCAGCATCAAACAGGGGGTGTTCATAATGGAAGGTCTGGATCACCTTAGCCGGATCAATCGGGCGGCAGGGATTGAGGGTGACGAAGAGCGGGTTCTTCGGATCGAGCGACTGCAGCTTGTTCATCCAATAGGTCACGCAGAGCATATCGCCTACCCCGTCCTGGCGTCCGGCTACATAGTTCCAGCTTGACCACACGGACTTCCGCTTCGGCATCAATGCTTGATCGGAATGCAGCACGGCGACATTGGGCGTGTACTGGAAAGCTTCGAGGAGAGCGCGCTCGCGCGCATCGGCGTCCTGCAGCAGGTCGAGGCTCTGGTTCGCATGGGTTGCGAGCACAACGTCGTCAAAGGTCTCGGCATGGCCGTGGATATCGATCACTTCCACTCCCACTGCCAGTCGCCGGACATGAGCCACCGCCGTCGAAAGGCGGACGGTTCCGCGGAAATCGGCAAGGATGCGGGCGACGTATTCGCGGCTGCCGCCCTTCACCGTGCGCCACCGGGGACGGTCGGTGAGCGTGAGCAGGCCATGGTTGACGAAGAAGCGGATAAAAGCGTGGAGCGGATAAAGCCGCATTTCCGATGCCGTGGTAGACCAGATGGCGGCGCCCATGGGCAGAAGGTGGTCTTCGACGAAGCTATCCGCATAATTTGCCGAGGCGAGATAATCGCCGAGCGAAACGCCATCTAGCTCGGGGCGATCCAGAAGTGCCGGCGCTTCGCGGTAGAAGCGCAGGATATCCTTGACCATGCGCCAGAAGCGCGGCCGGAGCAGGTTGGTCTTCTGGCCTAGAAGGCCGCTCAGGCCAGAGCCTGAATATTCGAAGTCGCCATCGACGAGCGAGGCGGCAAAGGACATGTCAGAGGCAAGCGTCGGGACATCGAGGTGTTCGAAGAGCTTGACGAGGTTGGGATAATTGCGATCGTTGTAAACGATGAAACCGGTATCGACCGGGGTGCCCCGATCACCGCCCGGGGCCACCACGGTGTTAGAATGGCCGCCCGGCCTCCCCTCTGTCTCGTAGAGGACGACCTCGGCACTGCGAGACAGAAGCCAGGCGCATGAGAGGCCGGAGATACCGGAGCCCACGACCGCAATCTTCCGCTTTCCCCCGAATGCGGCCTTCGTGACGCCAATATCCATAGACCCGCCCATTTCCCTCAATGCGAATAATCAGTTTTGCTTCTTATTACGCAAGGCTTTTGCGAGTGGATCGACAGGAGCCATTAAATTCATGCGCAGTGATCTGCTTTTCGGCAGCCGGCGTAGTGACCTGCATGATCAACATGATTCCCATACGGGCCGATGCGTGCCAAAGTCACCCCGGGCGAAATGCGCGGCAAACAGTCGTGGCGGCGACCCAGCGAGGGATAAATAGCGTTTCGATGACCGGATCGGTTGATGAATTAGAGCCGCAGAATTTTGCGCAACTTTTGGCGTCTGTCGGGCGTGATCGTGATGTCGAGGCATTCGAGGCGATCTTCAAGCATTATGGCCCGAAGGTGCGCGCCTATATGGCGAAGCTGGCCCGTGATGGGCAGGCCGCTGAAGAACTGATGCAAGAGACGATGCTGGCGGTCTGGAACAAGGCGGCGCAGTTCGATCCGGCACGCGGAAACGTGTCCAGCTGGATTTTCACCATTGCGCGCAACCAGCGTATCGACGCCTTTCGTCGCGCCAAGCGACCAGTCTTCGATCCGTCGGATCCGGCGTTCGTTCCCGATGACGTTCCCCCGGCGGATGTCGAATTCGAAGGGCGCCAGGAAGCCGATCGGCTCCGGCGCGCCATGGAAACTCTACCACCCGAACAACTCGAACTTCTAAAGATGTCATTCTACAGAGAAGCCTCACACAGCACCATCGCCGCCGAGCTCGGCCTGCCGATGGGTACCGTGAAATCCCGCATCCGATTGGCTTTCGCCAAATTGCGAGCAGCCTTGGAGGAGCGCGCATGAACGCTCACGTTCAACATCATATCAGCGACGAATTGTTGCTCGATTACGCAAGCGGTACCTTGGCCGAAGGTTGGAGCATTGCAGTCGCCACGCATCTGGCGCTCTGCCCAAGCTGCCGCGACCGCCTCTCTTTCATGGAACATGCCGGCGGCGAACTGCTGGAAGCGGTAGAGGTCGAGGATAGCGCGAGCGCAAGCGAAAGCTGGACTTCGATGATGAACAAGATCGCTGCGGATAACAGGAGGCCCGCCGCCAAAGCACCGGCGCGCATCGTGGAAACAGGTGATGTCGTCATCCCGGAACCTCTGCGGTCCTATCTGGGCACCGACGTGGAGGGTTTGAAGTGGCGGGCCCTCGGGCGCGGCGCCTATCACATTCCGATCAAGACCGGCGACAGGGAAAGCCAGGTTCGGCTCCTGAAGATCCCGGCGGGCAAGCCCGTGCCGGAGCATTCCCATGGGGGTCGCGAACTGACGCTGGTACTGAAGGGCGCCTTTACGGATGGCTCGACGGTATTTCGGCGCGGCGACCTGGAAGAGGCGGACGAGACGCTGACGCATCAACCGGTTGCGACGCCGGACGAAGACTGCATCTGTCTCGCCGTGACCGACGCACCGCTGAAGTTCAAGAGCCTGCTCGTCAGACTCGTTCAGCCCGTCCTGGGAATTTAAGGCCGGCGGGCGAACGGCCCGCCTGATGGAGACGACGCATGACCTATCTGATCGCCTATGTGTCGACGGCTGTCGTCTTTTTCGCACTTGACTATCTGTGGCTGACGCGCGTGGCGATCGGGTTTTATCGACAGAACATCGGCGAGTTGCTGCTCGCCACCCCGAATTTCCCGCCGGCCGGGATCTTCTATCTGTTCTACGTGATTGGCCTCGTCTATTTCGCGGTCATGCCGGCGCTTACTGCAAACAGCGTCGTGACGGCGCTGCTTCATGGCGCCATGCTCGGGCTGCTCGCCTATGGTACCTACGACATGACCAATCTTGCCACGCTCAAGGGCTGGTCGCTCTCCGTCAGCCTCGTCGACATGGCCTGGGGTGCGGTGCTTTCGGCAACGGCTGCTGCAGTCGGCTATCTCGTCGTGTCGCGTTACGCGGCCTGAGCGGCAAGGGGTGACATCTGGCGGGCGGCATTCGCACGCCCTATCTTCCTTTTATGATCAAACCGGACCTTCTTCTGCATCCGACCCCCGGCGGGCTCTATTGCCCGATTGGTGACTTTTATGTCGATCCGGTGCGGCCGGTGGGCCGGGCGCTCATCACCCATGGCCATTCCGACCATGCGCGCTCCGGGCATGCCCACGTGCTGGCAACCCGCCAGACGCTGGATATCATGGCGATCCGTTACGGCGAGGATTTTGCCGCGTCCTCGCAGGCGGCCGGCTTCGGCGAGACGATCAACGTGAACGGCGTGTCCGTGCGCTTTCATCCGGCGGGGCATGTGCTGGGATCGGCACAAATCGAGATCGAGAAGGACGGGACGCGCATCGTCGTTTCCGGCGACTATAAGCGCGGTGTCGATCCGACTTGTGCGAGCTTCGAGCCGGTTCCCTGCGACGTGTTCATCACGGAGGCGACCTTCGGCCTGCCGGTCTTCCATCACCCGCCACCGGCCGGCGAGATCGAGAAGCTTCTGACTTCGCTTCGGCAGTTTCCCGAGCGCAGCCATCTGATCGGCGCCTATGCCTTGGGCAAAGCACAGCGGGTGATCTCGCTGATCCGGCGCGGCGGTTACGACCAGCCGATCTATATCCACGGGTCGCTTGCCAAGCTTTGCGACTACTATGAGAGCGAGGGAATCGATCTCGGCGAATTGCGGCCGGCGACGACCGAGGACAAGAAATCGGGAAGCCTGAAGGGTGCCGTTGTGATCGGCCCGCCGTCAGCTTTCAACGATCGCTGGGCGCGGCGTTTTGAGGACCCACTGCCGATCTTCGCTTCCGGCTGGATGATGGTGCGGCAGCGCGCCAAGCAGCGGGGGGTGGAGCTGCCGCTCGTCATTTCCGACCATTGCGACTGGCCGGAACTCCTGGACACGATCCGCGAGGTAAAACCGCAGGAGGTTTGGGTGACGCATGGGCGCGAGGAGGCGCTGGTGCGCTGGTGCGAGCTTTCGGGCATCGCTGCCCGCCCACTGCACCTCGTCGGTTACGAAGACGAGGGGGATTGAGCCGATGAAAGACTTCGCCAATCTTCTCGACCGCCTGGTCCTGACGCCGAGCCGCAACGGCAAGCTGACGCTGCTCGTCGATTACTTCAAGGCAACGCCGGACCCCGACCGGGGTTATGCGCTGGCGGCGCTGACTGAGGGGCTCGACATCAAGGGCGTAAAGCCAGCCCTGCTCAAGGAACTGGTGCTGGAGCGGATGGACCCGGTGTTGTTCCAGTATTCCTACGACTATGTCGGGGATCTCGCCGAGACGATTTCGCTGGTGTGGGAACCCTCGGATATCGAAGCCGCCTCTGAAGAGGACGATCGGCTGTCGGCGATCGTCGAGCGGCTGCAGCGGCTGGGTCGCAGCGAGACGCGCGGAGTGATGCGTTCGCTGCTGGACCGGCTTGATACGTCGGAACGGTTCGCGCTGATCAAGCTCGTCACGGGGGGACTCCGGATCGGTGTGTCCGCGCGGCTGACGAAGCAGGCGCTGTCGATCTTCGGCAACAAGGACGTGACCGAGATCGAAAGCCTGTGGCACGGCCTGAAGCCGCCCTATCTCGACCTTTTCGCCTGGCTGGAAGACCGGACGGAAAAGCCGGTTCTGGCGACACCCGCGATCTTTCATTCGGTCATGCTGTCGACGCCGGTGGAGGATCGCGACATTGCGACGCTCGATCCGGCGGATTTTGCGGCGGAATGGAAGTGGGACGGGATCCGGGTGCAGCTTTCCTGCGCGGGCGGGCGCAACCGACTCTATTCGCGTTCGGGCGATGATATTTCGGGCGCCTTCCCGGATATCGTCGAGGCGGCGCGGTTCGAGGGGGTCATCGACGGGGAGCTGCTGGTGGGCGGCACATCGCGCACCAATGCGCCGACCCGGACCTTCTCCGACCTGCAGCAGCGATTGAACCGCAAGACCGTGACGGCGAAGATGCTGGAGGACTATCCGGTCTTCATCCGGGCCTATGACATTCTCTTTGATGGTGCCGAGGATGTTCGCCCGGAACGATTCCTCGACCGACGGGACCGGCTGACGACGCTGATCGAGCAGCAGGCGCCCAACCGTTTCGACATCTCACCACTGGTGCCGTTTTCGACCTGGGACGAGCTGGAGCGGCTCAGGGCAGACCCACCCGATCCGGTGATCGAAGGGGTCATGCTGAAGCGCTATGACAGCGTCTATCAGGCGGGCCGTGCCAAAGGGCCGTGGTTCAAGTGGAAGCGCGATCCGATGAATGCCGATGCCGTGCTGATGTATGCACAGCGTGGGCATGGGAAGCGATCCAGCTACTACTCCGACTTCACGTTTGGGGTCTGGACGGCCATTCCGGGCGAAGGCGACGTCCTGGTGCCGGTGGGCAAGGCCTATTTCGGCTTTACCGACGATGAGCTGGAGGTGCTCGACCGCTTTGTGCGCAACAATACCGTTGAACGGTTCGGGCCAGTGAGGAGCCTTAGAGCCGAGCCGGAGCACGGCTTCGTGGTCGAGGTGGCATTCGAAGGGCTGGCGCGTTCGACCCGGCACAAGTCGGGGATTGCCATGCGGTTTCCCCGCATCGCGCGGCTGAGGCAAGACAAGCTGCCGAAGGACGCCGACCGGCTGGAGACACTGGTCGCCATGCTCTGACGACCAGTGTGTTTTCAAGCGTCAGCGTGTGGTGAGGCAGCGGGAGACGCTATCCTGCCAACCGGCAATGGCGGCCTCCCGTTCACCCGTTTCCATCGTCGGTTCGAAGCGACGGTCGCGCTTCCAGGTGGCGGCGAAACCGGCCTGATCGGGCCAGAGGCCGGCGCGGGAGCCGGCGAGCCATGCGGCACCCAGAACGGTGGTTTCGAGCAAGACGGGACGATCGACCGGGGCCGCCAGGATGTCGGCGAGACGCTGCATGGTCCAATCGGAGGCGACCATACCGCCATCGACACGCAGGACCGTCTGCGAGCTCGCGCCCGTCCAGTCCTTCTTCATTGCTTCGAGAAGATCATGCGTCTGGTAGGCGACGCTTTCGAGCACGGCGCGGGCGAATTCGGCGGGGCCGGTGCCACGGGTCAGGCCGAAGATGGCGCCGCGTGCATCGGCATCCCAATGGGGCGCGCCGAGGCCGGTAAAGGCGGGGACGAGATAAACGCGCTGGTTCGGGTCGGCCTTGCTGGCCAGCGCATCGGTTTCCGAGGCGACCTTGACGAAGCCCATCTGGTCACGCAGCCATTGCACGGCGGCACCGGCGATGAAAATCGAGCCTTCGAGCGCATAGGTCGTCTTGCCGTTCAGGCGGTAGGCGATGGTGCTCAGGAGACGGTTGGAGGAGGTGACGCGGTCGGTGCCGGTGTTCAGCAGCGCGAAGCAGCCTGTGCCGTAGGTGGACTTCATCATGCCGGGCTCGAAGCAGGCATTGCCGATGACGGCGGCCTGCTGATCGCCGGCGACGCCGAGGATCGGAATTTCCGCGCCGAGCACAGACTTGTCGGTGATGCCGAAGTCGTCGGCGCAATCCTTGACCTCGGGCAGCATGGCGCGCGGAATGTCGAGAATCGAGAGCAGTTCGTCGTCGAAGCGGTTTTCGCCGATGTCATAGATCAGCGTGCGCGAGGCGTTGGTCGCATCCGTGGCGTGGACCTTGCGACCGGTCAGCTTGTAGATGAGCCAGCTGTCGACCGTGCCGAAGCAGATCTCGCCGTTTTCGGCGCGGGCTTTCAGTCCATCGACGTTCTTCAGCAGCCAGGAAAGCTTGGTTCCGGAGAAATAGGGATCGAGCAGCAGGCCGGTCTTCTGCGTGAAGAGCGGTTCCAGACCCTTGTGCTTCAGCTCGTCGCAGAAGCGGGCTGTGCGGCGGTCCTGCCAGACGATGGCACGGTGAACGGGCTTGCCGGTATTGCGGTCCCAGACGACGACGGTTTCGCGCTGGTTGGTGATGCCGATGGCGGTGATGTCGGTAATCTTGATTTTTGCGGCCGATAGCGCCTTTTCGATCGTAGCGAGTACGCTCTGCCAGATCTCGTCCGCATCATGTTCGACCCAGCCGGAATCGGGGAAATGCTGGGTGAACTCCTGCTGGGCGACACCGACGATGTGCATCTCGTGATCGAAGATCATCGACCGGGTCGAGGTGGTGCCTTGGTCGATGGCCAGAATGTAACCGCTCATCAGGCGCAAACTCCTTATGTGAAGAAGCCGGGGCGTAGATTTCGCCCCGGCAGTTGTCAATGATCAGGGTCTGATCCGGCTCACTTCTGCCAGCTCTTGACCAGTTCGTCGTAGTTGACCGTGATCGGCTTTTCTTTTTCGTTCTCGATCTTCAGCTGCGGAGCCAGGTTACCCTTGGCGACTGCATCCTTGTTCCAGTATTCGAGATCGTGTTCTTCGGCGAGTGCCGGACCGATGTCACCCTGGACGCCCGCACGCTCAAGACGCTGCAGGACCTTTTCCTGCTCGGCGCAGAGCGAGTCCATGGCTTCCTGCGCGGTCTTCGCACCCGAGGATGCGTCACCGATCGCCTGCCACCACAGCTGAGCCAGCTTCGGATAATCAGGGATGTTCGTACCGGTCGGCGACCACTGAACGCGGGCCGGCGAACGATAGAACTCGATCAGGCCACCGAGGTTCGGTGCACGGTCGGTGAAGGACTTGTGCTGGATCGTCGATTCGCGGATGAGCGTCAGGCCAACATGGCTTTTCTTCACGTCCACGGTCTTCGAGGTGACGAACTGTGCATAGAGCCAGGCGGCCTTGGCGCGGTCGTCAGGGGTCGACTTCATCAGGGTCCAGGAGCCGACGTCCTGATAACCGAGCTTCATGCCGTCCTTCCAGTAGACGCCGTGCGGGCTCGGAGCAAAACGCCATTTCGGGGTGCCGTCCTCGTTGACGACCGGCAGGCCCTTCTTGACGAAGTCGGCAGTAAACGCCGTGTAGGTGAACATCTGCTGGGCGACGTTGCCCTGAGCAGGTACCGGACCGGCTTCACCGAAGGTCATGCCCTGGGCTTCCGGCGGTGCATAGGCCTTCAGCCAGTCGAGATACTTCTGGATGGCGTAGACGGAGGCCGGGCCGTTGGTGTCACCGCCGCGGGCGACGCAGGAGCCGACCGGCTGGGACTTTTCGTTGACCTTGATGCCCCATTCGTCGACAGGCAGACCATTCGGCAGGCCCTTGTCGCCGTTGCCGGCCATGGAGAGCCAGGCATCGGTGAAGCGCCAGCCGAGCGACGGGTCCTTCTTGCCGTAGTCCATGTGGCCGAAGACCTTCTTGCCGTCGATTTCGCGGCCGGTGAAGAATTCGGCGATGTCTTCGTAAGCGGACCAGTTGACCGGGACGCCGAGGTCGTAGCCGTACTTGGCCTTGAAGTCGGCCTTGTTCTTCTCGTCGTTGAACCAGTCATAGCGGAACCAGTAGAGGTTCGCGAACTGCTGGTCAGGCAACTGATAGAGATCGCCGTCCGGAGCGGTCGTGAACTTGGTGCCGATGAAGTCGGCAAGGTCAAGGTTGGGGTTGGTAACGTCCTTGCCTTCGTTGGCCATCCACTTGGTCAGCGAGCGGGCCTGCTGGTAGCGCCAATGGGTGCCGATCAGGTCCGAGTCGTTGACATAGGCGTCGTAGATGTTTTCGCCCGACTGCATCTGGGTCTGCAGCTTTTCGACGACGTCGCCTTCGCCGATCAGGTCGTGCGTGATCTTGATGCCGGTGATCGCGGTGAATGCCGGGGCCAGGACCTTGGATTCGTATTCATGGGTGGCAATGGTTTCGGAGACGACCTTGATCTCCATGCCGGCAAAGGGCTTCGCCGCATCGATGAACCACTGCAGTTCGGCTTCCTGGGCGGCGCGGTCGAGCGTCGACATGTCGCCGATCTCGGTATCCAGGAACTTCTTCGCCGCTTCCATGTCGGCGAATGCCACGCCGGTCATGGCGAGCAGCATGGCCGCCGTCGTTGTCAAAAGGTGCTTTCGCATTTTCGTCCTCCCTAAGGTTGCGATTGCAGAGTTGAAGTCATCAGAATGGCAGCCTCCCGCCGCCATCCGCCGTTGTCCGGCCCTATACGTAGCGGAATACGCCGATGGCGTAGACCACGGACAGAGCGAGAGCCCACCACAGGTTCGGCCCAACAAGGCCGAGCCAAGCAAGATGAATGAAGGCCGAGCCGAGCAGCGACACGAAGAGCCGGTCGCCACGGGTTGTCTCGAACCTGAGTATGCCAACCCGGGGATTGCCGCCGGGCGAGAAATATTCCCACACCGCCATCGAGACGATCAGCGTCAGGATCGCGATGAAGAAGAGCGCTGTCGGCAGCGTCCAGGCCATCCATGTGAAGTTCATCGACGCCTCCTCAGACGCGGCCCAGGGCAAAGCCCTTGGCGATGTAGTTGCGAACGAAATAGATCACGAGCGCGCCCGGGATGATGGTCAGCACGCCGGCGGCGGCGAGCACGCCCCAGTCCATGCCCGAGGCCGAGACCGTGCGGGTCATGATGGCGGCGATCGGCTTGGCATCGGTCGTGGTCAGCGTGCGGGCGATCAGGAGCTCGACCCAGGAGAACATGAAGCAGAAGAAGGCGGCGACACCGATGCCGGACGCGATCAGCGGGATGAAGATTTTCACGAAGAAGCGCGGGAAAGAGTAACCGTCAATATAGGCGGTTTCGTCGATTTCCTTTGGCACGCCGGACATGAAACCTTCGAGGATCCAGACCGCCAGCGGCACGTTGAAGAGGCAGTGGGCCAGGGCGACTGCAATGTGCGTGTCGATGAGCCCGAAGGCCGAATAGAGCTGGAAGAAGGGCAACGCGAAGACGGCCGGCGGCGCCATGCGGTTGGTGAGCAACCAGAAGAACAGGTGCTTGTCGCCGAGGAAGCGATAGCGCGAGAAAGCGTAGGCTGCCGGAAGTGCCGCAGCGACTGAGATCACCGTGTTCAGGCAGACATAGATGATCGAATTGATATAGCCCTTGTACCAGGACGGATCGGTGAAGATCACGGCATAGTTGTGAAGCGTCGGATTGACCGGCCAAAGCGACAGCGCGCCCGTGATCTCCGAATTGGTTTTGAAGCTCATGTTGACCAGCCAATAGATCGGCAGCAACAGGAAGATGATGTAGACCGTCGGGATCAAGAACCCGAAGCGCGAACGATCGTCGGAACTGCTCATCGAGTGCGCCTCCTTACTGGCTCTTTGCGTCGCTGACGGTCATCACGGTGTAGAAGACCCATGACATCAGCAGGATGATCAGGAAGTAGATAATGGACATGGCTGCCGCCGGACCGAGGTCGAACTGCCCGACGGCCATCTTGACCAGGTCGATCGACAGGAAAGTGGTCGAATTGCCGGGGCCACCGCCGGTGACGACGAAGGGCTCGGTGTAGATCATGAAGCTGTCCATGAAGCGGAGCAGCACGGCGATCAGGAGCACGCGCTTCATCTTCGGCAGCTGGATGTAGCGGAAGACGGAGAAGCGGGAGGCACCATCGATCTTGGCAGCCTGGTAATAGGCATCCGGGATCGAGACGAGGCCGGCGTAGCAGAGCAGCACGACGAGGCTGGTCCAGTGCCAGACGTCCATGGCGATGACCGTGATCCAGGCATCGACGGGATCCTGGGTAAGGTTGTAGTCGATGCCGATGGCGTTCAGGACATAGCCGAGAAGACCGATGTCGACGCGGCCGAAGACCTGCCAGATGGTGCCGACGACGTTCCACGGAATGAGAAGCGGCAGGGCCATGAGCACCAGGCAGACCGGCACGCCCAGACCCTTCTTCGGCATGTTGAGCGCGATCAGGATGCCGAGCGGCACCTCGATCGCCAGGATGATCATCGAGAAGATCAGGTTGCGGACCAGGGCATCCCAGAAGCGGTCCGACGACAGGATTTCGGCGAACCAGTCGGTGCCTGCCCAGAAGAATTCGTTGTTGCCGAAGGTGTCCTGAACGGAATAGTTGACCACGGTCATCAGCGGGATGACGGCCGAGAAGGCCACCAGCAGCAGGACCGGAATGACCATGAACCAGGCCTTGTTGTTCCAGGTCTTTTCCATCGTCAGCCCTCCAGACCTACGCGCCAAGAATCGGCGAAGATGCCGATGCCCGCCGGGTCGAACGTGATTTTTGGATCGGTCGGAATGTCGGCGTCTTCCGAAACCACGATCGACAAGGGCTGGTCGCAGAAGCGGGCCCGGACGATCTTCTGGCGGCCGATGTCTTCGACCTTGGAGATCGTGACCGGCATGCCTTCGCGTCCCAAGCGAACGAACTCGGGACGAATGCCGAGTTCGAGCTTCGACTGAGAAGCGAGCTTGGGTGCGCCGGGAAGCGCGATCGACTGGTCGCCGACGGTGGCGGTCGTGCCGCTGATTTTGGCCGGCATGACGTTCATGCCCGGCGAGCCGATGAAATAGCCGACGAAGGTGTGGCTCGGGCGTTCGAAAAGTTCGGCCGGCGTTCCGATCTGAACGATCTGGCCGTCATACATGACGACGACCTTGTCGGCGAAGGTGAGGGCTTCGGTCTGGTCGTGGGTGACATAGACCATGGTGAAGCCGGACTGGCGGTGCAGGCGCTTCAGCTGCGAACGCAGCACCCATTTCATGTGCGGATCGATGACGGTCAGCGGCTCATCGAAGAGGATGGCGTTGACGTCGGAACGCACCAGGCCACGGCCGAGCGAAATCTTCTGCTTCTGGTCGGCGGTCAGACCTTGGGCGCGCTTTTTCGCCATGGGCTGGAGGTCGATCATGTCGAGGATCTCGTTGACCCGCTTATTGACTTGATCTTCCGGCACATGGCGGTTGCGCAGCGGGAAAGCGAGGTTGTCGTAGACAGTCATGGTGTCGTAGACGACCGGGAACTGGAAGACCTGGGCGATGTTGCGCGCCTGGGTCGGCAGCGTGGTCACGTCGACGCCATCGAATTCGATGCGGCCATCGGAGGGGTGCAAGAGACCCGAAATGATGTTGAGAAGGGTGGTCTTGCCACAGCCCGACGGGCCTAGAAGCGCGTAGGCACCGCCGTCATCCCATTCGTGATGGACTTCCTTCAGGGCATAGTCTCCGGCTGCGCGAGCGGCCGGTGTGTAGGCGTGGCGGATATGGTCGAGATTGATGCGCGCCATGTCGGTCCTCCCTCACGCGGCCAGTTCGGGCGAAGCACCAAGGGCGCGGCCCTCGGCACCGAAGGCCATCAGGTGTCGGGTGTCGATGAAGACGTCGATGTCCCGGTCGGGTTCGATGTCGTGAATGCCGTGCTCAAGGCTGACCCAGCGGGCATTGCCGTACTCGACGTGGATGAAGCTTTCCGACCCGGCGATCTCCGATACCAGCGTGCGGGCCGTGAGACCGGCGGAGCCATCCGATGCGGACAGGGAGAGATGATGCGGATGGAAGGCAATCGTGACAGGCCCGTCCGGGATCGCGGCCAGATGAGCCGGGACCGGAAGAACCATCCGTCCATCACGCTGGAACTGGTTCGACACCTTCACCACGTCCAGGGTATTGAGCGGCGGATCGGCGAAGATGCGGGCCGAGGCGAGATCGGCAGGCTTACGATAGACCGAGATGGTGCTGCCGAACTGGGTGATGCGGCCTTCGCTGAGGGTTGCCGTATTGCCGCCGAGCAGAAGGGCTTCCGAGGGTTCGGTGGTGGCGTAGACGAAGATGGCGCCCGATTCGGCAAAGATCTTGGGCAGTTCTTCGCGCAGTTCTTCACGCAGCTTGTAGTCAAGATTGGCAAGCGGTTCGTCGAGCAGGACGAGATTTGCCTTCTTGACGATGGCACGGGCGAGCGCCGTGCGCTGTTGCTGGCCGCCGGAGAGACTGAGCGGCGTGCGATCGAGATAGGGGGTGAGCCGCAGGAGATCGGCGGCCTTGCGGACTTCGCGGTCGATCGTTGCCTGATCGACGCCCTTGACCCGCATCGGCGAGGCGATGTTCTCGTAAACCGTCAGGGCGGGATAATTGATGAACTGCTGGTAAACCATAGCGACCTGGCGCTTCTGCACCGGAACACCCGTCACATCGACCCCATCGAAGAAGACGCTGCCGGAGGTGGGCTTGTCGAGGCCCGCCATCAACCGCATCAGCGAGGTCTTGCCCGAAAGCGTGGGGCCGAGCAGGACGTTCAGCGTACCCCGCTGCAACGTCAGGTCGGTCGGGTGAATGTGATAATCCACCCCCACCATTTTCGAGACTTTACGCAGTTCCAACATGTTTCCTCGGGCCTCCTCCAAACCGTCGGTATCTTCGCTCCGGCCTCAGGCCGCAGCCATCAACCCCATATATCCGTCCAGCCCCTCTGCCTCCTCTGGCGTCAGGAACAGTCCCTGCTTCGTCCGGCGCCACAGCACATCTTCGGCCGTGACAGCCCATTCGCGTTCGATCAACCAGCGAACTTCCGCCTCGTATAGCGTGCCGCCGAAATAACGACCCAGATCCTCGAGCGTCCGTGCGGCACCAAGGATGGCACGGGCATCCGTGCCGTAGCAGCGGATCAGCCGCTCGGCATGGGCCCGCTCAAGGAAGGGATAGGCTGTCAGCAGCTTCTCTACCGTCGCCTCGTAGGCGTTGACGCCGAAATCACCGCCCGGGAGCTGGCTGCCGGCCGTCCAGGATGTGCCCTTCGAACCGATCGTCTCGCCGATCTTTTCCAACGCATGCTCGGCCAATCGGCGATAGGTGGTTAGCTTGCCGCCGAAGACGTTGAGCAGCGGCGCCTCGCCTTCCCTGCCTTCGACCTTCAGCACGTAGTCACGGGTCGCTTCCTGGGCCTTCGAGGCGCCATCATCGAAGAGCGGGCGCACCGCCGAATAGCTCCAGACGATGTCATCAGGAACGACCGGCTCCTGGAAATACTCGCTTGCCGCGCCACAGAGATAGTTCACCTCTTCGGGGCTGATGCGAACATCCTTCGGATCCTCGGTATAGTCGCGGTCCGTCGTGCCGATGAGGGTAAAGTCGCGCTCATAGGGGATGGCGAAGATGATGCGATTGTCCGGGTTCTGGAAGAAATAGGCGCGCGGATCGTTGAACTTCTTCTTCACGATGATGTGGCTGCCCTGGACGAGCCGGACATTGTGCACGTTGTTGCGGCCGAAGGCGCCAGCGAGCACCTGATCGACCCAGGGACCGGCGGCATTGACCAGCATGCGGGCACGGTGGGTGGAGACCGTTCCATCGCGCTTGCGGGTGGTGATGGCCCAGACGCCATCTTCGCGCTTCGCCGATGTCACACGCGAGCGGCTGAGGATGGTGGCACCGCGGATTTCGGCATCGCGGGCGTTCAATACCACCATGCGGGCGTCATCGACCCAACCGTCGGAATATTCGAAGGCCTTGGAGAAGATCGGCTTCAGCGGCTTGCCTGCCGGATCGCGGCGGAGATCAAGCGTGCGCGTTGCGGGCAAGAGCTTGCGGCCGCCGAGGTGGTCATACAGGAACAGGCCGAGGCGGATGAGCCAAGCCGGCCGGATGCCGCCCTTCTGGAACGGCAGGACGAAACGCAGGGGCCAGATGACATGCGGCGCCATCGCCCAGAGCACTTCTCGCTCCATCAGCGCTTCGCGGACCAGTCGGAATTCGTAATGTTCGAGGTAGCGCAGGCCGCCATGGATCAGCTTGGTGGCGCCTGACGACGTGCCGGAGGCGAAATCATTCATTTCCGCCAGGGCGACGGAATAGCCACGGCCAGCCGCGTCACGCGCGATCCCACACCCGTTTATCCCGCCACCGATCACAAACAGATCGTAGATAGGCTGCCCCGACATCGTTCCCCCCTGTTTTCGCACTGCAGCATTTGCTGCGATAGCGAAAGTCTGGATATCTAAAACGCAATTTAAACGAATGTCAAACGAAAGTTATTCGGCTTCGATCGCGGCTGTAGCGACGGATGTTTCGATCATGCGGACATCATTGTCGAGGCAAATCGAGCGGATGCTGTCGGAGGGACAGTGATCGGTTATGAAGGTCTGCACCTGCGATATATGGCCGATGCGAACGGGTGCGGTGCGTTCAAACTTGGAGGCGTCCGTGACCAGAATGACGTGTCGCGCGTTGGCAATGATGGCTTGGGCGACTTTCACTTCGCGAAAATCGAAATCGAGCAGCGCGCCATCTTCATCAATAGCGGATACACCGATGACGGCGAAATCAACCTTGAACTGACGGATGAAATCGACGGCTGCTTCGCCGACGATACCGCCATCCGACCCGCGCACCACGCCGCCCGCGATGACCACCTCGATCGAGGGAAAGACACGCAAGCGATTGGCGACGTTGATATTATTGGTAATGACCATCAATTCCTTGTGGTCGACCAGCGCGTCGCCGACCGCTTCGGTGGTGGTGCCAATGTTGATGAAGAGCGAGGAGTTGTCGGGAATGAGATCGGCTGCGGCCCGGCCGATCGCCTGCTTCTCGGTTGCTGCCATAGAGCGGCGCGCTTCGTATTTGACGTTTTCATTTCCGGTCGGGAATACGGCGCCGCCATGAATGCGGTTCAGCGCCCTGATATCGCAGAGATCGTTGAGATCCTTGCGAATCGTCTGGGGTGTCACGGCGAACCGGGCTGCCAGTTCATCCACGAGAACGCGGCCATATTCCTTGGCAAGCGCCATGATTTCCGTCTGTCGGGCCGAAAGCAGCATCTCCATCCCCTACTCTTTCGTTTTTCTTCAACCTAAGTCAAAACGAACCAAGGGCAACAGAAATTTGAACAATGCTTATCGACGCCTCAGAAGAAGAATGAAGGACAGTCCCCCGACGAGACCGGTGATCACGCCGATCGGCACGTCCTCCGGGGCCATGATCGTGCGGGAGACGACGTCGGCGAGGATCAGAACCACCGCGCCGGCCAAGGCTGACAGCGGGATGACGCGAACGTTGTCGCTGCCGCCGGTCAGGCGCACGAAATGCGGAACCAATAGTCCGACGAAACCGATGGCGCCGGAAAAAGCGACCATCACGCCCGTCAGCAGGGCCGTCACCACAAAGAGTTCCGCGCGAAAGCGGGCAACGGGCACCCCCAAGGTGGCTGCCGTTTCATCGCCCATGGCGAGCGCATTGATTTCGCGGGCACGCAGGACAAGGAAGACGAGGGAGGCGGCAAGCGTGACGGCCGGATAGACGAGATGGCTCCATTCGGCGAGGCCGAGGCCGCCGAGCATCCAGAAGATCACCGTATGCGCGGCGCGAGGATCGCCGAGGAAAATCGCGAGATTGCCGAGCGAGGTGGCGATGAAAGCGACTGCCACGCCCGACAGCACCAGCCGGTCCGGCGCGGCTCCGGTCATGCGGGTGACGGCGACCACGGCCATTGTGGCGCAGAGCCCGCCTGCGAAGGCGAACAGGGGCACGGTGATCACGCCGAAGATCAGGCCGGTGTGCAGAAGTGCGATGATCGCACCAAGGGCGCCGCCAGAGGATACGCCGAGCAGGTGCGGGTCGGCGAGTGGATTGCGGGTAATCGACTGGAGGGCGGCGCCAACGACAGCCAAACCAGCGCCGACCAGAGCGGCCAACAGGACGCGTGGCAAGCGCACCTCCCAGACGATGCTGTCGCGGCCGGCCGACCAGGTCTGCTGGAAAAGATCTGGTGCCGCGTGGTGACCGAGGATCGACCACACCGTAACCACCGGGATGCGCGCCGAGCCCAGCGAGACGCCAAGTGTGACGCAGAGGAACAGCAGGCCGAGCGCGCCCACCGTCCAGAGCAAGATCCTACTGCCGCGCATGCTATTTCATATCCCTGAATTCCCAACAGCAAGCAGCCCGGCTTTAACCGGGGGCCGCCTTCGGGCCTTACATGTTGCGCGGATGGAAGGCGTCGGCGAGGCGTTCGATCGCCGCGACGTTGCGAGGTCCTGGCGTCGCTTCGACATAGGCGAGCACCACGAAACGATCATTCTTGACGGCGTCGATGTTCTTGAAGGCCGGATTTTCCTTCATGAAGGCGATCTTCTGTTCGGCCGTGACATCACCGTAGTCAACGATGACAATGACCTCAGGATTCCGGTCGATGACCGGCTCCCAAGAGACCTCGGTCCAGCTTTTCTCGACGTCATCCATGATGTTTATGCCGCCGGCGGCTTCAATCATGGCCGTCGGGATGCCGAAGCGGCCTGCGGTGAAGGGCTTTTCCGTGCCGGAATCATAGACGAAGACGCGGACGGGTTCCTTGACGGTGCCGATCCGCTCCTGAATTTCGGCAAGCCCACTCTTGTAGCCGGCGACGAGCGCTTCCGCCCGGTCCTCGACGTCGAAGATGCGGCCGAGATTGAGGAGATCGACGAACATGTCATCCATGCTGGGCTTGGCCTTGGCCATGATGTGGCTGCAGGATTCCGTCAGTTCATAGACCTTGATGCCGAAGGGGCTCAGCGTCTCGGGCGTGACTTCGCCGCCGACCTTCATGCCGTAGTTCCAGCCGGCGAAATAGAAGTCGGCATCTGCCTCCAGCAGGACCTCCTTGCTGGGATATTTCGGCGAGAGCTCGGGCAGTTCCTTCACGCCTTCGCGCAGGCTCGCATCGAGCGTCTTCCAGCCGGAAATGCCAGTGTAGCCAACCATGTGGTCCTGCAGCTTAAGGGCCAGCATCATCTCGGTCAGGTTCACGTCATTGGAGATCGCGCGCTTCGGTGCCTCATCGAAGGTGACATCACGGTTGCAGCTTTTCACCGTGACGGGAAAGGCTGCGGCTGTCGAAGCGGCCAGAACAGCAACGAAAAGAGTGGCGGCGGAGAGCAAACGGGGCGTGAACATGGGTGGCTCTTTCAAATCAGGAACTGCCAAGGGAGAATGAAAAGCGAGAGAGACCGGCACCCGCCATCCGCTGACGCTCGGCGAGGACGCCGAAGGTGCCGGAGATGGCGTGATCAGTCAGGACCTCGTCCGGATGGCCGAAGGCGATCATTCGGCCAGACTGCATCAGTGCAACATGGGTGGCGAAATCGGCGGCCAGATTGATGTCGTGCAACGTGGTGACGATGGTCAGCCGCAGCGTGGCGAGCAGAGCCAGGATCTCCAATTGGTGGCGGATGTCGAGGTGATTGGTCGGCTCGTCCAGGATGAGGATCTCCGGATTCTGCGCCAAAGCGCGTGCCACGAGGACGCGCTGTTTTTCGCCGCCGGACAAAGTCGAGAATTGCCGGTTTGCAAGAGACAGCAGATCAAGATGTTCGAGCGCATGACGGGCTTCGTCACGGTCCTGGTCCGTCCAGCCGGTTAGCCCCTCGCGCCATGGCACGCGGCCCATCAAGACAACGTCCCGGACAGTGAACGGAAAATCCGCCGGCATTTCCTGCAGAACGACGGCTACGCGGCGGGCAACCTGACGCGGGGTCAGATCTGTGATATCATGACCGTCGATTTCCACCCTGCCCTCAAGCGGCGCGACACCGCGATAGAGGCAGCGCAGCAGGGTCGTCTTGCCAGCGCCGTTCGGGCCGACAATCGCGAGGCGATCCCCGCCCCCGATCGAAAAGGAGACGTCGCGCACAAGAAACTGCGAGGGCTTTGGTCCCCAACCCAGGTCGACTGCCCTGACGGATATGCCCCTGGTATCACAACTCACGTCCAACCCTCCCCAAGTGGAAGGCAGCCGTGGCGTCGTAAATTTCAGCAGCCGCGCTGAAACTATCGATGATGATGTCCGGCAAGTCTTTCCTCCGCAGGACTTCTCCGGAGGCAAAATGGCGCCCATGAACCTACGCCTGAGGCGCGGTCTGCAAGCCAGTTCGTATCCATCGGAACACCCCGTCCGCTACGTGTCTCACTCATTTGACGGCAGGTCTCCTGGCTTGCGAATATCTGTCGTCCATCTGCCTTCCCACGATCGCTCGCAGTGGCCCGGCGCTTTCGCGCCGCGAGAATGGACGGCAATCCGCTTACAGTTGCGGGGGCAGCCACGGTCTTGGTCCCTTCTGGGTCTTCCGCACCGTGTTCCCTATTAATCCCCTCGGAGTCATCCGGTGGGGGAACCGTCTCCCCATGAATAGAACCTCCGCCATAGACTGGTCAAGCACATCCTGCGTCGGCCCTTCTGATATGTAATAACATTACGTTCGTCAAGCCGTTTTCTGTCGGATACGGCGGGTCAATGAGGGCGCTGAGGATCTGCAGCAGGTGGCGGCATGATGTGCCCGACCGCATCCTCATCGATCAGCCGGGCACCTCTTTGCCGGGTGGCATAGCGCCACAGCCACTGGATGCTGACGAGAAGACGCTTTTCAAAATTGACCAGTAGCCAGACATGGACAATGGCCCACAGGAACCATGCTAGCCTGCCCTTCAGATGCCATCGGCCGAAGTCGAAGACGGCCGCGTTGCGACCGATGACGGCGGTGTTGCCGCGATTCTGGAAGACAAAGGGCGGGGATTTTGCGCCGGTTAGCAGTTCTGCCTTCAGCGCATTTCCCAGATAGAGCCCCTGCTGCTTTGCGACTTGAGCCAAAGCCGGCAAGGGTTTGCCGTCTGCATCGAGTGCAAGGGCAGTGTCACCCAGGGCGTAGATATTGGGCCGCCCGATCACGGCAAGACGGGGATCGACCGGGAGGCGCCCGGCGGGACCGGGCTCAACGCCCAACCAACGCGCCGCCGGCGACGCCTTGACGCCCGCGCCCCAGACGATGCAGCCGGCCGGCAGCCATTCGCCGGCCATTCGAATACGGTCCGGTTCGATGTCCTGGACGGCGGTGTTCAGGTGGATCTCCACACCGATGCGAGTGAGATAATTGGCGGCGTAGTCGGAGAGGTCCTGCGGGAAGGTGGCGAGGATCCTCGGCCCGGCCTCGACGAGAAGCACGCGAAACTGATCGCGCGAAAGGCTGTCGAAATCCTTGGCGATCATGAAGGAGCCGAGTTCGGAAATGGCGCCGGCCATCTCTACCCCGGTCGGTCCACCGCCGACGATCACGCTGGTTAGAAGCCTGCGCTTTTCGGCGTCGTCCGTGCTGCGCTCAGCCTGTTCGAAGGCAAGCAGAAGGCGGTGGCGGATCTGGCGGGCCTCGTGCACCGACTTCAGACCGGGGGCATGGTGATGCCACTCGTCATGGCCGAAATAATTGTATTCCGACCCGGTGGCGATGATCAGGCTGTCATAGGGAAGGCGGGCACCATCCGACAGCAGGATCTCCCTCCCCTCGCTGTCGATCCCGTTCACCTCACCCATCAGAACCCGGATGTTGCCGTAGCGGGCCAGGGTACGGCGGATCGGCTCCGAAACGTCCGCGGGTGACAGGGCGGCTGTTGCGACTTGGTAGAGGAGCGGTTGGAACAGATTGTGGTTTCGACGGTCAACGACAGTCACGCCGATATCGCTGTTTCCGAGCGCTTTTGCGCAGGCCAAACCGCCGAAGCCCGCCCCGATGATGACAATTTGTGGCTTCGTCATCCCATGCCTTTCCAGATCGCTTGAGGTTCACAGTGCATTCGACAAACAGAGGCGGAGGGCGAATGTTCCTGGGAACAGGTCGGGAGGTGTCCGGTTGGGAACGAACAGGCGCAAAGGAGAACATCATGGGCATGAACGCACCGAAAGACGGAAAAGCGGGCACAACGGACCAGTCACCCCGCTGGGAAGGGCCGCAGGAAAACCGGCCTCGCGGCTATCTGCCGGCAGCGGACGATCCGGATACCGACCGCGACGCGCAGGGCGAGAACCTTCAAGATCCCGTCAAACAGGATCTGGGCGATGCGATGAAGACGAGCGACAGCAAGAAACCAGGCAACTCCGGCAGCTAGGCACTGGAAGCGCAGCCGCTTGAGTTTCTGACAACGGCCGAATTTTGTTCCAGACATTGGAACATTCGCAAGAACCGCCCGTTATAAGGTGGACATTCTTCCCCCCAACCTCCCCCGGCAGCCTCAGGGCTCCCACCTCGGTCCCGCTTCGGCGGGACTTTTTTTCTGCGGTTCACGATGTTGACCGGTTCGCCCTCATGAACCGTTCTTCTGGTCCGGGTCGGTGCCGATTTGACAGCAGGCGGCAAAATTGGCAGCACTGTTCCAAAGGGAGGAGACGGCATGGCGCGGCGCAGTGAAGGACAGACGAGACTGGACGATGCGGCACGCGCGGGCTGGCTCTACTATGTCTCAGGTCGGACGCAGGACGAAATCGCGGCACTAATGGGTATTTCCCGGCAAAGCGCCCAGCGTCTCGTCTCACTTTCCATCGCGGAGCGCCTGATCAAGGTTCGTCTCGACCACCCGATTGCCGCATGCCTGGAACTCGCCGAAGCGCTGAAGAACCGGTATGGTTTGCGGCAGGTGGAGATCGTGCCTTCCGATCCCGAATCGGAGTCTGCCACGGTGGGCCTTGCCGAAGCCGGGGCAGCGGAACTGGAGCGCTGGCTGAAGCAGTCCGATCCGCTCGTCGTTGCCATGGGAACAGGGCGCACACTGCGCGCGATGATCCACCAATTGTCGCCAATGGAATGTCCGCAGCACAAGATCGTCTCTTTGACGGGGAACATCAGCCCCGATGGATCTGCGGCCTATTTCAACGTCATCTTCTCCATGGCTGATGCGATCAAGGCGCCGCACTATCCCATGCCGCTGCCGGTCATTGTCTCCTCACCGGAGGAGAAACTGCTGCTGCATGCGCAGCCACTGGTCGCACCGACGATTGCGCTGGGGCAGAAATCGAATGTGACCTTTGTCGGCGTGGGCGACATGGCGCTGAATGCTCCCCTTCTGGTCGATGGCTTCCTGAAGCGCGACGAAATGGAGGACCTGCTCAAAGCCGGGGCGGTTGGCGAAATCTGCGGCTGGATCTTCGGCGGGGACGGAAAGCTGCTCGACCATCCGGTCAACGAGCGGGTCGCCAGTCTGAATATTCCCTCCCGCGAAAGTTCGACCGTGATCGCCATTGCGCGCGGCAAACGCAAGCACGCTGCCGTCCATGCGGCAGTCCGGGGTGGTCACGTCAATGGCCTGATCACAGACGAAGATACAGCTCGATTGCTGCTGAAGCGCTGAGGCGGCGAAGTTTTTATCCATCTTCTTCAATAGCTTCCTCCTGTAATGCGGCATTGCAGCAATGAATCCCGCTTGACTTTGTGCGCGCCGTAAATGAGTAATTGCCCATGAGCAAAGCGAATGCTCATTTTTCTTCTGGGAGGAAGACATGACATTGAAGACGATTCTGCTGGGCGCCTGCTCAGCGCTGGCACTTGCCGGCATGGCCTCGGCCGAAACACTCACCATTGCGACCGTAAACAACGGCGACATGATCCGCATGCAGGGGCTGACGAGCGAATTCACTGCGGCCAACCCCGACATTCAGGTCGAATGGGTGACGCTGGAAGAAAACGTTCTGCGTGAACGCGTCACGACCGATATTGCCACCAAGGGTGGCCAGTACGACGTGATGACGATCGGCACCTACGAAGTTCCGATCTGGGCCAAGCAGAACTGGCTTCTTCCGCTCGACAATCTCGGCGCAGACTATGATGCAGCCGATATCATCCCGGCGATTTCAGGTGGTCTGACCGTTGACGGCAAGCTTTATGCAGCTCCGTTCTACGGCGAAAGCTCGTTCATCATGTACCGCAAGGATTTGATGGAAAAGGCGGGGCTCACCATGCCTGATGCGCCGACCTGGGACTTTGTTGCAGACGCCGCCCGCAAGATGACCGACCGCGCCACCGGCGTGAACGGCATCTGCCTTCGCGGCAAGGCCGGCTGGGGCGAGAACATGGCCTTCCTCACCGCCATGTCCAACTCGTTTGGCGCCCGCTGGTTTGACGAAAACTGGAAGCCCCAGTTCGACCAGCCCGAATGGAAGAACACGCTCGACTTCTACGTCAACCTGATGAAGGACGCAGGCCCGGTCGGCGCTTCCTCCAACGGCTTCAACGAAAACCTGGCTCTGTTCCAGCAGGGCAAGTGCGGCATGTGGATCGACGCGACCGTTGCGGCTTCCTTCGTGTCCAACCCGAAGGACTCCACCGTCGCTGACAAGGTGAGCTATGCACTCGCTCCCGACACCGGTCTCGGCAAGCGCGGCAACTGGCTCTGGGCATGGTCACTGGCTGTTCCGGCCGGCACGCAGAAGGCAGAAGCCGCTCAGAAGTTTGTTTCCTGGGCAACCAGCAAGGCATATCTCGAGCTCGTTGCTTCCAAGGAAGGCTGGGCCAACGTTCCTCCGGGCACGCGTTCATCGCTCTACGCTAACCCAGAGTACCAGAAGGCCGCTCCGTTTGCGAAGATGACGCTCGACTCGATCAACGCTGCCGACCCAACCAAGCCGACCGTCAAGCCGGTGCCTTATGTTGGTGTCCAGTTCGTCGCCATTCCTGAATTCCAGGGCCTTGGCACGACCGTCGGCCAGCTCTTCTCGGCGGCTCTTGCCGGCCAGATGAGCGTTGACGACGCGCTGAAGCAGGCACAGGACGCATCGACCGCGACGATGACGGAAGGCGGCTACATCAAGTAATTCTCCCGAAGTGAGGGCAGGGCCGCATTCGACAAGACCGGCCCTGCTCCGACCGGCCAGGACGGGCTCGGTCTTTTCAAATCCTGAAACGCACCAAGTGACGATTGATGCCAGCCGTGTCGACGTTTTGAGGCGGATCGGCATGGCGGTTCAAGAGCAGCAAGAGACCAAACGGTCCAGATAAACGGGAGGGAACCATGGCTACGCGACAGACCCAAACGCTTGCCCGGCTGATGATGGCGCCGTCCGTGGTTTTGCTGTTCATCTGGATGATCGTACCGCTTATCGTCACCCTGTGGTTTTCGTTTCAGCAGTACAATCCGCTGAACCCGATGCGTGACGGCTTTGTGGGTTTTGCCAACTACGCGCTGTTCTACTCGAATCCCGCCTTCCTCTCTTCGATCATTAATACGCTGCTGATCGTCGGCAGCGTTCTCCTGATCACGGTCATCGGCGGCATCCTTTTGTCCCTGCTGCTCGACCAGCCGATCTTCGGCCAGGGTATCGTGCGCATCCTGGTGATCTCGCCGTTCTTCGTCATGCCACCGGTTGCGGCACTGGTCTGGAAGAACATGATCATGCATCCGAGCTACGGTGTTTTTGCCGACATAGCGCGCTTTCTGGGTGTGCAGCCCGTGGACTGGTTCGCGCAATATCCGCTTTTCTCAGTCATCATCATCGTCGCCTGGCAATGGCTGCCCTTTGCGACACTGATCCTGCTGACCGCCCTGCAATCACTCGATCGCGAACAGATGGAAGCGGCCGAAATGGACGGAGCCAACTTCCTTGCGCGTTTCTGGCACCTGACGCTCCCGCATATGTCGCGGGCGATCACCGTCGTCATCCTGATCCAGACGATCTTCCTTCTGGCCGTCTATGCAGAAATCCTAGTGACCACCAATGGCGGCCCGGGCTATGCCTCCACGAACCTGCCCTTCCTGGTTTACCAGAAGGCCTCGCTCGAGTTCAAAATCGGCCAGGCATCGGCCGGAGGCATTATTGCCGTCATCCTTGCCAATATCGTCGCCTTCTTCGCCATGCGCGCGGTCGGCAAGAACCTGGACCGCTGAGCGGAACTAAGAGGACACGTCAATGGCACGCGCTATCAGCACGAAACGCAAGGCAGTCTTCACGGTCGCGGCCTGGATCGTGGCGCTGATCATCTTCTTTCCGATCCTCTACACGATCATCACTTCGTTCAAATCGGAAACCGAGGCGATTGCCGGCTTCAACCTGATCCCGTCGGGTACGCTGGAGAGCTATGCGGAGGTTCAGGGCCAGTACAATTACTTCAAGCCCTTCATGAATTCGGTGATCCTGTCGGTGGGCTCGACGCTTCTGGCGCTGCTGATCGCCATTCCCGCCGCGTGGTCCATGGCCTTTTCGCCCGGCAAACGGACCAAGGACATCCTGATGTGGATGCTCTCCACCAAGATGATGCCAGCCGTTGCCGTGCTCTTTCCGATGTATCTAATCTTCCGCAATCTCGGACTGCTGGACAGCCGCATCGGTCTCACCGTCATGCTGACAATGATCAACCTGCCGATCGTTGTGTGGATGCTCTACACCTATTTCCGGGAGATCCCGTCGGAGATCCTGGAAGCCGCGCGCATGGACGGGGCGTCACTGTGGAACGAGATCGTCTATGTCCTGACGCCGATGGCTGTTCCCGGCATCGCCTCGACCATGCTGTTGAACATCATTCTCGCCTGGAACGAAGCCTTCTGGACGATCCGGCTGACGGCCACGAATGCGGCGCCGCTGACGGCCTTCATCAGCTCGTTCTCCAGTCCGCAAGGATTGTTCTGGGCCAAGCTTTCCGCCGCCTCGACGCTCGCCATCGCCCCGATCCTGATCATGGGCTGGTTCAGCCAAAAGCAACTCGTGCGCGGTCTGACATTCGGCGCTGTGAAATAAACAAATCGGCATTCCGCTATGCGGGCCAATAAGTCGAAATGGCTACGGGAGAAAAGAAGATGGGTAATATCGTCCTCAACAAGGTGACGAAATCCTTCGGAGCGACCACGGTCATTCCCGGTATCGACCTGGAGATAAAGGAAGGCGAATTCGTCGTCTTCGTCGGTCCCTCCGGCTGCGGCAAGTCTACGCTCCTGCGCCTGATCGCCGGACTGGAAGACACCACGACCGGCCACATCGTCATCGACGGCCGGGATGTCACAGACGAGGCGCCTGCCAAGCGCGGCCTGGCAATGGTCTTCCAGTCTTACGCGCTCTATCCGCATATGAGCGTGCGCAACAACATCGCCTTCCCGCTGAAGATGGCCAAGCTCGACCCTGCGGCCATTGATAAGAAGGTGATGGATGCAGCCCGTGTGCTGAACCTCACCAATTATCTCGACCGTCGGCCGGGCCAGCTTTCCGGCGGCCAGCGCCAGCGCGTGGCTATTGGCCGGGCGATTGTGCGGGAACCTTCCGCCTTCCTGTTCGACGAGCCATTGTCCAATCTCGATGCGTCGCTGCGCGGCACCATGCGGCTGGAAATCAGCGAATTGCACCAGCAGTTGAAGACTACGATGATCTACGTCACCCATGATCAGGTCGAGGCCATGACGATGGCCGACAAGATCGTGGTGTTGAATGCCGGTCACATCGAGCAGGTCGGGTCGCCGCTGGAGCTCTACAATAAGCCGGACAACATCTTCGTCGCCGGTTTCATCGGTTCGCCGCGCATGAACTTCGCTTCGGGCGAAGTGGCAGCGGCTTACGATGCCCACACGATTGGTTTCCGTCCGGAGCATTTGAAACTCTCCGCCGAGAGTGGGACATGGCGGGGCGTGGTCGGCGTCGCCGAGCATCTCGGCTCCGACACCTTTCTGCATGTAAATGTCGACAAGATCGGCATGGTGACCGTGAGGACCAGCGGTGATGTACCCGTTTCCCATGGCGACAAGGTGTTCCTTACGCCTGACCCCGCCCGCTTGCACAAATTTAATGACAAAGGACTGGCCCAATGACTGGCAGACTGAACGGAAAATCGGCGATCATCACGGGATCGGCGCGCGGCGTCGGCCGCGCCTTCGCCGAGGCCTATGTGCGTGAGGGCGCAACAGCCGTTGCCATCGCCGATATCGATTTCGAACGCGCCTTGGCAACGGCTGCGGAAATTGGCCCTGCAGCCTATGCGGTGCGGATCGACGTTTCCAGCCAGGATTCCATCGATGCGGCTGTGGCAGCCTGCGTCGAGCGCGTCGGCGGCATCGACATCCTTGTCAACAATGCAGCGATATTCGATCTGGCACCGATCGTCGAGATTACCCGCAAGAGCTATCAGCGGGTCTTCGACATCAATGTCGGGGGGTGCCTGTTCACGCTTCAGGCGGTCGCCAAGCAGATGATCGCGCAAGGGCGTGGCGGCAAGATCATCAATATGGCAAGTCAGGCCGGACGCCGGGGCGAAGCCTTGGTTGGCGTTTATTGCGCATCAAAGGCCGCCGTCATTTCGATTACGCAATCGGCCGGTCTAGACCTGATCAAACACGGCATCCACGTCAATGGGATTGCACCTGGCGTTGTCGGCACCGAGATGTGGGACGAGGTCGATGCCCTCTTTGCCAAATACGAGAACCGCCCGATCGGTGAGAAGAAGAGACTTGTCGGGGAAGCGGTTCCCCTTGGCCGCATGGGCCGGGCCGAAGACCTGACCGGCATGGCGATCTTCCTCGCCTCGGCCGAGGCCGACTACATCGTGGCACAGACCTACAATGTCGATGGCGGCAACTGGATGAGCTGACGGCCGAAAGGCCGCGCTCCGAGCCAAGGAATGAGATCATGACGACCAAACTTTCCCTCGACCATCTCGCCGACATCTCGGCCAAAGCCTCGGTGCCCGCCTATAAGCGCGGGGACATCAAACCCGGCATCCTGCATTTCGGTGTCGGGAATTTCCACCGGGCCCATATGGCGGTTTATCTGCACGAGCTGTTCAACCAGGGTCGCGATCTCGACTGGGGCATCATCGGCGCCGGCGTCATGCCGTCGGACCAGAAGATGCGGGACACACTGAAGGCACAGGATTTCCTGACGACGGTGGTCGAGCAGGACACAACGCGGTCGGCCGCGACGGTGACCGGACCAATGCTGGACGTGATCACGGCGCCGGACTTTGACCGCATCATCACGACGCTGGCGGACCCTGCCATCCGGATCGTCTCGATGACGATTACGGAAGGTGGATATTTCATCGATCCGGCGACGGGCAAATTCGATCCCGCCCATCCGGCCATTGTTGCCGACGCGCAAACCCCTGATGCGCCGAAGACCGTGTTTGGCCTGATCATCGCCGGATTGAAGGTCCGGCGTGCGGCAGGACATCCGCCCTTCACCGTGATGTGCTGCGACAACATTCCCGGCAATGGCGAGGTCACCGAAGCGACGCTCTGCGGGCTGGCTAACCTCTCCGATCCGGATTTTGCGCACTGGATCCATGAAAACGTGGCTTTTCCGAATGCCATGGTTGACCGTATCACGCCTGCGACCGGCCAACGGGAGATCGATCTGACACGAGATGTCTACGGAATCGAAGACGGCTGGCCGGTGTTTTGCGAAGAGTTCAAGCAGTGGGTGCTGGAGGACAAGTTTCCGCTCGGGCGCCCGGGGCTGGAGGCGGTCGGGGTCACCTTCGTGCCCGATGTCGCGCCTTATGAACTGATGAAGCTTCGGATCCTGAACGGTGGCCATGCGGCGATCGCCTATCCGGCAGCGCTTCTCGACATCCACTTCGTGCATGAGGCCATGGAACATCCGTTGATCCGCGCCTTCCTGTCGAAGCTAGAGCACGAGGAAATCGTTCCGGTCGTGCCGCCGGTGCCGGACACAAGCCTGTCGGATTATGTCGACCTGATCGAACGGCGCTTCCTCAATCCGAAGATCGGCGACACGATCCCGCGGCTGGCGCAGGATGGATCGAACCGCCAGCCAAAATTTATTCTGCCCTCCACTGCCGACCGGCTGGCCAAGGGGCTCGACGTGCAGGGGCTGGCGCTGGTTTCGGCGCTGTGGTGTCGCTATTTCGAGGGAGTATCAGACAGCGGCAAGGCCCTGATGTTCAATGATGCGAGCGCCGAGCGGCTGCAGACAGCTGCGCTGGCATCGCGCACGAACGCAGATGCCTTCCTCGGCCTCAGCGACATCTTCGGAGCCACGGGCAGCCACCCTCTGTTCCGCAAGCGCTTCCTTACCGCACTCGACAGCTTGCGGGTCCATGGAACGGCGGCTACCCTCCAGCGCTACCTGGATGGAACCCTGTCTGACCCATGATCGCAATCAAGCCGACCCAACTGGTAATCTTCGATTGTGACGGCGTGCTGGTCGACAGCGAACCGATCGCGCTGGAGGTGCTGGTAGAGGCTCTGGCGGTGAAGGGGATCGCGATCGATGCGGATGGTGCCGCCGAACGGTTTCTCGGACGCAGCATCGCTTCCATGGCCGAGGCCGTGCGCCAGGAGTTTCAGGTCGAGATCGATCAGGTTTTTCTGACTCACATGCGCGAAGCGCTCTATGCGCGCTTTCGGCAGGAACTGCAGCCGATTGCAGGGGTCGACCGCGTTGTCGCCGCGCTAAAAGAGCAGGGCATTTCCTGGTGCGTCGCCTCATCCAGCCAGCGTGAGCGCATCGAGTTGTCGCTGGCAGCGACCGGACTGCTCGACCTTTTCACACCGTCAATTTTCAGTGCGACCATGGTCGAACACGGAAAGCCGGCACCAGATCTCTTTCTGCATGCCGCTGCCGCCATGGGTGCCGATCCATCGGCCTGCATGGTCATCGAGGACAGCCCGGCAGGGATCGTGGCCGCCCAGGCCGCCGGCATGAGGGTTTGCGCCTTTACCGGCGGATCGCACACGAACCACGCCTCCTATCAGGCGGCACTTGCCGCTCTCAAGCCCGACGCACGGTTTGACGCGATGGAGGATTTGCTCCACTTTGTCGGCGGAGCGGGGAGACTGGAAGACAATTCTGATGCGTGAGCACCTCATGGCCGTGGATGTTGGCACGGGCAGCGCGCGAGCCGGTGTCTTTGATCTCGCGGGCCGGCAGCTCGCCCGTTGTGTCGTGCCGATTTCCGTGCACAGACCGCTGCACAACCACATGGAACAGGACAGCGAGGAGATCTGGGATGCTGTCTGCTCAGCGTCCCGGGCAGCCCTTGACGAAGCGGGCATCGCGGGCGGCACCGTCGCCGCGATCGGTTTCGACGCGACCTGTTCTCTCGTGGTGCGGACCAGCGACGGGGCACCGCTTTCGGTTTCCACCACGGACAAGCGCAATCACGACACCATCTTGTGGATGGACCATCGCGCCATCGCCGAAACAAGCGAATGCAATGGGTTCGACGATCCGCTGCTTGAGCGCTTCGGCGGGCGGCTCTCGGTCGAAATGCAGCTGCCGAAGCTCCTGTGGTTGAAGCGGCACAAGCCGGAAACCTGGGCGAAGGCGGGGCTGATCTTCGACCTGTGCGACTACCTGACATGGCGGGGAACGGGCATCGACCGGCGAAGTCACTCCCCCCTGGCATCCAAGTGGGGCTATGCACCACAGCCCCCCGGAGCACGCCCGAACGAATTTTACGCCCGGATTGGGCTCGCTGACCTGATTGAAAAAGCGGGACTTCCTGAAACGTCTCATCCCATTCATGTGCCGGTCGGGTCTTTATCGCCGACGGCAGCAGAGGCGCTCGGCCTCAGCAGCGAATGCCTTGTGGCGCCGGCGCTTGTGGATGCCTATGCCGGGGCGGTGGCCCTGTTCGGGACGGACCTTACGCATGAGCGCCTCCCCGGCAGCCGAGCGGCGTTGATCGCCGGGACGTCAAGCTGCATCGTCATGCTCTCGGACGAGCCGATCTCCGGGCCCGGCTGCTGGGGCGGTTTTCGCGATGCCGCACTGCCGGGCCTCTGGTTGACGGAAGCGGGGCAATCCGCTTCCGGTGCTTTCCTCGACCACATCCTCAAGGATCATCCGGCCGGTGGAACGCCGACGAAAGATCGCCATCGCGACATCCTCGATCGGATCAGCGTGCGACTGGCCGAGGAAGGGCCCGATTTTGGTATGCCGATCAGCGTGCTACCGGATTTTCACGGCACCCGGTCACCCCTCTCGGACCCACTGCTGACGGGCACGATTGCCGGACTCGATCTCGACCGCAGTCTGGACGGATTGTTGCGGCTCTATTGGCGCAGCTGCGTGGCGCTGGCCTGCAGCATCCGCAACATCATCGATCACCTGCCCAGCAAGGCCGGAAACCTGCAAAACCTGTTCCTGGCCGGTGGACTCGCCGATCACCCGTTGCTGTCGCAACTCTATGCCGATGCGACTGGTCGGGTGATGCATGTCCCCGACGGCTGTGACGCGGTGCTCCTGGGTTCGGCGCTGCATGCCGGCGTCTGTGCAGGCGTCCTTGCGACCACGGAAGCGGGCGGAACCGCGATGCGTTTTCCGCTGCGGGCGGTGCAACCGGATCCTGCGCGGCAGAAGGCTCTGGCGCGTGATCACGCCTTGCTGCTTGCGATGATGCGTCACCGGGACGAGTTGGCGGCCCTGCGATAAGAAGGAATTGACGGCAGGGAACTGGTGTTGCCGGCGCAAATCCCTGATCGCACCGCAGTCTGGCGATCAGCCGCGACCGATCCGGGCAAAGGTGGCGCTCGCATCGCGAACGATCGACACATGCTCATAGGCGGCGATACCCGCTGCGACGGCCTCACCGCGCAGGATCGAGGCGACGATCTGATCATGTTCGCCCCAGGATTTCGACAGGCGCCCCTCAAGGCGGAACTGGGCGCGGCGAAAAGGCGACAGCCGCGCACGGGTCTGGGTGGCGAGCTCAAAAATGTGTTCGTTGTGCGTACCGCGATACAGCTGCGTATGAAATTCAGTGTTGAAGGCTTCGTAGTCCTCTCCGGCCAGCGCGCCGACAAAAGCCGCCGAATCCTCGTGCATCTTCTGCAATCGCCGACGCTCGGCAGTGGTCATACGCTCGGCAGACAGTCGGGCGCAGATCGCTTCCAGTTCGGCCATGGCCTCGAACATCGAATTGAGAGCGCTGCCGCTGACATTGGTGACGACAGCCCGCTTGTTCGGCTGGCGATCAACCAGGCCCATTGCGCAGAGTTGGCGCAGGGCCTCGCGAACGGGTGTTCGCGACACTTCGAAACGCACGGCAAGAGAGCCCTCATCCATTTTTTCCCCCGGCTTCAAGGCACCGGTGATGATCAGGTCCGCGATAGCGCGCACCATATGCTCGACCGTTGTCCCGGTGCGGGTCAGGGTTCTCTTTTCGGCTCGTTCCAACACGCTCTCGATCTCAATGACTGCATACACATGCCAAGGCCTCATGACGGTGTCAAATTGCGAGAGTTGCGTTCTGCGGCTTTTCCGCAACCTAAGGCGATGAATGGGCGTTGGTTGCTGGAATTTTCAGCTGCGGCGGCCTGCCTAAAACCTAGCCAGACGGCCGATTAAAACTGCATGCAGTTTTGAGCGCGAAACGGCTTGCGGAATTTCATCATGAAATTTCAGTACTTTATAGTTCTGGCACGCAGGTTGCATACACTTTCACGAGAATACGAATGGCAAAAGCCAACAAGGGGAACCAATCAAATGAACAGATTCATGCCCGTGACCCGCCGCTCCTTCCTGAAGACGTCAGCAGCCCTTGCCGGCACCGCAGCGCTGCCGATGAGTTTCGGCCCTGCGGCTGCCCAGACCGCCCTGACGGTCGGCTTCATCTATGTCGGCCCGAAGGATGACTATGGCTACAACCAGGCCCATGCCGAAGGTGCCGCGATCATCAAGGCGCTGCCGGGCGTGACCGTCGTCGAAGAAGAAAATGTGCCTGAGACGGTCGACGTGCAGAAGACGATGGAATCGATGATCAACCTCGACGGGGCGACGCTGCTGTTCCCGACGTCCTTCGGTTACTTCGACCCCCATATGCTGGCCATGGCCGAGAAATATCCTGACATCCAGTTCCGCCATTGCGGCGGCCTCTGGCAGGAGGGCAAGAACCCCATGAATACCGGCTCCTATTTCGGCTATATCGGCCAGGGTCAGTACCTGAACGGGATCACCGCCGGTTATGCCTCGAAGAGCAAGAAGATCGGCTTCGTTGCCGCCAAGCCGATCCCGCAGGTCGTACAGAACATCAACTCCTTCCTGCTTGGCGCACGCTCGGTCGATCCGTCGATTACCTGCCAGGTGATCTTCACCGGCGAATGGTCGCTGGCGGTCAAGGAAGCCGAAGCCACCAACGCGTTGATCGACCAGGGCGCTGATGTCATCACCTGCCATGTCGACAGCCCGAAGGTTGTGGTCGAGACGGCAGCCGGCCGTGGCGCATTCGTCTGCGGCTACCACGCCAACCAGAGCCCGCTCGCGCCTGAGAAATACCTGACCGGCGCCGAATGGGCCTGGGGCAATGTCTATACCGACTTCGTCAAGAAGGCGCAGGCCGGCGAGAAGCTCGGCAATTTTGTCCGCGGCGGCCTGAAGGACGGCTTCGTCAAGATGAGCCCGCTCGGACCTGCCGTTTCTGCCGAGGCGCGTGCCAAGTTCGAGGCGACGCAGGCCGAGATGCTGAAGGGCGGCTTCTCCGTCTTCAAGGCGGGCCTGAAGGACAACAAGGGCGCGGTGGTGGTGACGGCGGATCTCGTCGAAGACGCGATCGAGTTGGAGAGCATGGGATATCTCGTCGAGGGCGTCATCGGCTCGACCTCTTGAGCCGGGAGTTGATGCCATGACGGCAGATCCCAACAGCCAGAGCCTGACACCCACAGCAGCGTGGTCGGAGGATCTCCGACCCGTTCTCGAATGGCTCGCACGCCGGGCCGAACCCGTGGCAATCGCATTTCTTGCGGTCGTCGTGGGGCTTGGCGTGTTCAGTGTGTTCATCGCAGCGCTCGGCAAGTCGCCGCTGCAGTTGTTCCAGCTCATGTATCAGGGCGGTTTCGGAAGCTGGTTCTCGATCCAGAACACACTGAGCCGAGCCGCACCCCTGTTGCTGACGGCCCTCTGCGTCGCCTTGCCGGCGCGTCTGGGACTAACCGTCATCGGCGCGGAGGGAGCCGTGGTGCTCGGTGGGCTTGCCGGAGCAGCCATCGCGCTGCCGCTGACATCAACGCTCTCGCCCCTTCCGGTCTGGGTGCTGATGGGGCTTGCCTCCATGGCCATTGGCGGGTTGTGGATCGGGTTGTCGGGGTTTCTCAGGCACTATCGCGGGGTCAATGAAACAATCGCATCGCTGCTTCTTGCCTATATCGCGATTGCCTTGATGAACCAGTTGATCGAGGGGCCGCTACGCGATCCCGCAAGCCTCAACAAACCGTCAACCGCGCCGCTGCCGGCAGAGTTCATGCTGGGCAATATGCCCGGGATGGATGTGCATTGGGGCTTCGTGATCGGCATCGTCGCCTGTGTGATCTCCTATGTGATCATCGAGTGGACGACGGCTGGTTTTGCCGCGCGCATCGCCGGCGGCAACATGCGGGCGGCGCAAATCCAGGGTCTGCCCGTCGGCCGGCTGATCGTCGGCTTTACCACGCTGGCCGGCGCCTTTGCCGGACTGGCAGGAATGATCGAGGTCGCCGCGGTTCAGGGCAGCGCCAACGGATCGCTGGCAGCGGGATACGGCTATACCGGCATCCTCGTCGCCTTCCTTGCAAGGCATAATCCGCTCGCCATCATCCCGGTCGCCATCCTGCTCGGCGGCATCGACGCCTCGGGTGGCTTGATCCAGCGGCGCATGGCGCTGCCGGATGCGACCGTGCTGGTGCTTCAGGGCACGCTGTTCATCGCGGTGCTGTTTTCCGAAACCCTTTACGGGCGCTTCAAGATCTTCAATCCGGATCTCTGGGCCGCGCCGCACTCTGCCAAGGGAGCTTCCTGATGGACGGAACCGATATCGGGCTCTGGGGTGTGCCGCTGGCGATCCTTGCCGGGGCGATCCGTGTGTCGACCCCGTTCATCTTCGTGAGCCTCGGCGAAATGATCACCGAGCGCTCGGGGCGGATCAATCTCGGCCTCGAGGGCACACTCGTGTTCGGTGCCATGGCGGCCTATGGCACGGCTGTTATGACCGGTTCGCCATGGCTCGGCGTGCTCGCGGCCATGGGCGCTGGCGCCGGCTTCGGGCTCATTCACGGCTTCATCTGCAAGTTTCCCAAGGTGAACGACATCGCAATTGGCATTGCCATGATGCAGTTCGGCCTGGGGCTTGCCTTCTTCCTCGGCAAACCCTTCATCCAGCCAGCTGCACCGAAACTGCCGTCTATCCCGTTCGGCGGATGGTCCAGCTACCCGCAGATCCAGGCGGCGCTCAATATCAACGTTCTGTTCCTGATCGGCATTCTGCTGGCCTTTGCCCTGTCTTGGGCGCTGCGCAACACGCGGATCGGGCTGATCCTGCGCGTGGCCGGCGACAGTTCGGATGCGGCACGCGCCATGGGGCTCAATCCCGATACGATCCGGCTGCTGGCAACCGCTGTCGGTGGCGCATTGGCGGCTGTTGGCGGCGCCTATCTGTCGCTGTTTTATCCAGGATCGTGGAACGAGGGCATTTCCTCGGGTCAGGGCCTGATGGCGGTGGCGCTGGTCATCTTCGCCCGCTGGAACCCGCTCGGCTGCCTGCTCGCTTCGCTGCTGTTCGGCGGTGCCGGCGCGCTCGGACCGGCGCTGCAATCGGTCGGCGTCACCTCCGGCTACTACCTCTTCTACGCAGCCCCTTACGTGCTGACGCTCATCATCATGATTGCGACGTCCTCGCCAACCCGCTCGCTGACGGGCGCGCCGGCAGCACTCTCGCTGACAAAGTAACCATCCAAAAAGGAGATTTTCCATGAATGGCCTGGGTGGACTGAACAAATCGGAGCACGGAGTGGGCATCGGCCTGGTGCAGCTGCAGCTTCCAAACACCGTGACTAAGGCGGATCTGGCAAAGCAGACGCAGGTGATCGTCGATCTGGTCGGCAAGGCGCGGCGCAATCAGGCTAATATGGATCTGGTGGTGTTCCCCGAATATGCCCTGCACGGGCTTTCGATGGACATCAATCCTGACATCATGTGCACGCTGGATGGTCCCGAGGTCGCTGCCTTCAAAGGCGCCTGCAAGGCGAACAAGATCTGGGGCTGCTTCTCGATCATGGAGCTGAACCCCGGCGGCATGCCCTATAATTCCGGGATCATCATTGATGACCAGGGCGAACTGAAGCTCTATTATCGCAAGATGCACCCTTGGGTGCCCGTCGAGCCCTGGGAGCCGGGCGACCAGGGCATTCCCGTCATCGAAGGGCCGAAGGGCGCCAAGATCGCGCTGATCATCTGCCATGACGGCATGTTCCCGGAAATGGCGCGGGAATGCGCCTACAAGGGCGCGGAGATCATGATCCGGACGGCTGGTTATACCGCGCCTATCCGCGAGAGCTGGAAGTTCACCAATCAGTCCAATGCCTTCTGCAACCTGATGGTCACGGCCAATGTCTGCATGTGCGGATCGGACGGGACCTTCGACAGCATGGGCGAAGGCATGATCTGCAATTTCGACGGCTCGATCATTGCGCATGGCACAAGTGGTCGGGTGAACGAGATCATCACTGCCGAAGTTCGTCCGGATCTGGTGCGCGAAGCGCGGCTCGGCTGGGGTGTCGAGAACAACATCTACCAGTTCGGCCATCGCGGTTATGTCGCGGTCGCCGGCGGCGCACAGGATGCGCCCTACAGCTACATGCATGACCTCGTCGCAGGACGCTACCGGCTGCCCTGGGAAGACCAGGTGAAGATAACCGACGGGACCAGCTGCGGCTTCGAGAAGCCGAAGCGACGCTTCGGCGAGAACTACAAGCTGGCTGGCGAATAGGAGGCACAACCATGGACGCGATGACCGAGACCAAGACGAGCTACATTGTCGGCGATCCGTACAACTGGCCCTATAACGGCAAGCTTCGTCCTGATAATACCGCGCTGATCATCATCGACATGCAGACCGATTTCTGTGGCAAGGGCGGTTATGTCGACCATATGGGCTATGATCTGGCGCTGGTGCAGGCACCGATCGAACCGATCAAGGCGGTGCTGTCCGCCATGCGGGCCAAGGGTTATCACATCATCCATACGCGCGAGGGTCATCGTCCTGATCTGGCCGATCTGCCGGCCAACAAGCGCTGGCGATCGCAGCGGATCGGGGCGGGCATTGGCGACGCCGGCCCATGCGGTCGCATTCTGGTGCGGGGCGAGCCTGGCTGGGACATCATTCCCGAGCTTTATCCGATTGAGGGCGAATCCATAATCGACAAGCCGGGCAAGGGCTCGTTCTGCGCCACCGATCTCGAACTGATCCTCAATCAGAAGCGGATCGAGAACATCATCCTCACCGGAATCACCACCGATGTCTGCGTGTCCACCACCATGCGCGAGGCCAATGACCGCGGCTTCGAATGCCTGCTGCTGGAGGACTGCTGCGGCGCGACCGACTATGGCAACCATCTCGCCGCAATCAAAATGGTGAAGATGCAGGGCGGCGTCTTCGGCTCGGTCTCGAATTCCAAGGCGCTGGTGGAGCAGTTGCCATGATCATCGGCGAGATTCCACCCGCAAAAGCCATCCCGGCAGTCGGTATCGAGACGGTCGACATGACCATGCGCTTTGGCAGTTTCACTGCTTTGGACACCGTCTCGATCAAGGTCGAGCCCGGCTCGTTTCATGCACTTCTCGGTGAAAATGGCGCCGGCAAATCGACGCTCGTGAAATGCATCATGGGCTTTTACCGCCAGACGTCGGGACAGCTGATGGTCGACGACCGGGAGGTGACGATCGGCTCACCCCGCGATGCCGCCGCCCTCGGACTCGGCATGGTCTACCAGCATTTCACACTGGTCCCGTCACTGACCGGCGCGGAGAACCTGGTCATCAGCCGGAACGAAGTGCCGGCTGTCATCAACTGGGCGCGGGAAAAGCATGATCTCTCCGCCTTCATGCAGACCATGCCCTTCGAGATCCCGCTCGACCGCCCCGTGGCGGAGCTCGCCGCCGGCGAGAAACAGAAGCTCGAGATCATCAAGCAGCTTTATCTCGGCCGACGTTTTCTCGTGCTCGACGAGCCGACCTCGGTGCTGACACCCGGCGAGGCCGACGACATGCTGGGCCTGGTGCGCGGCATGACGGAGCGCGGCGAATTGACCGTGCTGATGATCAGCCACAAGTTTCACGAGGTGACGAAGTTTGCAGATGCGGTTTCCGTTCTGCGCAAGGGCAAGTTTACCGGGGGTGGCAAGACCAGCGCCCTTCCGACGAAAGACATGGCCGCGATGATGATCGGCGACATCAGACTGGCGGAGCTCGATAGCCGGCTACCGGTACAGGTGGATGCCAAGCCAATCCTGGAACTCGATGGCGTGAAGGCACTCGACAGGACAGGCCTGAAGACCATCGAGATCGACCAGCTTGCTGTCAAATCAGGCGAGATCGTCGGTATCGCGGGCATTTCGGGGAATGGTCAGAAGGAACTCTCCGAGATCCTGGCGGGACAGCGTCCGACCGAAGCCGGCCGCGTCCAGGTGAAAGGTACGGCCTATGGCGCAACCCGGGCGGAAACCCGCAGCAGCAGCGTGCGCTTCATTCCAGAGGAGCCGCTGCAGAATGCCTGTGCGCCCAAGATGAGCGTCAGCGAGAACCTAGCATTCCGCACCTTCGACCTCGATGGGGAAGGCCGGGAGACCCGCTGGCTCGATCTGCGCGGCATGAAGAAGCGCGCAGGCGAGCTGATCGCAGACTTCAAGGTGAAGACGGCCTCTTCCGCCTCGCCGATCGCCTCGCTCTCCGGCGGCAATGTGCAGCGCGCGGTGCTTGCCCGCGAACTGACGGGAGATGTCGATCTGCTGGTCGTGTCAAATCCTTGTTTCGGGCTCGACTTCTCGGCGGTTGCAGAAATTCGCTCGCGGATCATGAAGGCGCGCAACAGCGGCACCGCCGTGCTGCTGATCTCGGAGGATCTGGATGAGTTGCTGGAGATGTCGGACCGTATTCTCGTGATGTCAGAAGGCAAGCTAGTGTTCGAGACACCGGCCCATATGGCCGACATTTCCGTCATTGGCGCGCATATGGCGGGACATCACTGATGGCTGACATCAAGGCCCTTCCCTTCTCTTTTCCGCTCCGTCGCGAGAGCGTCGCGCTCATCGTCATTGACATGCAGCGAGACTTTGCCGAGCCCGGTGGTTTTGGCGAGAGCCTCGGTAATGACGTGAGCTACGTCACCGCCATCGTTTCCGACGTCAAACGCCTGATCGAGGGTTTCCGTGCCGTTGGCCTGCCTGTCATCCATACGCAGGAATGCCACCGGCCCGACCTCTCCGACCTTCCGCCGGCCAAGCGCAATCGCGGCACACCGACACTTCGGATCGGCGATGTCGGCCCGATGGGGCGCATCCTGATCTCAGGCGAGCCGGGGACCGCAATCCTGCCGGAACTGGCGCCGATCGACGGGGAGATCGTGATCGAGAAGCCTGGCAAGGGCGCGTTTTACGCGACGCCGCTCGGCGAGACGTTGAAGGCGCGCGGCATCGAGCAACTTGTCTTTGCCGGCGTCACCACGGAGGTCTGCGTGCAGACGACGATGCGCGAGGCCAATGACCGCGGTTACGAATGCCTTCTGGTCGAGGAAGCGACGGCGAGCTACTTCCCAGAGTTCAAACAGGCTGCACTTGACATGATCAGGGCGCAAGGGGGCATCGTCGGCTGGACGGCGCATCTCGACGATGTATTGGAGGCGATTGATGCCTGAAACGACCCGGGAAAGCCTGACTCAGGGCGGCTGGAAGACGCTGGATTTCGAGCCCTTTCGCGATGGCGTGACCATCCACTGGATCAAGCGCTTCATTGACGACCAGCCGGGCGTGGCACTGCTGAAATACGAGGCGGGTGCCTCCGTGCCTCGCCATCGGCATGAAGGGCTGGAGACGATACTGGTGTTGCAAGGCACGCAGTCTGACGAAAGCGGTGATTACGGCGTTGGGTGTTGTGTGATCAATGCGATCGGCAGCGAACATTCTGTGTGGAGCGACACGGGATGCGTCGTCCTCATCCAATGGGATCGACCGGTACGGATTCTGACGGAGGACTGAGCGCGTCCCGACCATGGCGCCCGGAGCCAGGCGAGTTATGCGCTGGGGCAGATAGAAGAGAACAGAAAAGGGGCGAACCTCGCGGTTCGCCCCTTTTTTCAATTTCCATCCTCATCAAACGGTCAGTCGCTGAGCGTATCGAAGAAATCCTTCATGCGGGCAAAGAAGCCCGTCGATTCCGGGTTGTTCTCCTTCGACGACAACTGCTCGAATTCCTGCAGCAGTTCCCGCTGGCGCTTGGTGAGTTTCTGCGGGGTCTCGATCTGGATCTGGATGTAGAGATCGCCCGTCTGTGTCGATCGCAGGACCGGCATGCCCTTCGCCTTCAGGCGGAACTGCTTGCCCGCCTGAGTGCCTTCCGGGACCGTGACACGCGACTTGGTGCCGTCGAGCGTCACCACATCGAAAGTGCCGCCGAGGGCAGCCGTGGTCATCGAGATCGGCACGGAGCAATAGAGATCCGCACCGTCACGCTGGAAGAATTCGTGCGGCTTCACAGACAGAAAGATGTAGAGATCGCCCGCCGGACCGCCACGGAGGCCCGCCTCCCCTTCGCCCTGCAGGCGAATGCGCGTGCCGTCCTCGATGCCCGAGGGGATGTTGACCGAGAGCGAACGCTCTTCCGTGACACGGCCGTGACCATGGCACTTCGTGCAGGGGTCGGAAATGGTCTGGCCCCGGCCATGACAGGTCGGGCAAGTGCGCTCGATCGAGAAGAAGCCCTGGGCAGCCCGCACGCGCCCCGAGCCCTGACAGGTCGAACACGTGGTCGGCTTGGTGCCGGGCTTGGCGCCGGTGCCCGTGCAGAGGTCGCAGGTGATCGAGGTCGGAACCCTGATCTGCGCCGTCTTGCCGGTAAAGGCCTCTTCGAGGCTGATTTCCATATTGTAGCGTAGGTCGGCGCCGCGTTCGCGACCGCCCGTCGAGCGCGCCCGGCCGCCACGGCCACCCCCCATCATTTCGCCGAAGATGTCTTCAAAAATATCGGAGAAGCCACCGCCGCCGGCAAAACCGCCGCCGCCACCGCCGAAGCCGCCACCGCCCTGTTCGAAGGCGGCATGGCCGAAGCGATCATAGGCCGCGCGCTTCTGGGGATCCTTCAAGGTCTCGTAAGCCTCGTTGATCTCCTTGAACTTCTTTTCGGCTTCGCTGTCGCCCGGATTCTTGTCAGGGTGGAACTTCATGGCGAGCTTACGGAAGGCGCTCTTCAGCTCCTTCTCGTCTGCCGTCCGGCCAACCCCCAGGGTCTCGTAGAAATCTGCCTTTGCCATCGTCTTACAAAGCCCTCAAAGCTTTCCCAACGCTCGTGTGACCGCCCGACGCTTTGCCGGCGAGCTTGTCACAGGCCTGCATGTCTTTCTGGAAGTCGGAAGCCGCCGCCATCGCATCGTCCATCAGGAGCTTGCGCGCCTCGCCCTTGCTGATCAAACCATCGGCCGCAGACACGGCAACAAAGGCCAGCGAATGGGCTGCCATGTCACAGGCCGACACAGAACCCCCATTCTCGCGCCGCTGCAGGGCCGCCTCGATGATCTTTCCAAGTTCACTGCCGATCCGGGAAAGTCCCTTGGAGTCCTTGGCGGACAGGGCCTTGGCGACCTTCGCCTCGGCGCTCGCGACTTGTCGATAAACGGATTCGACCTCGGCGTTCCGCGCAAGAACGGCCGTCGCCAGCATCAACGCGATGCAGGCTGGCCCGAAGGCCAGCCCGCTCGAAACGATGCGATTGAAGCGAGCCGGCATCAGGCCGACTTCTTCGCGTCTTCGTCCTTCACTTCTTCGTAGTCGGCATCGACGACATTGTCGTCTCCGCCTTCGGCATTGCCACCCTCGGCCTGCTGGGCCTCGTAGATGGCCTGACCGAGCTTCATGGAGACTTCCATGAGGGCCTGGGTCTTCGTGCCGATATCTTCCGGCGACGGATCGGAGGCTTCGAGAGCGCCCTTGAGTGCGGCGATCGCATCCTCGATCGCCTTGCGGTCGGTCTCGGAGACCTTATCGCCATAGTCCTTCAGCGACTTTTCGGTCGAGTGGACGAGGCTTTCGGCGCTGTTCTTGGCTTCAACCACCGCACGACGCTTCTTGTCTGCTTCGGCATTGGCTTCGGCGTCCTTGACCATCTTCTCGATGTCGGCGTCAGAGAGACCACCGGAGGCCTGGATGCGGATCTGCTGTTCCTTGCCGGTGCCCTTGTCCTTGGCCGAAACCTGGACGATGCCGTTCGCGTCGATGTCGAAGGTGACTTCGATCTGCGGAACGCCACGCGGTGCCGGCGGCAGGCCGACGAGGTCGAACTGACCGAGCAACTTGTTGTCGGCAGCCATTTCGCGCTCGCCCTGCGAAACGCGGATGGTCACGGCCTGCTGGTTGTCTTCTGCGGTCGAGAAGGTCTGGCTCTTCTTCGTCGGGATCGTCGTGTTGCGATCGATCAGACGGGTGAAGACGCCACCCAGCGTTTCGATGCCGAGCGACAGCGGGGTCACGTCGAGCAGCAGAACGTCCTTGACGTCGCCCTGCAGAACGCCGGCCTGGATCGCTGCACCGAGTGCCACGACTTCATCCGGATTGACGCCCTTGTGCGGCTCCTTGCCGAACAGCTGCTTCACGACTTCCTGGACCTTCGGCATGCGGCTCATGCCGCCGACGAGAACGACTTCGTCGATTTCAGCTGCGGTAACACCGGCGTCCTTGAGGGCTGCCTTGCAGGGTGCGATCGTGCGCTGGACGAGATCGTCGACCAGGCTTTCGAACTTGGCGCGGGTCAGCTTCATCGTCAGGTGCTTCGGACCGGAGGCATCTGCCGTGATGAAGGGCAGGTTGATTTCGGTCTGCTGCGAGGACGACAGCTCGATCTTGGCCTTTTCAGCGGCTTCCTTCAGGCGCTGGAGAGCCAGCTTGTCGCCCTTCAGGTCGATGCCCTGGTCCTTCTTGAACTCGGCTGCGAGATATTCGACGAGACGCATGTCGAAGTCTTCACCGCCGAGGAATGTGTCGCCGTTGGTCGACTTCACTTCGAAGACGCCATCGCCGATTTCCAGAACCGAGATATCGAAAGTACCACCACCAAGGTCGTAAACGGCGATCGTCTTGCCGTCCTTCTTGTCGAGGCCGTAGGCGAGTGCGGCAGCCGTCGGCTCGTTGATGATGCGGAGAACTTCAAGACCGGCGATGCGGCCGGCATCCTTGGTTGCCTGGCGCTGCGCGTCGTTGAAGTAGGCGGGAACGGTGATGACGGCCTTTTCGACCTTTTCGCCGAGATAGGCTTCAGCCGTTTCCTTCATCTTCTGGAGGATCATGGCCGAGATCTGCGAGGGCGAATAGCCCTTACCCTGAGCTTCGACCCAAGCGTCGCCGTTGTCACCCTTGACGATCGGGAAAGGAACGAGGCCCTTGTCCTTCTCGACGGTCGGATCTTCGTAGCGGCGGCCGATCAGGCGCTTCACGGCGAAGAGCGTGTTGGTGGGGTTGGTGACGGCCTGACGCTTGGCCGGCTGCCCGACGAGGCGTTCGCCGTCGTCAGAAAAAGCCACCATGGAAGGCGTGGTGCGTGCGCCTTCGGAATTCTCAATGACCTTTGCATCCTTGCCGTCCATGACGGCGACGCAGGAATTGGTCGTTCCAAGGTCGATACCGATTACTTTTGCCATGTCATTCTCTCCTTGAAGCAGGCCGTCGGAACCCCAATCAGGCATTCCTGACAGCCCCTCGACGTGGATGGTCTGGGATACACTGCAGCGCCGCTGCGGTTATGTCGCGTATATAAGAAGCGGAATTTCCGACTGCAAGGCTGGAATTCCGCTGAAAATCAGTAAAGAGAACAGATTGGACAGCCGTTCTCAGCCGGCTTTCCGTACTGCTTATTCCTCTTGTTAGATGACGCCTTTAGCACTCAAGGCTTGCCTCTGGCCATCGCCTTCTTGGTCGATGAAAACAATTACTGCCCCAGAATGAGATCGAGCAGCGTCGTGCGCCGCGGCGAGCCGCCTTGCGAACCCTGTCCCACGTCACCGGGCGGCACGGGTCCCTCCAGAATAGGCCAATTGCCCTGCTCGCCCGGCTGCACAGGCGGCTCGCCGTTCGCCTGTGGCTGGGCCGGATAACGCTCTTCGCCACCCCCTGTCAGCACGTCGGAAATGATCGTCCCAATGGAGGGATCCTGATCGGCCGGGGCCGGCTCCTGATAGTCGCCACCCGGCAAGGGTGCCGGCGCCAGACCCTGGTGGGCTGCCGTCATGAAATCGTGCCAGGCGCGGGCGGGCAGACCGCCGCCTGTGACCTTCTTCATCGAATCGCCGTTGTCATTGCCGAACCAGACCCCGGTGGTGAGGTTGCTGGTGTAACCGACAAACAGCGCGTCGCGGAAAGACTGTGTTGTACCTGTCTTGCCAGCCGCTTCCCAGCCCTTGAGCCGTGCCTTCTTACCAGTCCCCTCGTTGATGACCCCCATCAGCATCTGGTTCATCTCGCTGACGACCTGATCGCTGAGGACGCGGGGCGGTTCGAGATAGTTGTTCTCGTAGATGACCGTGCCGTCGGATTTGAGGATGCGCTGAACAATATGGGGTGTCGCCTTGTAGCCACCGTTCATAAAGGGAGCGTAGGCCGCCGTCAGTTCGAGCAGTGAGACTTCAGAGGTACCGAGGGCGATCGAGGCATTATTCTGAAGGTCGGAATCAATGCCCATGCGATGGGCAAGCTTGATCACCTGATCGGGGCCGACTTCCATGACCAGCTGGGCGGCGATGGTGTTGAGTGATTCGGCCAGAGCATGGGCCAGCGTCACCGGACCGCGATACTTCTCGTCATAGTTCTGAGGTGTCCACGACCCGATGCGGATCGGAGCATCATTGCGGGTGGAGCCCGGTCGCAAGCCGATCTCCATCGCGGCGGCATAGACGAAGGGTTTGAAGGCGGAGCCGGGCTGGCGTTTCGCCTTGACGGCGCGATTAAACTGGCTTTCGGCATAATCGCGTCCGCCGACAAGTGCGCGGATTGCTCCGGTACCGTCGATCGACACAAGGGCGGCCTGGGACGCGTTGACCTTCGCACCTTCGGCCGCCAGCGATTCCGTCAGGGCTGCTTCGGCCTTCTTTTCGAGCGTCATGTCGATGGTGGTTTCGACCACGATGTCTTCGGTGACCTTGCCAATGAGGGCCGTCACGTCATCACGCACCATGTCGGCAACGTACTGCCCGGCTCCGCTCCAGTAGCGCTTTGCCTTGGTGGGAGACTGCGACATCGCCGTCTTCACCTCGTCGTCGGTGATATAACCCTCTTCCAGCATGGCCTGAAGCACGACCTGGGCGCGGGCCTCGGCCGCTTCCGGATCGCGGGCGGGGGACAATCTGGAAGGCGCCTTCAGGAGACCGGCGAGAAGTGCGGCCTCCCCCAGGTTCACGTCACGGGCGGACTTGTTAAAGTAGCGGCGTGCCGCGGCTTCCACGCCATAGGCGTTGGAGCCGAAATACACCCGGTTCAGATACATCGCGAGGATCTGATCCTTGGTGTATTTCTGCTCCAGCCAGAAGGCGAGCAGGACTTCCTGCACCTTGCGCTCGACGGTGCGTTCCGGGGACAGGAAGAGGTTCTTGGCCAGTTGCTGGGTCAGCGTCGAGCCGCCCTGCACCGCGCGGCCACTCACCACATTGGTTACGATGGCGCGGGCGAGGCCCAAGGGGTCGACACCAAAATGCGAATAGAAGCGGCGGTCTTCGATCGCCATGACCGCCTGAGGGATGAAGGGCGACATTTCTTCCAAAGGAAGCGCTTCACCTCCGGTCGCGCCGCGATTGGCGATCCCCGTCCCCTCGACGGAAACAATCTTCATGTTGGGCGGGCGTTCGGGGATAGACCAGCTGCTGGCGCTCGGCATCTGGGAGCCATAATAGGCGACGAGGCCGCCAAGGCCGATGGCACCCCAGATCGACAGGACGAAGCACCAGTAGACCAGGCGTCCAAGGCCAAAGCCGCCGGAGGATTGTCGCTTGCGGGGCTTAGATTTCTTGGCCTTGCCAGAGCGGGATGAAGCGACCGACCGCTTACCAGAGGAGCGGGTTTTTCGACCGCCGGCTATGCGATCGTCCGCATCGAGCCGCAGGTCCTCGTCCTCGCGATCTTCCTCGAAGCTCGGTTCAATACGGTCGCGGGATTTGCCTCGGCTCACCATTCCGGCGGTCTTGCTCCAGATGCTCGTGTGTCAGGCAGCCATGCAAACCGAGAAGCTCGCACGCCGCCGTCTTGATATGCCTTGAAATCCGCTTCCGGGCCTGTGCGGCTTTCCTCCGATTGCACAGTAATTGCGGCGATTTAAGGGGTGGTTAAGACGCGGTAAACAGCCAGAGCCACACCTAATGTCACTGACAGAGATCCGCCCATTCGGCGTTAACCAGCGTTGCCATGCGCTGCGGCTCGATCCTGACTGCAGCATTTGTCGCGCCGCCGGCGGGCACGACTTCGGTCCAGTTCTTTAGTGAGATGTCGCAATAGACTTTGAGCGGTGTTGGAAGACCAAAAGGGCAGACACCCCCCACTGGGTGACTCGTCTTCTCGACCACTGCCTCCGCATCGAGCATACGCGGCTTCACACCGAAGCGGTCCTTGAATTTTCTGTTGTCGAGACGTTTTGTGCCGGCGGTGACGACGAGGACCACGTCTTCGCCGATTCTCAGGCAGATGGTCTTCGCAATCTGGTCCGGTTCGACCCCGTGAGCTTCCGCCGCCAATGCCACGGTCGCAGAACTCGCTTCCGTCACAATGACGGAGATATCTGGAGCGTTGGTGAGGAAGAACTGGCGGACGGTTTCGAGGCTCATGGGGTCATCCTAGTCGGGTTTGGCGGCAATCTTCAACTCTGCAAGTGCATAGCCTTGAAACGGGACGAAGCCCTCCTTATCTCCAGGCTACCAAGCGACGAGCGCATCGTTTCAGCGCAGAGATTGCACGAAGCGTCAGGCTCTTAAGGAATTGTTCATCATCCCGCGCGATCCTGTGGATCAGGGATGAGCTTGCCAAGGCAAGCAGACATCCGAAGCATCGCATGGCACGTTTCCGCCCCTGACCACGGATGTACTGGCAGGACAGCGTTGAAGCGTAAAGGAAAGGCCGGTTTTTGACCGGCCTTTTTGCTTTTCTGGCTCAAGCTCACTTGTTGGCAAGTGCGTCGAGGATACGAATCCAAGAGCGGATGCCCTTGTGGAACGAGTTCAGGTCATACTTCTCGTTGGGCGAATGGATGCGGTCATCGGTGAGGCCGAAGCCCACCAGCAGCGAATCCATACCGAGCATCTTCTGGAAATCGCCCACAATCGGGATCGAACCGCCCATGCCGATGATCACCGCCGGCTTCGGCCACTCATCCGAAAGCGCATTCTTCGCCTTGGTCAGCTCCGGCGAATCATAGGAAAGCTGGATTGCAGGCGAGCCCCCATGTTCGTGGAAATCCGCCGAGCAGTCGGCCGGAATCCGCGCCTTCACGAAGCTTCGGAAGCTCTCGCGGATCTTTGCGGGATCCTGGGTGCCGACGAGGCGGAACGAGATCTTAGCGGAAGCCTTGGCGGCGATGACGGTCTTGAAACCTTCGCCGGTATAACCGCCGATGATGCCGTTCACCTCCGCCGTCGGACGGGCCCAGGTCAGCTCCAAAACTGAACGACCCTTTTCGCCCGAGGGAATCGACAGGCCAACTTCGCCGAGGAAGCTTTCTGCGGTGCGGCCGAGGCTCTCCCAGGAAGCCTTGATGTTGGAGGGGGTTTCCTCAACGCCGTCATAGAAGCCCGGCAGGGTGACCTTGCCAGTTTCATCATGCAGATCTGCGAGGATCTTCGTCAGGATGTGGACCGGGTTCGCAGCGGCACCTCCGAACAGGCCGGAATGCAGATCGCGGTCAGCGGCGGTGATAGTCACCTCTTCGCCAACGAGGCCGCGCAGGGCAGCGGCAATGGCAGGAGTCTCGCGATCCCACATGCTCGTGTCGCAGACCAGGGCGAAATCGGCCTTCAGCTCGGCGGCATTGGCTTCCAGGAAAGGTTTGAGCGATGGCGACCCGGATTCCTCCTCACCTTCGAACAGGATGGTGATTCGAACCGGCAGGGAGCCCTTGACCGTCTTGTAGGCGCGGCAGGCTTCGACGAAGGTCAGCAACTGCCCCTTGTCGTCCGAGGTGCCGCGGCCCGTGATGATCTTACGACCGTCCTTTTCCTTGATCGCCGGGGCGAAGGGATCGTCTTCCCAGAGGTCGAGCGGATCGACGGGCTGAACATCGTAGTGACCGTAAAACAAAACATGCGGCGCATCCGCCCGGTCGGCGGCGTGATGGGCAACGACCATCGGATGGCCTGGCGTTTCGCGCAGCGAGGTATCAAAGCCAAGCTCGGCCAGTTCCTTCACCAGCCATTCGCCGCCCTTGCGGCATTCGGCCTTGTAGGTGGGATCGGTCGAGATGGAGGGAATCCGGACCAGATCAAAAAGCCGGTCGAGGCTCTCAGGGAGTGTCTCGTCGGCCTTGGCGAGGATGGGAGATAGGTCAGTCATGGGGCATGTCCTGCAGGATTGAAATCGCGGCGGACGATAGAGCAAAGCCTTGGATGTTTCGAGGCATAGGACGGCGGTTTTTTACCGGCAGTGCTTCGGGCGCGGCTCAGAGCTTGCGGGCATTGGCGATAGCCCAGCGCATATACTCCTTGAGCAGCTCCTTTTCGAAGCGCCGAAAGCCTGAGAAGACTGCCTCTTCCGCTTCCCCTGCTAAAGTGAGCGCCTCCGTGCGCATCGCGCGCGCCTTCTCGGTCAAGAATGTCTGCTGGGCGCGCCTGTCGCGGGGATGAACGCGCCGTTCGATCAAGCCGTCGCGCTCCATGCGGGCGAGCGTGTTGGCCATTGTGGCCTGCTCCACATCGACCCGATCGAGCAATTGTCGCTGGGTCAGCCCCTCCTCCTCCCACAATTCGATGAGAACGGGGAATTGTCCAGGAGAGAAACCGAGCTGCGCAGCCCGGGTCTGCAGCACACGCGTCAGGCTGCGGGCGAACTGCGTCGCCAGTTGCGTGGCAGATTCCGGGCGGTCATTGGCCATGGCTCAACAATGTCGCAAGAGAGGTTTCGGCAAATGTGTCGCTGACTGTAGCGAGGAAAAGCATCGCAGACGATGCATTCCTGTGGCTGACCATACATTCGGATGCCGTCTGGAATTCGGAAGCCGCCGTGGCTTGAGGCGGGGACTGCCACGACGGCTCCGGAATATGGGGACAAAGGCCCGGAGAGGGGGATAAGGCCTTTGCCCGAGTCTGACGCGGCGGGGGACGAGCCTCATTCAGACTACGACGTGATCAGACGTCGATGACTAAGATCTGAGGTTCCAAATGTGGTTTTTCAAGGGAAGCCGGGATTACAAATCGGTAAGCTTTTCGTGAATGTTTCTTCTGGCCGACAAGGATGAAAGACAGTCTCTCCCGGTCTTTTCCGATTGCCCGATCCAAACCGTCATAGACGTTTCTGTCGCCTCGCGTTATCCATGCGCTCATGAACAAAGGCGATCATCTTTTCCTCGTCGACGGCTCGGGCTTCATCTTCCGCGCCTTCCACGCCATCCCTGCCCTCAACCGCAAGTCGGACGGCCTCCCCGTCAACGCGGTCTCCGGCTTCTGCAACATGCTGTGGAAGCTGCTGCGGGATGCCCGTAACACCGATGTCGGGGTGACGCCGACCCATCTTGCGGTCATCTTCGACTATTCGTCGACGACGTTCCGCAAGGAAATCTATCCGCTCTACAAGGCCAACCGTTCGGCGCCGCCGGAAGATCTCATTCCGCAGTTCGGCCTGATCCGACATGCCACTCGCGCTTTCAACCTGCCCTGCATCGAGACCGAGGGTTTCGAGGCCGACGATATCATTGCGACCTATGCCCGCCAGGCCGAGGCTGTGGGTGCCGACGTGACCATCGTGTCATCCGACAAGGACCTGATGCAGCTCGTCAGCGCGAATGTGCATATGTACGACGCGATGAAGGACAAGCAGATCAGCATACCCGACGTCATCGAGAAATGGGGCGTGCCGCCGGAAAAGATGATCGATCTGCAGGCTCTGACTGGGGATTCTACGGATAATGTACCGGGCATTCCGGGCATCGGCCCGAAGACGGCTGCCCAACTGTTGGAAGAGTTCGGGGACCTGGAGACACTGCTCGAGAGGGCCGGCGAGATCAAGCAGGTCAAGCGCCGTGAAAACATCGTGGCCAATGCCGAGCTGGCGCGGGTTTCGCGGCAGCTTGTGGAGTTGCGCACTGATGTGCCGCTTGAGATGAAACTTGAGGATCTTGTCCTCGAACCGCAGGACGGGCCCAAGCTGATCGGATTCCTGAAAGCGATGGAATTCACCACGCTGACGCGTCGGGTCGCCGAGACCTGTGACTGCGATGCGGGGGCCATCGAGGCAGCGGTGGTTCCGGTGGAATGGGGCGACGCGGCCCACGGGCCCGACCTCGATTTAAGATCCGTTTCGGCCGACCAGCCGACGATGGCGCAGAGCGCCCCCGGTGCCACGACATCAAACACTGCAAGCGGCAAGGCGCCCGCAGATCTCGCCCGCCAGCGGGCCGAAAGTCTTGCCGGAAAACCGATCGACCGATCACGCTACGTGACCATTCGCGACATTGAGACCCTGGAGCTCTGGCTCGCTGCGGCCCGCGAAACGGGCGTCGTCGCCTTCGACACGGAAAGCACCTCGCTCGACCCGATGCAGGCGGATCTGGTCGGCGTGTCCTTCGCCATTCAGGATAATGTATTGTCGCCGGGCTCCACCGATATCCGCGCGGCCTACGTGCCGCTCGGCCATCGCTCCGGCGTCGGCGACCTCTTGGGCGGCGGGCATGCCGAGGGACAGATTCCGATGGCCGCAGCGCTTGCCGCCATGAAGGGTCTGCTCGAAGATCCTGCCGTGCTCAAGGTGGTCCAGAACCTGAAATACGACTACCTGATCATGAAGCGCTACGGAATCGTGCTCCAGTCCTTCGACGACACGATGCTGATGTCCTATGTGCTGGATGCCGGCAAGGGCAATCATGGCATGGACACGCTGTCGCAACGTTGGCTCGGCCATACGCCGATCGCCTTCAAGGATGTGACCGGCTCGGGAAAGTCTTCCGTCACCTTCGATCTGGTCGATATCGACCGCGCCACGACCTATGCCGCCGAGGATGCCGATGTGACGCTGCGGCTGTGGCTGGTGCTGAAGCCCCGGCTTGCCGCCGAGGGCCTCACGCGGATTTATGAGCGGCTGGAGCGGCCGCTGGTGCCGGTGCTGGCACATATGGAAGAGCGCGGCATCACCGTAGACCGCCAGATTCTCTCGCGTCTGTCCGGGGAATTGGCACAGAAGGCAGCGGCTGCGGAAGACGAAGTCTATGCCCTTGCTGGCGAACGCTTCAATATCGGCTCGCCCAAGCAGCTGGGGGACATCCTGTTCGGCCGCATGGGCTTGCCGGGCGGCTCGAAAACCAAGACCGGCCAATGGTCGACCTCTGCCCAGGTACTCGAAGACCTGGCGGCGGAAGGGGCCCCGCTGCCACGCAAGATCGTTGACTGGCGGCAGCTCACCAAGCTCAAGTCCACCTATACCGATGCGCTTCCGGGTTATGTGCATCCGCAGACCAAGCGCGTGCATACGGGTTATTCGCTCGCCTCGACCACCACCGGGCGGCTCTCCTCCTCCGAACCCAACCTACAAAACATTCCGGTGCGGACGGCGGAAGGCCGCAAGATCCGCACGGCCTTCATCTCGACGCCCGGCCACAAGCTCCTTTCGGCCGACTATAGCCAGATCGAACTGCGCGTTCTCGCCCATGTCGCCGATATCCCGCAACTGCGTCAGGCCTTTGCTGACGGTATCGACATTCACGCGATGACCGCCTCGGAGATGTTCGGTGTGCCGGTCGAGGGCATGCCGTCCGAGGTCAGGCGCCGGGCGAAAGCCATCAATTTCGGCATCATCTACGGGATATCCGCGTTCGGCCTCGCCAATCAGCTGAGCATCGAACGCTCCGAAGCGGGCGATTACATCAAGAAGTATTTCGAGCGCTTCCCCGGGATCAAGGACTACATGGAGGCCACGAAGGCCTTCGCCCGCGAAAAGGGTTATGTCGAGACCATCTTCGGCCGGCGCGCGCATTACCCGGAAATCAAGTCTTCCAATCCCTCCATGCGTGCGTTCAACGAGCGGGCTGCAATCAACGCGCCGATCCAGGGATCGGCGGCAGACATCATCCGTCGCGCGATGATCCAGATAGAACCCGCTCTTGCCGCATCGGGCCTTGCTGAGCGCTGCCGCATGCTGCTGCAGGTGCATGACGAGCTGATCTTCGAAGTTGAGGACGAAGCCGTCGATGCGGCCATGCCCGTGATCGTCGACGTCATGGAGAATGCCGCGATGCCAGCTGTCTCGATGCGGGTGCCGCTGAAGGTCGATGCACGCGCTGCCAATAACTGGGACGAAGCACACTGATCGATCAGCCGTGCAGGATTTGAAGCCTGCACGCACCCATCCCTTTCATGGCATCTCCCTGGACAACGCCGCTTACCGGCGAACCGGAGATGCCAGCCCAACGGAGGAATAACCCTTGGCATTCAAGACGATCAACGGCCATGTGATGCATTACGAATTGATCGGGGAGGCGAAGGCCAAAAACCTGATCGTGTTCTCGAACGGCCTAGGCACGGATTTTCGCATCTGGCTGCCGCTCTTCGACGAACTCGGCGATGACGTGTCCGTGCTTCTCTATGACAGCCGCGGCCACGGGCTTTCCGGTGGCGCCGACGCGCCCTTCGGCATGGATGAACTGGTGGGCGATCTTGCCGGTCTGTGCGACGAGCTGGGTATTCGCAAGGCGACTTTCTGCGGCCTCTCGGTCGGTGGCCTGGTTTGCCAAGGCCTCTGGAAGGCGCGACCGGACCTCTTCCGGAAGCTGGTTTTGTGCGACACGGCTCCGCGCATTGGCAGTGCCACGATCTGGAGCGAGCGGATGGCCGGGATCGAAGAGGGTGGACTGGACAGTGCTGCCGAAAATGCGATGGCGAGATGGTTCACGCCCGCCTTTCATGAAGGCCGCGCCGATGAGCTCGCGGGCTACCGCCTGATGATGACCCGGCAGCCGGTTGCGGGTTATCTCTCGACTTGCGCTGCCCTTCGTGACACCGATTTCGCCAATGTGCTGCCCACGATCACCGTTCCGACGCTTGTGGTGGTCGGCGACCAAGATGGTTCGACGCCGCCTGAGACGGTACAGGCTGCGGCAGAATCCATCCCCGGCGCCCGCTTCGAGATCATCGAAGAATGCGCTCACATTCCCTCAATCGAGCAACCGGAAGCGCTCGCTGAACTGATCCAGCGTTTCATGCGTCAGGCGTGAGGCGCTGTCTCACCTGAACCTGAAGGGCCATCGGACGTCGGTCCGGTGGCAATAAATGGCCTGAGGAAAGGTCGAAAACGAAAAAGCCTGCCGCGGGAGGAGGTGCGGCAGGCTTTTCGAAATATATGAACACCGACTGGGAGGAGGAGTGCCAGTGTTCAGTAGAACGGCCTTGGGAGGAGGAGTGGCCGTTCCGCCTCGAAGCTCTGCGGGAGGAGGTGCATTGCTTCGATAGGTATGAACATACTCCGATGGCCGTCGATTCCAATCGCCAATGCTGCACTGCAGCTATGCATCGGATGCAAGACGGCATGATTATGAATTGGGCAGAATCGCCGATCAATGAGGGGAATCGCCCAGGACTCAGGGGGCCGGACGCCTATGTGGCAGTTTATCGAGCCAAAAATCTCGGAGTTCGGAAGCGAGACCGTCTCGCGTGAAGACTTGCCAGGGAGCCAGCATTGCCGAAGTTTGCCGCCAATCTGTCGATGATGTTTACAGAATTCCCGTTCCTCGACCGGTTCCGGGCGGCGGCGGATTGCGGATTTACAGCCGTCGAATTCCTTTTTCCCTATGAGCACGCCGCGGAGTTGATTGCTGACAAGCTGTCCGAGGCGGGGCTGGTTCAGGCATTGTTCAACATGTCGCCCGGGAACTGGGATGGGGGAGAGCGCGGACTTGCCGCTTTGCCGGGGCGGGAGAGCGAGTTCGCGCAGTCTGTCGAGACGGCGATCTCCTATGCACGGGTGATCGGTACGCCGCGTCTGCACATGATGGCGGGCATTGTCTCGGCGCGTAACCCGGTCGCCACCGACGCTTACCGCAAGAACCTGAAGCGGGCGGCAGAGCTGACGGGCGAGGCCGGTATCGGTCTCGTCATAGAACCGATCAATAGCCGCGACATGCCGGGTTACTTCCTCGACAATTTTGATCGCGCAGTCAGTTTCATCGCGGAGATCAATCTGCCGCATGTGCAGCTACAGTTCGACATCTACCACCGGCAGATCCTACACGGCGACGTGATCATGGCGCTGAGACGCTTCGCCCCGCTGATCGGGCACATTCAGGTCGCCTCGGTGCCGGACAGGCACGAGCCGCTGACCGGCGAACTCGATGATTTGCGGATCTTCACTGAGATCGACGCGATCGGCTATCAGGGCTATGTCGGATGCGAGTACCGGCCGCGCAGAGGCACGAAGGACGGGCTTGGCTGGATAGGGAAGGTTTCAGACCCTCCAGATGGCTGACGGGCTTAGCTCAGGGGGCGTCGTGATGTCACATCTTTGGTTCAACGGATTATCTGATCCGCGCCTCGGGTGATGTCGTAGCCTGTCCTATGATGTCCAGCCGTACGACAGGAGCCTCCGTGGATAATGCGACACTCGGCTCCGGCCACACCTCCCCTCCCCTCACCCGGGCGGCAGCCCTGGCGCGGCTTCAGGACTTCGCGCCCAGAGCGGGTATGGAATATGCGCGCCTCCGAAATCTGGATATGGGCCCCGGCCGACACAAACATGTGTCGAGCCTGTCGCCTGCGCTGCGGAGGCGGTTGATCAGCGAGCGCGAGGTTGTTTCAGCCGTTGTCAGCGAGCATGGGCCAGGCGCCAGCGACAAATTCATCAGCGAGGTCTTCTGGCGTACCTACTGGAAGGGGTGGCTCGAGCAGCGGCCTTCCGTCTGGACTGGATATCTGAAGGCCCTGGCGCATGAGAAACAACGGCTCAACCATGACAGCGGGCGGATGACGAGATTTTCGCAGGCCGCTAACGGGCGTAGCGGCATCGACTGCTTCGATGCCTGGGCGACGGAGTTGCAGGAAACCGGCTACCTGCACAACTGGGCCCGGATGCAGTTCTCATCAATATGGATCTTCACCCTTGGCCTGCCGTGGGAGCTGGGCGCCGCCCACATGTTTGCGCACCTCGTCGATGCAGATCCTGCGGCCAACACCCTGTCCTGGCGCTGGGTTGCGGGCCTTCACACCAAGGGCAAGGCCTATCTTGCTGACGGCGAGCGCATTCGCGCCATGACGCAGGGCCGCTTTTCACCGCAGGGGCTTGCAAGGCGGGCCCTTCTGCCCGCGGAGAGTATCGACATTCCCGCCCCATCAACACCACGCCCGGCTGCACTTCCGAAGAAAGGCGTGTCGAGCCTGCTGCTATTGACGGCGGAGGATCTATCGCTGGAAACCTTGCCGCAGATTGACTCCTTGTCGATCGACGCGATCGCCCTGCTCCCAGGTGACAGCGAGGCAGACGGGATTGCCTTGGCCGACGCACTGGCCCGTGCCAGACAGAAATGGCCGGATGCACAGGTACTCGGGGCGTTTGGTGCGCACGAACTTCGTTCGGCACGGGATCTCCGATGCCGCCAGATCGTGACGGGCTTTGCGCCGGTCGGACCCATAGCGGACAGGCTGATCGCGCTCCGGGTAGACGCAGAGCGGGAAGGTCTCCCCCTCACCGAACATCAACGCGTCTGGGACGTTGAGGCTTGGCCGTACTGCCGGAAAGGTTTCTTTACTCTCAAGGAGAAGATCCCGATGCTGATGTCTCTCAGTGGAGACCAGAGATGAACGAGCGCGTGACAATCTGGTTCGATAGCGGATGTCCGCTGTGCAGAGGCGAGATTGCGCTGATGCGACGGCTCGACCGGCGGGGCGCCATCCGCTTCGTCGACGCCTGCAATCCGAACACCGACTGCCCGATCGATCGCGCAGATATTCTGTCCCGCTTCCACGCCATGGAGGGCGGCAGGTTGCTTTCAGGAGCCGCAGCTTTCGCCGCCATGTGGCGGGCGATCCCGATCTTGCGGCCGCTCGGTCTGCTTGCCGGCTGGCCGCCGGCAACCCCGCTGTTCGAACGAGCCTATCAGGCGTTCTTGCGATTTCGGCCCCGGCTTCAACGGTGGTAGCGATGAGCGACCGCTTTCGCCCGGTGCCCCAGGGCCGTCTCGCCCGTCTCGCAGCCTTCGGTCAAATTGCTGGGAGCGTCGCAACCGGCGTGGTTGGCGAAGGGCTCAGGCGGCTGGCGCAAGGGGATAGACCGCAGCTTGCCGATCTGCTCCTGACGCCGTCCAACGCCTTGCGGGTGACGGACCAGCTGTTGCGGCTCAGGGGTGCTGCCATGAAGCTGGGCCAGATGATCTCCCTCGACGCTGGCGACATGCTTCCCGCCGAACTCACCACCATTCTCGCGCAACTGCGCGATGGCGCCCATGTCATGCCGCCGCAGCAGCTGGAGGCGCCCTGACAAACGCATGGGGCGCAGACTGGCGCCGACATTATGTCCGCTTTGACACTAAGCCGATAGCGGAAGCATAGGACAAGAGCTGCTTGACCTGGTGTTGCGGGAACTGTTCGAAATGGGCCTGATGCAGACAGACCCGAACTTTGCGAACTATCGCTGGCAACCCGATACCGTCCGTCTCGTTTTGCTCGACTTCGGAGCGGCCAGACCCGTCTCTACCACAACATCCGATGCCTATCGCACGCTGTTGCGCGCTGCTCTTTCGCAAGATGTCAACGCTGTTGTGAATGCCCTGTTCTCAATGGGCTTCCTGTCGGCTGCGCAGATGGAGCGTCATGGCAGCACGCTGAGGATCATGGCTCAGATCGGTCTCAAACATTTGCATGCGAGGCCCGACGGGATGTTCGATTTTGCCGATCGCAGTCTAGTGCCGATGCTGCGCGCCTTTGCGGCGCTGATCGCCGCGGACCGACAGAGCCTTACTCTTCCCCCAGCGGAAATGCTGTTCGTTCAGCGCAAAATCGGCGGCATGGCACTGCTTCTCATGCGGCTTAAGGTGCAGCTGCCGCTTGTCGAGACGCTCACACGCCACACATAGATCCTGGGCGTCAAAAGACAGACCGGCTGGCGCCGGGATCGTAAGACAAAGATATACAAGCAAATGGCGGACAGGGTGGGATTCGAACCCACGGTACGCTTTCACGCACACACGCGTTCCAGGCGTGCGCCTTAAACCACTCGGCCACCTGTCCAGGGGGATCGCGGGGCAAACCACCGCGGTTGGTCGGGCGCGATATATACCCATGAAATCTGGCGGATCAACCTAAATCTCGCATTATTTTGACATCGGCTCTCAAATCCCTATCTATATGCCCAGACGGCAGTGGGGTTGGAGACTGGCCGTCGTGTTCAGCCGGGGATGTGTATGGTGCGGCTTGCGTTCAGAATAATGAGTTTGCTGTTTCTCTGCGTCGGGACCATCGCTGCGGCGGTTGATGCGATCGCGTCAGTTTCAGCCTCCCGTGTGATCCTGACGCCGCTCGCGTCGATCTGGAATGATGTCAGCCCGGCCTCGCTGCTGAAGCTGCAGAGCATGCTGGAGATGCGTTTCGGGCCCGCGGCCTGGTCGACGGTTCAGGATCTGCTGTTGCCACAACCGGGTTTCGTCGTGCTGTTCGCACTGTCGTTGGTTTTCTGGATGGTCGGATACAAGAAGCCCTCGCTGGCCGGACGTTTCGCCGCCTGAGCGCATCGGCAGTCACCAGTCGCTTTTATCTAACGGGTCTGCATCAGCCAATGGCGGATGCCGTGACCTTTGCCTGCCAGGACGTACGGCGGCGCGTTTTACCTCACACAAGGAGTATCGAGATGTTCCTGATCGACATGTTCAACAAGAAGACCGTGATGCCGACGGCGGAAAACGCTCTTCCCGGTCGCACAGAGCCTCTGCCCACGGCCGAGACACATTTCATATCCGGCCTGCCGCTCAAGGGCCCGTATCCGGAGCAGATGCAGACGATCTATCTGGGCCTCGGATGTTTCTGGGGGGCCGAGCGGCTTCTCTGGCAGACGCCGGGCGTCTATGTGACCGCGGCCGGCTATCAGGGCGGCATCACCCCCAATCCGACCTATCAGGAAACCGTGACCGGGCTCACCGGCCACACGGAAGTGGTCAAGGTCGTCTATGATCCCGCCAAGATCAGCCTGGAAGCGCTGCTCAAGATCTTCTTTGAGGCGCATGATCCGACCCAGGGCATGCGCCAGGGGAACGATATCGGCACGACCTACAGGTCGGCCATCTATGTGGAGACAGAGGAAGATATGGCACTGGCGATCCGGGTGCGCGACGCGTTCCAGAACGCCTTGGTGCAGGCAGGGCACAACAGTCGGGTGACGACCGAAATCGCCCATGCCGGCCCCTTCTACTATGCGGAAGAGTATCATCAGCAATATCTCGCAAAGAATCCGAACGGCTATTGCGGTCTGCAAGGTACAGGGGTCTCTTGCCCGATCTCGCCGGCAGCATGAGACGTTCTGCCCAAAGCGGCAGCACAAATCCCTTTGATCTGACTAGATTTTCACACTCGGCGCCGAAATTTCGGCACGGGTGTGAATCTTTACCAGATGAAAAAAATCTGGTGAATTTTCAGACGAGCCATGCAAGGATGCAGCCCAGCCAGGACCTCTGGAAAAGGGGAGCGGCGGTTCCGCAGACATGTCTTTCCGTATGGGAAGGCTTGCGGGAGGACCCAACAAGATCAATAGCAACAAACAGGGCTGCACTATGAAGAAAACCCTCCTCAGTCTCTTTGCCTTGGCCGCGATGTCGGCAACCGCGCTTGCGGCCGACGTCAAGCCGGCGCTGGTGTATGGTACGGGCGGCAAATTCGACAAGTCGTTCAACGAAGCCGCTTATGGTGGCGCCGAGAAGTTCAAGGCCGAAACCGGCATCGACTATCGTGATTTCGAACCGACCAGCGATACGCAGGGCGAGCAGGCGATCCGCAACTTCGCGTCCAAGGGCTTCAACCCGGTCGTGGCCGTTTCCTTCGCCTGGACCTCTGCCATCGAGAAGGTTGCCGCCGAATTCCCCGACACTCAGTTCGTGATCGTCGATTCCGTTGTCGACAAGCCGAATGTCCGCTCGGTTGTCTATAAAGAAGAAGAAGGTTCTTACCTCGTCGGCCTGCTTGCCGGCATGGCATCGACCACCGGCAAGGTTGGTTTCGTCGGCGGCATGGATATCCCGCTGATCCGCAAGTTCGAATGCGGCTACGAGCAGGGCGCGCGCGCCGCCAAGGCCGACATCGAAGTTCTGCAGAACATGATCGGCACCACCGGTGCTGCCTGGAACGACCCTGTCCGCGGCGGTGAACTCGCCAAGAACCAGATCGACCAGGGCGCGGACGTCATCTACGCCGCAGCCGGCGCTTCAGGCCTCGGCGTCCTCCAGACGGCAGCAGACAACAAGAAGTTCTCGATCGGCGTGGATTCCAACCAGAACCACCTGCAACCGGGTTCCGTCCTGACCTCGATGGTCAAGCGCGTCGACCTCGCTGTTTACAACGCATATTCCGACTCCAAGAACGACAAGTTCACGCCGGGCCTTCTCGCTCTTGGCGTCAAGGAAGACGGCGTCGGCTACGCGCTCGACGACAACAACGCCAAGCTGATCACCGACGACATGAAGGCCGCCGTTGAAAAGGCGAAGGCCGACATCATCGCAGGCACCGTTAAGGTGCACGACTACATGTCGGACAATTCATGCCCGAAGTGATTTAAAATCCGGGCGCAGGACGGCGATCAAGTCGTCCTGCGCCCTTTTTGTATGTCTGGGGGACCGGAATGACTGCTAAAAGCCAGGTACCGGCGATCGAACTGATCGGCATCGACAAGAAGTTCGGTGCGGTGCATGCCAACAAGAACATCAACCTCACGGTCGCCAAAGGCTCCATTCACGGTATCATCGGTGAAAATGGCGCTGGCAAATCGACGCTGATGTCGATCCTCTACGGATTCTACCAGGCCGACCAGGGATCCATCCAGATCGCGGGCAAGCCGATCACCATCCGCGACAGCCAGGCAGCGATTAGCGCCGGCATCGGAATGGTGCACCAGCATTTCATGCTGGTCGAAAATTTCACGGTGCTGGAAAACCTGATGCTCGGTGCCGAAGGCGGCGCGACATTGGCCAAGGGCGTCGACACTGCTCGTGCCGCGCTCAAGAAGCTGGAAGAGGATTACGAGCTGGAAGTCGATCCCGACGCGGTGGTCGAGGAACTTCCCGTGGGTCTGCAGCAGCGCGTGGAGATTCTGAAGGCGCTTTATCGCGGCGCAGAAATCCTGATTCTTGACGAGCCGACTGGCGTTTTGACGCCGGCTGAAGCGGATCACCTGTTCAAGATCCTCGGCGTGCTGCGCGACCAGGGCAAAACCGTCATTCTGATCACGCACAAGCTGCGCGAGATCATGGCGATCACCGACACAGTCTCGGTGATGCGGCGTGGCGAGATCGTTGCGACACGCAAGACAGCTGAGACAACGGTCGAAGAACTGGCCGAGCTGATGGTTGGCCGCCGCGTGCTGCTTCATGTCGACAAGAAGCCAGCCAATCCAGGTGACGTCTATCTCTCTGTGCGCAACCTGACCGTCAAGGACAGCCGTGGCGTCACCATGGTCGACAACGTCTCGTTCGACGTAAGGTCCGGGGAAATTGTCGGTATCGCTGGCGTTGCGGGCAATGGCCAGAGCGAATTGCTGGAGGCAATTACCGGCATCCGCAAACCCACATCCGGCGAGATCTGGATCGGCGGGCGCAACGTCGCGGGGCTCGATCCGGCAGAATTGCGCGGCGTAGGCGTTGCTCATATTCCGGAAGACCGACACCACATGGGCCTTGTGCTCGCCTTCGAGGAAAGTCAGAACGCAATACTGGGCTATCATCGTGACGAGCGCTACGGGAAGGGCTTCTTCCTCGACCCCGAGGCAATTCGCAAGGCGGCCGTGGCGGAGATCGAGAAATACGACATTCGCCCACCAAACCCACGGCTCAAGACTGCGAACTTCTCAGGCGGCAACCAGCAAAAGATCGTGGTCGCGCGCGAAATCGAGCGGGATCCGAAGCTTCTGATCGTCGGCCAGCCTACCCGCGGCGTCGACATCGGCGCCATCGAATTCATTCACAAGCGGATCGTCGAAACGCGGGACGCCGGCAAGGCCGTGCTGCTGGTTTCCGTCGAGCTCGACGAGATCCGTTCGCTGTCCGACCGGATCCTGGTGATGTTCGCCGGCAAGGTGGTTGGCGAGAAGACACCGGACGCCGGTGAACAGACACTCGGCCTGATGATGGCCGGTATTGCCGCTTGAGGATTCGATGAGCACTGCATCCGTACCCCTTCCCAACTGGATCAATTATGCGCTGCTGCCGCTGATCAACCTCACGCTCGCCTTCCTGGTCTCGGGCCTCGTGGTCTGGATCATCGGGGAAAACCCGTGGGAGGCGCTGCAACTGATGCTGCAGGGCGCGCTCGGGCGCGGCGAAGGCATCGGCTTTACGCTGTTCTACGCGACGAACTTCATCTTCACCGGGCTTTCGGTGGCGGTCGCCTATCATGCCGGGCTGTTCAACATCGGCTCCGAGGGCCAAGCCTATGTGGGCGGCCTGGGTGCTGCACTTGCCGCTCTGGCGTTGGACCACTACGTACCCTGGTATGTGACGATGCCGTTCGCGGTCCTCGGCGCTGCTCTCTTCGGCGCGGCCTGGGCGCTGATTCCGGCGCTTCTACAGGCAAAGCGCGGCAGCCATATCGTCATCACCACAATCATGTTCAACTTCATCGGCGCGGCGCTGATGGTTTACCTGCTGGTCAACGTTTTCATCGTTCCAGGCAAGATGGCGCCTGAAACCCGCACCTTCCTTGAAGGCGGTCAACTGCCGAAGCTCGACTGGCTGATTGCCATGTTCGGCGGCAAACTCGGCCCTGCCCCGTTCAACGTGTCATTCCTCATTGCACTCGTGATGTGCGTGGTGGTGTGGGTGTTGATCTGGCGGACAAAACTCGGCTTTGAGATGCGGACCATGGGTCTCAGCCGCTCGGCCGCCGATTATGCCGGCATTTCCTATACGAGAATCGTTGTTATCACGATGCTGATCTCCGGCGGTCTCGCCGGCATGATGGCGCTCAACCCGGTGCTTGGCGCTTCTGCACGTCTGCAGGTGGAATTCGTCGGTGGCGCTGGCTTTGTCGGCATCGCCGTCTCTCTGATGGGGCGCAACCATCCGCTCGGCATCATCATTGCCGCCATCCTGTTCGGGGTGCTTTATCAGGGCGGGGCGGAGCTTTCCTTCGACATGCCGAACATCACCCGCGACATGATCGTCGTCATCCAGGGTCTCGTCATCCTGTTTGCCGGCGCGCTCGAATTTATGTGCCGGCCGATGATTGTCCGCGCCTACCAAACTTTCGTGAAGGGTTGAGGATCAAACATGGATAGCTTCGACATCCTCATCAGCATTCTTGGATCGACCATCCGCCTGTCGATCCCGCTGATTTTCACGGCACTGGCAGGTCTCTTTTCGGAACGCGCCGGCATTTTCGATATCGGGCTTGAGGGTAAGATGTTAGCTGCCGCATTCGCGGCTGCCTGCACGGCGCATCTGACCGGCTCTGCCTGGGCCGGTCTCTGCGCCGGTCTCGGGATTTCGCTCTTCTTCTCGCTGATCCACGGTTTTGCCTCGATCACCAATCGCGGCAACCAGATCATTTCGGGGGTGGCGCTCAATTTCGTGGCCGCCGGCCTGACAGTCGTGCTCGGCCAAGCGTGGTTCGGCCAGGGCGGCCGCACGCCCCAGGTGACCAATGACGGGCGCTTTGCGCCGATCATCCTGCCGGGAGCCGACGCGATGCGTGACGTACCCTTCATCGGGCCGATCTATGCAAATGTGATTTCCGGCAACAACATCCTCACCTATATCGCTTTCCTCGCCGTGCCGCTGTCCTGGTGGGTGCTCTACCGGACGCGTTTCGGTCTGCGGCTGCGCGCCGTCGGCGAAAATCCGGGCGCCGTCGATACGGCGGGCATCTCGGTGACCTTTCTGCGTTACCGTGCCGTTCTGGTAGCCGGCTTCCTCTGCGGTTTCTCCGGCACCTATTTGGCGATCGCGCAGTCGGCGGCCTTCATCAAGGACATGTCGGCGGGCAAGGGCTATATCGCGCTTGCGGCGCTCATCTTCGCCAAATGGAAGCCGGTGCCGGTGATGTTCGCCTGCCTGCTGTTCGGTTTCCTCGACGCGCTCGCGAACTTCATGCAGGGCAAGGCCGTACCCGGGATCGGCGAGGTGCCGGTACAGATTTTCCAGGCTCTGCCCTATATCCTGACTTGTATTCTGCTGGCGGGATTCATCGGTGCTGCCAACCCGCCGAAGGCCGGTGGCGTACCCTATACCAAGGAGCGTTGATCCATGGCTCACGATCTGTTCGAGGCCGCACGCGGCGCGATGGCATTCGCCCACGCGCCCTATTCCAAGTTCCCCGTGGGAGCTGCGATCCGGGCCGATGACGGCAAGATCTATACGGGCGCCAACATCGAGAACCTCTCCTTCCCGCAGGGATGGTGTGCCGAGCCCACGGCGATCGGTTGCATGATCATGGGCGGCGGCAAGAAGATCGTCGAGATGGCCGTCATTGCCGAGAAGCTCGCGCTCTGCCCGCCTTGCGGCGGCTGCCGCCAGAAGATCTCCGAATTCGCATCCGCAGACACGAAGATCTACCTCTGCGACGAGGTGGGCGTGCAGAAGACCATGACCATGGACGAACTTCTGCCGCTGAGTTTCAAGACGGACGTGATTGGATGAAGCCCGCCGTCGATCTTCTCGTCGAGCGGCTGAACGGTCTCGTTCCCCGTCACGGCATCGTCCTGGGTTCGGGATTGGGTTCACTGGTGAACGAGGTTCGAGATGCGGTTCGTGTCCCCTATTCCGAGCTGCCCGGCTTTCCCTTGAGTGCCGTATCGGGTCATGCTGGCGAGCTTGTCGCCGGCATGCTGGGGAAAACGCCGGTCATCATGCTCGCCGGTCGCGTGCATTATTACGAGCACGGCGATCCGACGGCGATGCGGATTCCCATCGAAGTGCTGATGGGGCTGGGGGTCACGACGCTGATACTGACCAATGCGGCGGGGTCTCTGCGCGAGGATATGCCGCCGGGTTCGGTCATGCAGATCACCGACCACATCAATTTCTCCGGCAAGAACCCGCTGATCGGCGAGCCAAGCGACGCACGCTTCGTCGGCATGACTTCGGCCTATGACGCGCAGCTGCAGGCTGCCATGCGCGAAGCCGCAGCCGCAGAAGAAGTCCCGCTCTCTCACGGTGTCTATATGTGGTTCTCCGGCCCGAGCTTCGAGACACCGGCAGAGATCCGCATGGCGCGGGTGCTGGGGGCGGATGCTGTCGGCATGTCGACCGTACCGGAAGTCATTCTCGCCCGCTTTTTCGGCCTGAGGGTTGCGGCAGCCTCCGTGATCACCAATTATGGAGCCGGCATGACCGGTGGCGAACTGAGCCACGAAGAAACCAAAGACATGGCGCCGATCGGCGGCGAACGTCTGGCCCGCATCCTCAAGCGGATGATCGGCGGAGGTAACGATATTGGATAACCAGGAACTGCGCGCGGTTGCGACCAAGGCGCTGTCGCTTCTCGACCTCACCAACCTGAAGGATGATTGCACGCCGGAGCAGATCGTTTCGCTCTGCGGCAAGGCCCAGACCGCTTATGGCCCCACGGCCGCGATCTGCATCTGGCCACGCTTCGTGATGCAGGCGCGCACGCTGCTTGGGCCGGACAGTCCGATCCGCATCGCGACCGTGGTCAACTTTCCCTCTGGCGCAATGAAGATCGAGGATGTGCTGGCGGAGACGCGCGACGCTGTTGCCGACGGCGCCGACGATATCGACCTTGTCATTCCGTACCGTGCCTTGGCTTCCGGTGATGAGAAGGCTGTGACGGACATGGTAACTGCCGTGAAGGCAGCCTGCGGCAATGCTATCCTGAAGACGATCCTGGAAACCGGCGAACTCAAGGATGTGGCTCTTATCCGGAAGGCATCCGACCTTGCCATCGCGGCCGGTGCGGATTTCGTCAAGACTTCGACCGGCAAGGTCGGCGTCAATGCCACGCTGGAGGCGGCAGACATCATGCTGCAATCGATCCGTGACAGCCGCAAGAGGGTCGGCTTCAAGCCCGCCGGGGGTATCTCGACGGTCGCCGACGCCGGACTTTACCTGCGGCTTGCCGATACGATCATGGGCGAGGACTGGGTGATCCCGTCCACCTTTCGTTTTGGAGCTTCGGGGCTGCTGGACGACATCTTGGCCGTTCTTTCAGGCGAGCGGTCGACCGCCGCAGCCTCAGGATACTGATCATGTTGCCGCAGGAGATCATTCGACGAAAGCGGGATGGTGGAGTGCTGTCGGCCGCCGAAATTTCCGGCTTTATCGAGGGGCTCTCCAACGAAACGATTTCCGAAGGACAAGTGGCGGCATTCGCCATGGCGGTTTTCTTTCAGGGCATGACGCCTGAGGAGATCGTGGCGCTGACCCTTGCGATGCGCGATTCTGGTGACGTCCTGTCTTGGTCTGGTGTCGGCAGGCCGATTGCGGACAAACATTCGACCGGCGGCGTCGGCGACAACGTCTCACTGATGCTGGCCCCGATCGTGGCCGCCTGCGGGCTTGCTGTCCCGATGATATCGGGTCGGGGTCTTGGCCATACCGGCGGTACGCTGGATAAGCTGCAGTCGATCCCGGGCTATGACGTGATGCCTGATAATGCCATCTTCCGCCGGACGGTCGATCGCGCCGGCTGCGCCATCATCGGCCAGACCGGTGACCTGGCACCAGCGGACAAACGGCTCTACGCGATCCGCGACGTGACGGCGACGGTTGAATCCATTCCGCTGATCACGGCCTCCATCCTGTCGAAGAAACTGGCGGCAGGGCTCGATAGCCTAGTGCTCGACGTCAAATTCGGCAATGGCGCGTTCATGGCCAAGGCAGAGGATGCCGAAGCGCTCGCCCGCTCGCTTGTGCGCGTGGCAAATGGTGCTGGTGTCCGAACAACCGCGCTGCTGACCGACATGAATGAACCGCTGGCTGATTGTGCCGGGAACGCCATTGAGGTGCAGAACGCGGTCGATTTCCTCAAGGGTCTCAAGACCGGCACGCGGCTGGAACAGGTGACGCTCGCCTTCGGCGCGGAGATGCTGATCAATGCCGGCGTGGAGATGGACAAGACGGTGGCGCTTGCCCGTTGCGTCGAAGCTCTCGGCTCCGGCCATGCAGCGGACATTTTCGGGAAAATGGTACACGAGCTGGGTGGCCCCTCCGACTTCATGGAGAGGGCAGATCACTATCTGCCACGAGCCAAGGTCGAGGTCGCTGTAGAGGCGCCCGAAAACGGCTATCTTTCCGCCTGCGACACGCGCGCACTGGGGCTTGCCGTGGTAACACTGGGTGGTGGCCGGCAGCGGCCGAGCGACAGCATCGATCACCGCGTGGGTCTATCCGGCTTCAAGCCGCTTGGCACCCCCATTGTGAAGGGCGAGCCGATCGCCTTCGTCCAGGCCAACGACCTCACCGCAGCACAAGAGGCTGCGAAGACGGTTCTGGCAAGCTATCGGATTACAAGCGAAAAGCCCGCAGTAACGCCGGTCATAGGCCTGCGCATCAGCGCGGAATGAAGCCTATTGCACAAGCCGCATGACGCGCTGGTCGGCGGAATAGGACTTGAGCTTTTGCAGGAAGCTCATGCCGATCAGCGTCGAGGACAGCGCCTCGTCCTTCAGCACGAAGGCGTCTACATCGCGCACCCGAATGCTGCCAACCTCAATACGGTCGAGGACGACATGCGCCGCCTTGATCGAGCCATTGGCCGTGTTTACGTCGTAGCGGAAGTCGAGCGCAGCGGGGCTGATACCAAGCCGCCTTGCAGTCGAGACATTGATCGCAACCAGTGAGGCTCCTGTATCGATCATGGCCTGGATCGGTTTGCCGTTCATCTTGAAAGTTCCGGCATAGTGCCCGCCCGGCGCCATTGTCAGCACGGTCTGGCCCGAGCCCGTGGATACGGGTTTGGCTGCCGTTTCGTCCGAGGGCTCCTCCTTATGCAGCAGGGCTTCGACCTTTTGCGCAATCGTCGGCCACTGGCTGGCCGACAAAGCGAGCATCAAGACGGTGAACAGCGTGCGGGCGAACATCGGCGCTCCTCGATTGGATTGCGTAAAGCTTAGCAGTTGCGCTTTGCCAATCGGATAGCGGACGTGCGAAAACGGCCCGAAACCGGGGTTTCGAGCCGTCAAAGCTTGCGATCTGGTTAAGAAATCACTTCGTTCCGTACATCCGGTCGCCTGCATCGCCGAGGCCGGGCATGATGTAGCCCTTCTCGTTGAGGTGACTGTCGATCGAGGCGGTGAAGATCGGCACGTCGGGATGGACAGCGTGGAAGTTCTTGATGCCTTCAGGTGCTGCCAGCAGGCAGAGGAAGCGGATGTTCTTTGCGCCGCGTTCCTTGAGCTTGTCGATGGCGGCAATCGAGGAATTCCCGGTGGCAAGCATCGGGTCGACAACGATGATCAGGCGCTCCGACAGAGCTTCGGGTGCCTTGAAATAGTATTCCACGGCCTGCAGCGTTTCGTGATCGCGGTAGACGCCGACATGGGCGACACGGGCTGCCGGAACCAGTTCGAGCATGCCTTCCAACAGGCCGTTACCGGCGCGCAGGATCGAGGCGAAGACCAGCTTCTTGCCCTCGAGGATCGGGGATTGCATCTCGGTCAGCGGCGTCTCGATCGTCTCCATAGTCAGCTCGAGATCGCGCGTCACCTCGTAGCAGAGAAGGGTCGAAATTTCGCGCAGCAGTCGGCGAAAACTGGAGGTCGAGGTTTCCTTGCGGCGCATGATCGTCAGCTTGTGCTGCACGAGAGGGTGGTTGATGACTGTTACGCCGTCCATGGATCGAACCTTCTTTTCTTCTTTGTCTTCGAATGACTCTATTTTCACGTTCTGTGGGAGAGCCGCAAGAGCAGGCGTGGATTTTGCCCGGTCTTCAACAGCGCTCACGTTCCAAGCTTCGCCAGGAGCGCTTGTCGCGTCTTCTCGTCCACGAAGGCTGCCTCAATCGCCGTACGGGTCATGGCGTCGATTTCCGCGTTCGAGAATCCAAACTCCGTTCCCGCCAACTCGTATTCCCGGGCCAGCGAAGTGTGGAAGAAGGGCGGATCGTCGGAATTGATGCAGACGCGGACTCCGGCATCCCGGAGCTTACGCAGGGGGTGGCTCTGGAAATCGGGATAGACCGACAGCGCAATGTTGGATCCAGGGCAGACCTCCAGAACCGTCCCGAGATCAGCGAGGCGGCGAACGAGATCGGCGTCTTCGATGGCGCGCACGCCGTGGCCGATGCGGGCCGGCCTCACGAGATCTAGCGCATCGGCAACACTGAAGGCGCCGCAGACCTCCCCTGCATGGATGGTAAGGCCAAGACCCGCTTCACGGGCGATATCGAAGGCCTTGGCATAGTCCGCCACGCGGCCCATGCGCTCTTCGCCGGCCATGTTGAAGCCGGTGATCAACGGGTTTGTGGTGCGCGCAGCATAGTCGGCAGCGGCGATTACGCTCTCGGGTCCAAAATGGCGCTCGCCTGTCACAAGGATCCGCACCTCGATGCCGGTTATCGCCTTCGCTCTCTCGATACCGGCCGTGATGCCGGCCAAATAGTTGTCGGCACCAAGACCGATGCGATCACCGTGATCTGGCGAAACGATAAGCTCACTGTAAATGGTGCCGACCGATGCCAATTCCCGCAGATAGGTCTCTGTGAGGAGGGCATAATCGTCTTCTGTGCGGAAGAGACTGGCGACCTTGTCATAGGCCTTGATGAACTCGGCAAAGTCGGTCCAGGCGTAGCGGTCTCCGTCCATGAAACTGGCTGGGTCGACGCCGTATTTGCGAGCCTGATTAAGGGTGAGTGCCGGAGGTGCCGCACCCTCGAGGTGACAGTGCAATTCGGCCTTTTTCAGCTGTGTCGTCACAGGAAGCTCCGTCCGTGGCGGCCGGGCGCGATGCCCAGATGCGCAGCAATGGTTTCGCCGATATCGGCATAGGTGTTCCGCAGGCCGATGTTGCGCGAGCGGATGCTCGGCCCGAAACACATGATCGGCACGCGCTCGCGCGTATGGTCCGTGCCGCGCCAGGTCGGATCGCAACCGTGGTCGGCTGTCATCAGCACAATGTCGCCCGGCTTCAGCTTGCGGTGCACCTCAGGAAGGCGGCGATCGAAAGCTTCCAGTGCTGCGGCGTAGCCGGGAACGTCACGACGATGGCCATACAGCATGTCGAAATCGACGAAATTGGTGAAGACAAGGTCGCCGTCTTCCGCCTCATCGATGGCCTTTAGGGTCGCGTCCATAAGGGCGGCATTGCCATTTGCCTTGATCATGCGGGTGATGCCCTGGTGCGCAAAAATGTCCGCGATCTTGCCGACCGCATGCACCTTCCTCCCCCGGTCAACCAGACGATCGAGCAGCGTTGGCTCCGGTGGTAGAACGGAATAGTCGCGCCGGTTGCCGGTGCGCTCAAAGCTGTGCACGGTCTCGCCGATGAAGGGCCGTGCGATGACCCGGCCAATATTCAAGGGATCCAGCAGCTTGCGGACGATCTGGCACAGCGACAGCAGACGCTCCAGGCCAAAGTGCGTTTCGTGGGCCGCGATCTGGAAGACGGAGTCCGACGATGTGTAGCAGATGGGTTTGCCGGTGCGGATATGCTCCTCGCCGAAACGGGCAATGACCTCCGTACCCGATGCATGGCAGTTGCCGAGGATGCCTGGCAGGTTTGCCTCGTGGCAGATGGCTTCGACGAGATCGGGCGGAAAGGCTTCGTCGCCCTCCGGGAAGTAGCCCCAGTCAAACATCACAGGCGTACCGGCAATTTCCCAGTGTCCGGAGGGCGTGTCCTTGCCGTGCGAGACCTCGCTTGCGGCACCATGCAAGCCAAAAACACGCTCCGGCACCGGCATGCCGGCCGGGATGCGCCCTGTCGCCAATTTGGCGGCGCTCAAAAGACCGAGGGCCGACAGGTTGGGAAGCACCAGGGGGCCCTGCCGCAATCCTTTGCGGTCCCCTGCCCCCGCCGCACAAAATTCGGCGATATGGCCAAGCGTATCGGAGCCGTCATCACCATAGGCGGGTGCATCAGACGCACCGCCAATACCGAAGGAATCGAGGACGAAAAGAAATGCGCGTGCCATGCCTTATCCAAGGGCCGGCTCTGGATCTTGATGGCCGGCTTCGATCCGCATCATTAGCCGGTGGGCCCTGGCTTGGCAAATGTGGCCGATCAGCAGTCGCTGCAGGTGATTTCCGTCCCCAGACGCTGGCGGTAGTAGAACTCGCGGTAGAGGGTCAGGCTTTTCTTGCCCCCGCTCACAAGACCCGGCAGGTAGGTCATCAGTTCGTGGGACACACTGAGCTCACTGCGAATAAGGAAGGTATCGGCCACCAGCAAATCAGCCGGAACCGGTGGCGTGGTGCCGACGGCATAGGGTACAACACCCGTAGAGGACCAGGACCAGGCAACCTTGGGAGCCTTGGTGCTGTCGATCTTGATGGCGGTCACCTTGATCAGAAGATTGTTGGTCGGATAGGGCACGAAGATCGCCTTGGCGACGTCCGGCATGGTGACCAGAAAGGACTTGGTGACCTTTTCCTCACGAGCAACGATATCGGCGACGGCGCTGCTCGCCATCGACGTCTTCTTCGCCACACTGAAGCCCATGGTGAGCTCAAAGGACATCAGATAAAGGACGAGAAGCATTGGCGCGACGAGGGCGAATTCGACGCCACCGACGCCCTGCTTGTCGAGCAGAATGTCTCGCAGACGGAGGAAGACACCGGTGTATCGATCGGGTACTCTGGACGCTTTGTGCCGCAGACGTTCGAGAGGAACCTGGATCATGGATATTTCTCGTTCTTGAATGCGGTCGTCGCCACAATCAGGAAGTCGCTCGGCATGGACCCGTCGGCAGGCCGGATGGTGGTGATGTAAGGACGCACGAGATCCGTAATCACCTGCCAACGGTAGTAGGCGCGCAACATGTTGATCGTTTCCGGGCCACCGGGCGTAAAAGCGAACGTCGCAGGGTTGATGTCGGAATAGGTCGCCGTCGTCATCCGCGGAATTGTCGTCGGGATCGCGGCGAAGGTCGAGAACGTGCGGGCGTCAATGTAGAGCTTGGCCGCAGTTGTAACTTCCGTTGCCGAACAGGTGATGAGGATCTTGACCTCGTCGCAGAAGAGCTGCCGGAATTGCTCCTTTGTCTTGTCCGTCGAGCGGTTGAGACCATAGGTGATCTGCCCTGTCCGGATTTGGCGCCCCAGCGTGTTTACCGCGTTGGTCACGAGTTGCTCGGCGGCAAACGCGATGAATGTTTCAAGAATAGCAAAGATGATCATGAAGTAGGGGATCGAGAGGATCGCGAATTCGATCGCAGCAGATCCCTCACGCGAACGCGCCAACCGCTTCCAGATGCGACCTGTCCGCATCTTGGGTGATTTCGCATCATGCTGATGGTTTCTTCGGCTGTTCATAGCCCCGCCCGCTCCGGATGTTGGAGCAGAGGCTAAGCGCCAAGTATTGATTTTCCGTTTCCGAACTCTTTAGACTTGCGCCAGCCCCGGAAAGTCGGATGAGGGATTTTTATTGAGACGTGCCGGTCTTGGCGTGTTCTTCGCAGTTAGGTGTGCAGGACAGCACTGTTCTATCCGTGGCTTTATAGACCCGGACTGTATTGGACTCGTCAATCGATACGAGAATGCGCTCGTCGACGATTGCGTTTCCGTCTGCATCAAGCAAGACGAGGTTCGTCGTGCCGTAAGCGCGGCCCGTGAGAACGATCGTCTTTGAATCCGCAACGGTCGCGTCGGCAACTTCAGAATTTCCGACGATCACTTTGCTGACCGGCCGATCAAGCTTCAGGATGCGCGCGCTATTCATATAGACGCGCAGAACATCATCCGCGGCGGCAGCCGGAGCGGACACGACCATAGCTGTCAGCAGGGCCACGACTGCGGCCAAGGCCGTGAAACGACGATCGAACTTGGACATGCCTTACATTCCGCGCGTGAGGGACTTCTTTCGAGTATGGAATGCCTTGGTGAACGAAGGATTAATCGCAAGCACCAAGCACTTCCAGGGCGGGAGGCATGACGCTCTTTTGAGCCTGCGCACCGCCCTGCGTCGGCTCTGCTTCAATTCGGCACACATCCTAAGGCTTTCCTCCTGGAGTGGGACCGAGACCCAATCTGCCAAGCGCTTGCTTTCCGGGGGCGTCGAGCGCCTCTGGAAATGACAATTTGCAGCTTTTTAGGCTTCATCGAAGGCGGTCTGACCGAACTAGGCTGCATTTGAACCATCGGGCCGATGGTTCATTTACCAAGCTTCTCGCAAAGCGCTGTTCACGGCGTGGTAACCGTCTTTCTTAAGCCGATGGCAACAGGGTGGATTTAGGTTGAGGTCATCCGAGCAACGGAAACAGTTGCCGGCAGTGCTGATCAACCTCGCGGAGTAGGAGACTACCATGACCAATCTTTTCGCACGCTTCATCAAGGATGAATCCGGTGCAACCGCAATCGAGTACGGCCTGATCGCCGCCCTGATTTCCGTTGCCCTCATCACCGGCGCAACCACGCTCGGCAGCAAGCTCAACACCCAGTTCAACAATCTCGCAGGCAAGCTCAACTACGCTGGTTGATCTCCGGGGAGCCTGGAGGTTCTCGTCGGTCACGTCGGCTTAGCCAGGTGTCTCGACCGGATCAATCGCGTAAATTTTGGAGACAGATATGAAATCCATTATTGCTCGTTTCGTGAGAGACGAATCCGGGGCTACCGCCATCGAGTATGGCCTGATCGCCGCCTTGATCTCCGTGGCTCTCATCACAGGTGCGACGACCCTCGGCAGCGCCCTGAACACGCAGTTCAACACCCTGGCAGGCAAGCTCAACTATTCGGGCTGATCGCTGGTTGGATGCATATGCAAAGCCGTCTCGCGCTGCGAGGCGGCTTTGCCGTTTTTAGACGTCCGAGTTGGCGGCGGCTTTGCCAAATATTCACCTCTCGGCCTTAGGATCGTGGCGGATCAAGGATAAAGCCATGTATGTGTCCATCATCTTCATCATTCCGCCGATCTGCCTCGTCCTGGCGGCGCTGACCGATTTTCTTGAAATGACGATCCCGAACCGGATCCCGGTAATCCTGTTCTGCACATTTCTGGCCATTGCCCCATTCAGTGGGCTCGGCATCGTCGAGTTCGGCTGGCATATGGCGGCTGCCGCTGCGGTCTTTGCAGTCTGCTTTGGTCTCTTCGCGTTCAATGTAATGGGCGGCGGTGACGCGAAATTGCTGTCTGCTGCGGCCGTCTGGTTCGGCTTCAATCACTCGCTGTTCGATTTTCTCGCCTATACCGGCTTTCTCGGCGGGATTCTCACCGTCATGGTGATTGCAATTCGGGCAAACTGGGAGGTGTTCGCCACTATCGGCGTGAAATTTCCCAAGACCCTGATGGTGGCGAACAAGATCCCTTATGCCATCGCGATCGGCGCTGCCGGCCTCATGGCGTATCCCCAGTCGCCATTGATGATTTCCGCCATGGCGAGTATGCGCTGACGCCGAAAGAAACCTTACGTTAACTACAAAAGTAAGCGGCTTATTAACCATAAGTACACCAATTCCTGATCAATCTTGGCGATAGCACTGCTGCCTCGTCCAAGGATCGATCATGAAACCCGCCCGCCTTATCATACTTGCAGTCGCCGTCGTGGCAGCCGGTATGGCCGGCCTTCTGGCCATGCGCCTGACTGGCAACCAGACCGTGGTCGTGCAGCAAGACCCGACCGTGGAAAAGCAGCAGACGGTCGACGTCCTCGTTTCCGCCAAAAACCTGCCCGTGGGCGCACGCCTGGATGACAGCGCCATGCGCTGGATGCCCTGGCCGGCCGATAGCGTCGTTGACGGCTTCATTACCTCATCGACCCGCGCCGATGCCATGACCGAGCTGAAGGGTGCCGTCGTGCGCCTGCCGCTTTTCGAAGGCGAGCCGCTGCGCCGCGAGAAGATCGCCGATTCGTCCTCCCGTATCCTGTCCGCCCTGCTGCCCTCCGGAAAACGCGCTGTCTCTACGGAAATCTCGGTCGCAACCGGTGCCGGCGGCTTCATTCTGCCCAACGACCGCGTCGACGTCATCATGGTGCGCAAGGGCGACGAAAACAATTTTCTGACGGAAACCGTGTTGTCCAATGTTCGCGTGCTCGCGGTCGACCAGCAAATCGAAGAGGCGCCTGATGGGTCAAAGTCTGTCATTGGCACCACGGCTACGCTTGAGTTGACGCCGGACCAGACCAAGGTGATCGCGGTTGCACAGCAGATGGCAGATCGTCTGTCGCTGGCGCTGCGCTCAGTCGCTGATGCCCAGGAAGAGGACACGAGTGCGGCCGACTACCTTCTGAGCGGCGGCGATGGCCAGCCGACGATCCAGGTCATCAAATCCGGCGAACTCGTGAAATCATCCGACTCAACCGCCGCCAATTCCATGAAGTGAGTGGGGACCCACTGTGAGAAACCTGACGAATAAACTTCGTGTATCCCTGACCGGCGGATTGGCCTTGGCAATGGCCGTCTCGGGCGTTCCGGCGCCCCTAAACTTCCACCTCTTGGATGCCCCATTGGCCGAGGCCGCTCAAGAGAGCGTTCTCCGGATTACCGATTCCGGTCCGGGCAAGCGTCGTACCGTAAAGCTCGGGCTGAACAAGGCGCTCGTTGTCGACCTGCCTGCAGACGCCCACGATATCCTGGTTGCGGATCCGAGCATGGCGGACGCCGTTACCCGGTCGTCACGGCGCATCTACCTGTTCGGCAAAACGGTCGGCCAGACCAATATCTTCATCTTTGGAGATGATGGCCAGGAGATCGTCAGCCTGGACATCGAAATCGAACGCGATATTGCCGGCCTGGAAGCCAATCTGCGGCGCTTTATACCCGAGTCGGACATCAAGGTGGAGATCGTCTCCGACAACATCGTGCTGACCGGCACTGTGCGAACACCACAGGATGCCGCGCGCGCTCAGAGCCTTGCCAAAGCCTTCCTGCAGGGCGGCGAAGCAACCACTCGCAACACAACGGCATCCAGCAGTGAAGATGGCGGCGATGTCGCGATCTACGCGGAAGAGCGCCAGACGTCCCAGATCGTCAATCTGCTTCAAATCGAGGGCGAGGATCAGGTAACGCTGAAGGTCACCGTGGCAGAGGTAAGCCGTCAGGTCCTGAAGCAGCTCGGTTTCTCAGGAAGCATTTCGGACGGGACCAGCGGCATCAGCTATGCGAACCCTTCGAACCTGGGCAATGCTATCGATCCGACAGGGACGGCCTCGATTTCCAGTTCGATCGGCAATATCGGCATCAACGCCTATGTCAATGCGATGGAGCAAGCCGGCGTCATGCGGACGCTGGCAGAGCCGAGCCTCACTGCAATTTCCGGCGAACCGGCAAAATTCTATGTCGGCGGCGAATATCGTCTAGCGGCAGAGCAGGAAATCGATGTCGAGGACGGCCAGGCGACGCTCAGCCGCACGACCAATTCGGTCGACTATGGGATCGAGTTGAACTTCCGACCCGTCGTTCTGGCGCCTGGCCGCATCAGCCTGAAGATTGAGACCAATGTTTCCGAGCCGACCTGGGAAGGCAGTGCGGTGACCGGCAATACGGCGCCCAGTATTCCAGGTTCAACCTATATGTCGATCCGCAAGCGCGAGGCTTCGACAACAGTCGAACTGCCTTCGGGTGGTTCGATCGTCATCGCCGGTCTCGTGCAGGACAATATTCGCCAGGCGATGAGCGGTTTGCCCGGGATCTCCAAGGTTCCAATTCTAGGCGCCCTCTTCCGCAGCAGGGACTTCCAGCGCAACGAAACCGAACTCGTCATCATCGCAACGCCCTATCTGGTGCGCCCTGTCGCCCGCAGCGCCTTGTCGCGGCCCGACGACAATTTCAATCCCGAGGGAGATGGCGCGACCTTTTTCCTGAACAAGGTCAACAAGGTCTATGGCCGCCGCGAGGCCAGTGCTCCGGCTGGCCAATACCATGGCGCCGTCGGGTTCATCTACAAGTGAGCGAGGTTTGAAGACAGACATGAAGACCAAAACGCTCCATTCCAGGGAAAGCCAGAAAGCCATGCCCTCGACCACCAGCCCTCTTCATCGCCTCGTTCTGGCGGCTGTCATTCTCGGCACGACGTCCGTCCTTGCCGGCTGCGGCAACATGAACAAGGACCGGATGTCGACTTCCGCCATTCCCGATGACTACCGCACGCGCCATCCGATCATGCTGAGCGAAGTCGAACATACGCTCGATGTGCCGATCGCCAGCGGTGACCGTAAACTCACCAACGGCCTGCGCGATTCGATCGGCGGGTTCGCGAACGAATACCTGTCTTCCTCCTCTGGGACGATCCAGATCATGCTGCCGCAGGGCTCGGCCAATTCAGGGGCGGCATCGGTCCTGCGCAAACAGATCCGCGATGTGCTCACGACGCGTGGCGTCAAGGCCAACAGGATCATCGAAACGACCTACCAGGCCCAGGCGAGCGGTGACTCTGCCCCTCTGCGCCTCAGCTATGTGTCGATGACGGCAATGACCAATCCATGCGGTGAGTGGCCAGAGGATCTGACCAACGACACCTCCGCCAACAAGAATTACGAGAACTTCGGCTGCGCCGCGCAGAGCAATCTCGCAGCCCAGATCGCCAATCCGATGGATCTGATGACACCGCGGGCCATGGCGCCGATCGATGCCACTCGCCGGTCGACCGTCATCGGTCTTTACCGCGAAGGCGCCGATACTTCGACCGAGTGATGAACAACGCGTCCCTCACGGACAGGAAAGCAGTATGAACGCGATCGACTACGAATTCGAGGACGGAGCCCAGAGCGCCCAGGCCCCCAGCGACAAATCTGTCGCCGGCGATGTCGAGGCTCTTCGCCCGCTGCCCCGCATCTCGGTTCACGCCTTCTGCATCAGCGACGGCGTTCACCACGTCATGCAGCAATGTGGCGGAGATCGCCGGATGGCGCGCGTGAGCCTGCGGGTAACGCGCGGCAATATCGCGGCGGCCGCGACTATGTTCGCCTCGACGCCGACACCGAACCTGATCATCCTTGAAACCGAGGCGGGGCCTCGCGAACTGCTGGCCGAACTCGCGCCTCTGGCCGAAGTTTGCGACCCGTCTTCGCGCGTTATCGTCGTTGGACGTCATAACGACATCTCGCTTTACCGTGAACTTATCCGCAGCGGCATCTCCGAATACATCGTGTCGCCTTTCTCGATGGCCGAGATCATGGGTGCCATCGCTTCAATCTTCGTTGATCCTGAGGCCGAGCCTCTGGGGCGCAGCATCGCGTTCATCGGGGCCAAGGGCGGCGTGGGCTCCTCGACCATCGCACACAACTGCGCATTTGGTATCTCCACCCTGTTTTCGACGGAAACCGTGCTGGCCGATCTGGATCTGCCCTTCGGCACTGCCAACATCGACTTCGACCAGGATCCGGCTCAAGGCATGGCGGAAGCGGTGTTTTCGCCCGAGCGTCTGGATGAGGTGTTTCTGGATCGCCTGCTGACGAATTGCGGCCAGAACCTCTCGCTGCTGGCAGCTCCTTCACTGCTCGATCGCGGTTACGATTATGAGCGCGGCGCCTTTCAGCCGATCCTCGACCTTCTGCAACGGAGTGCGCCGGTCAGTGTGCTCGACCTCCCCCACACCTGGGCCGACTGGACGCGAGCTGTGCTGTCGGATGTCGACGAGGTGGTGATCACTTGCGCTCCTGATCTCGCCAATCTGCGCAACATGAAAAACATGCTGGACGCGCTGAAGAAGCTGCGGCCCAACGACAAGCCACCGCATCTGGTTCTCAATCAGGTCGGAATGCCCAAGCGGCCGGAGATTGCTCCGCAGGACTTCTTCGAGCCGCTCGAACTTGAGCCAGTGGCCATCATTCCGTTCGACGCGCAGCTCTTTGGTACAGCGGCCAATAGCGGCCGGATGATCCCGGAAATGGATGCCAAGTCGCCCACGGCAGAGACGTTCAGCCAGCTTGCCCATCTCGTCACCGGACGCGCAGCGATCAAGAAACCGAAAAAGGCCGGCCTCGGCTCGCTACTTGAAAAGCTCCGGAAGAAGTAGACCTTGAACAGGAACAGGTAGAACTCATGTTTGGCAAACGCGGAAACGATGGTTTCGGCAAGGGAGGTGCGGGCGCAGGAACAGTGCCTGCTCCTGCGGCCGCCGTGCCTGCTGCGCGCTCAGCCACGAGCCTCATCGAGCCGGGCAGTCCGGAAGTCAGCAACCGCATGCAGGTGACGCCGCCGCCGATGCCGGGGGCAGCTCGCAAGAAGGCGCCGCGAACCGACGACTACTACGACACGAAGAGCAAGGTTTTCTCCGCGCTCATCGACACGATCGACCTGTCGCAGCTCGCCAAGCTGGACGGCGAGAGCGCGCGCGAAGAAATCCGCGATATCGTCAATGACATCATCACAATCAAGAACTTTGCGATGTCGATCTCTGAGCAGGAAGAACTGCTTGAAGACATCTGCAACGATGTTCTGGGTTATGGTCCGCTCGAACCGCTGCTCGCCCGCGACGACATCGCCGACATCATGGTCAATGGCGCCGGCCAGACCTTCATCGAAGTGGGCGGTAAGACGATCGAGTCGGAGATCCGCTTTCGCGATAACTCTCAGCTTCTCTCGATCTGCCAGCGCATTGTCAGCCAGGTCGGCCGTCGCGTCGACGAATCGAGCCCAATCTGCGACGCGCGTCTTCCCGACGGCTCACGTGTCAACGTTATTGCCCCACCGCTTGCGATCGACGGACCGGCGCTCACGATCCGTAAATTCAAGAAGGACAAGCTGAACCTCGCGCAGCTCGTCAAGTTCGGGGCGATCACCCCGGAAGGTGCCGAGGTCCTGCAGATCATCGGTCGCGTCCGCTGTAACGTTGTCATCTCCGGCGGTACCGGCTCGGGTAAGACGACGCTTCTCAACTGCCTCACCGGCTTCATCGATTCGGACGAGCGCATCATCACATGCGAAGACACGGCCGAACTGCAGCTGCAGCAGCCGCATGTGGTGCGTCTTGAGACGCGCCCGCCAAACATCGAAGGTGAAGGCGAGATCACGATGCGCGATCTTGTGAAGAACTGCCTTCGTATGCGCCCCGAACGTATCATCGTCGGTGAAGTGCGCGGACCGGAGGTTTTCGACCTCTTGCAGGCGATGAACACCGGTCACGACGGTTCGATGGGCACGATTCACGCCAATACGCCGCGCGAGTGCCTGAGCCGTATGGAATCGATGATCGCCATGGGCGGTTTTTCGCTTCCTGCCAAGACTGTGCGCGAAATCATCTCCGGCTCGATCGACGTCATCATCCAGGCTGCCCGTCTGCGCGATGGTTCGCGTCGCATTACCCACATCACCGAAGTGATCGGGATGGAAGGCGACGTGATCATCACTCAGGACCTGATGCGCTACGAGATTGAGGGCGAAGATGCGGCCGGCAAGATCATCGGCCGGCATGTGTCGACCGGTATCGGGAAACCGCATTTCTGGGATCGCGCGCGCTACTATAACGAAGACCGCCGCCTCGCGGCTGCACTCGACACCATGGAACAGAAATCGAAGGGGCTCTGAGAAACATGGACCCGACCATACTGGGCATCGTCTTGCTGGTCGCGGTATCCACGGCAGCGGTCGCCTATGGCCTCCTCTATAACCGGATGGAGACCGACAAGAAAACGGCCAACCGCATCAACCGCGTGAAATCAGCCGAAACCGACATGGGCCAGGTCAAGGCCGCGCGGGATCGCGTTCAGGAAATTTCCAAACGCCGCAAATCGGTGCAGGATTCGCTGAAGGAACTGGAAAAGAAGCAGCAAGAAAAGTCGAAGAAGGCCAAGGAGACCAGTCTCAAATCAAGGATCGTGCAAGCGGGTCTTTCGATCACCCCGGTGCAATTCTATGTTTTCAGCGGATTCCTGGGTCTTTTCGTACTGTTGGCAACATTATTGGCAGGCATGCCACCGCTCGTCATGCTGGGGCTTACCTTCGTGGCGGCACTCGGCCTGCCGCGCTGGGTGATCAATTTCCTGGTCAGACGGCGTCAGAAGCAGTTTCTGGAAGAGTTTCCCAATTCCCTTGACGTCATGGTTCGGTCGATCCGGTCGGGCCTGCCGCTCAATGATGCTATTCGTATGATCGCATCTGATGGCCAGGAGCCGGTGAAAACCGAGTTTCGTCGCGTCGTCGAATCGCAACAACTGGGCCTGAGCGTACCTGACTCGATTGCACGCATGCATCTGACCATGCCGCTCTCCGAAGTGAGCTTTTTTGCGATCGTCGTCGCGATCCAAGGTCAGGCGGGCGGCAACCTTTCCGAAGCGCTGTCAAACCTGTCACGGGTGCTGCGCGACCGCAAAAAGATGAAGGCCAAGGTCCAGGCGCTTTCCATGGAAGCCAAGGCATCCGCTGCGATCATTGGCGCCCTGCCCTTCATCGTGGCCTTCCTCGTTTACATGACCTCACCGCAATACATCATGATTCTCTTCACCGATGCCCGCGGCCATCTGATCCTTGGCGCGTCTGCAGTGTGGATGAGCATTGGCCTGATCGTGATGCGCAACATGATCAACTTCGACATCTAGGGGATCGGCATGACGGAAGACTGGGCTGCCCAAATCGCCAATCCCGCGCTCATTCTTGCGGTTCTGGTTTCGCTTGCCGTTTTCGGCACCTTCTACACGCTGGTCATGCCTTATTTCGAAAAGGGCGACCTGAACAAGCGGATGCGGGCGGTTTCGACGGAGCGCGACCTGATCCGGGCGCGTGAAAGAGCCAAGCTGAATGCAGAGGCGGCCCAAAGCCGCGCCACGCTGCGCTCCAACAACAACCAGTCTGTTCGGCAGATCGTCGAACGTTTTAACCTTCGCAAGGCGCTGGTCGACGACAAGACGGTGGACAAGCTCAAGGCAGCTGGCCTGCGCTCGCAGAACGCGTTGAACATCTTCCTCGTCGCACGTTTTCTCCTGCCCTTCGGCACACTGCTGCTGACGGCATTCTGGATTTTCGTGCTGGGCAATTTGGCCGAAAAGGCTCTTCCGATCCGGATATTTGCAACGATTGTCGGTGGTTACATCGGCTTCTATCTGCCGATCATCTACGTTTCCAACCGTATCTCCAAGCGCCAGCACTCGATCCGCCGCGCATGGCCGGATGCCCTGGATCTGATGCTGATCTGCGTGGAATCCGGGATATCTCTCGAAGCCGCCATGCGGCGTGTCTCCGACGAAATCGGCGAGCAATCGCCGGAACTGGCGGAGGAAATGGTTCTCACAACGGCGGAATTGTCATTCCTGCCCGATCGCCGCCAGGCACTGGAAAATCTGGGTACACGCACCCAGCTCGACAGCGTTAAAAACGTTGTCCAGGCACTGATCCAGGCGGATCGTTACGGCACGCCGGTGGCCCAGGCGTTGCGCGTGCTGGCGCAGGAAGGCCGCGACGAGCGCATGAACGAGGCCGAGAAGAAGGCCGCAGCACTGCCGCCGAAGCTGACTGTACCGATGATCCTGTTTTTCTTGCCCGTGCTCGTGGCCGTCATTCTCGGCCCTGCTGGGATCCAGGTGTCTGACCGGCTCTGATCAACCGGTCGTCAGGATTAATGGACGGTCGAGAATTCCTCGTCGAGCAGCTTGAGCGCATCCTGAAGCGCTTCCACCAAAATGTCGGTCAGCTCGTCGGACTTGTTCTCGATCAGCATCAGCTTCACGGCCATGTCCTGCTGGTCGAAATATTGATCCGGTCCCTCATTCATCGTCATGTCCCCTTCTCGCCGAATCATTTCGGCCGGAGCCAGATTGAGGTGACAGGCTTGCGTAAGGCTGTCGAGAGTTCCCCGTCGACCGGGTCAGGCAGAGTCTGTTGCGTTTTCCGTGCCGACGGCGGCCCCGAAATTTGAGAAGAACTCAGCCGCCAGTTTCTTCGAGGTCGATTCGATCAGGCGACTTCCGAGCTGGGCAATCTTACCGCCGACCTCTGCCTTTACGACATAGGTCAGGATCGTTACGGATGGGCCGTCACTCTCCAGAGAGACATCTGCGCCGCCTTTAGCAAAGCCCGCCAAACCGCCCTTCCCTTCTCCGGAGATGGTATAGGAATGCGGCGGATTCAGGTTCTGCAGTTCCACGGCTCCCTCGAACTTTGCCTTGATCGGGCCGATCTTGAGAACGACCCTGGCCACCATTGATGTCTCTGAAGACTTTTCGAGGCTTTCACACCCGGGAATCGCCTGTCTCAGGACTTCCGGGTCATTGAGTGCCTTCCAGACGACGTCTACAGGCGCCTCTATCCGCTCGCTGCCTTGCATGTCCATGGTACTTCCTCCCTTGCCACACGGGCTCCCTCCCGCCTCTGCCCAAGAGAGCATGGCGCATGCTCTCCACGCAAGCGGTCTCCGAGACGGAGATCAAGGCTAGACGAGAACAGCTTGCTCGACGCGATCCTGCGAACCGAAGAACCGCAGGTAGCGCTCGACCTCAGCTGGTTCACCCGTTGCCTTGCGCGGATTATCGGACAGTTTCACCGCGGGACGACCATTCGCCTCGGACACTTTACAGACGATGGAAATTGGCTTTAGTCCAGCGATCTCGACGGGTGCGCAACCGGCGAAGTCGTTCGTCAAATTGGTGCCCCAGCCGAAGCTCATGCGGACGCGACCGGCAAAGTGGCGATAGGTATCGATGATCGCGTCGACATCGAGACCGTCGGAGAAAATGAGCAGCTTCTTTCGTGGATCGCGCCCCATCTTCTTCCACCAGTCAATGATCTTCTCGCCGCCTTCGATCGGCGGGGCGCTGTCGGGGCGGAAACCGGTCCAGTCTGCCACCCATTCAGGTGCGTCGCGGAGAAATGCGGATGTGCCGAACGCATCCGGCAGTACGATCAGCAGGTTTCCGCCATAAAGACGGTTCCAGTCCTTGAGGACTCGGTAAGGAGCTGCCGCAAGTTCCTCGTCATTGCGCGCCAGGGCGGCAACGACCATCGGCAGCTCATGAGCATTCGTGCCGACGGCCTCGAGGTCGGAATCCATAGCCAGCAATACATTGCTGGTGCCTGTAAAGGCGGGGCCGATCCCCTCCTTGAGCGCTTCAACGCACCAGCGCTGCCACAGGAAGCTGTGACGCCGACGGGTGCCGAAATCCGATATGCGCAGCCCCGGCAACTCCTTCAATCGCTCGACCTTCGACCACATCTTGGCCTTGGCCCGGGCATAAAGGACATCGAGGGTGAAGTAGCCCAGCGAGCGCATAGCCGCCCGGGAACGCAGTTCGTTGATGATAGCGAGTGCGGGAATTTCCCACAGCGTCGTCTCCATCCAGGGACCGTGAAATGTCAGCTCATACTGGCCATCTCGCTTGGTCAGTTCGTAGTCCGGAAGCTGAAGGTTGCCGAGCCAGGCGAGAAACTCCGGTTCGAAGATCTGGGCACGGCCGTAAAAGGTGTTACCGGCCAGCCAAATCATCTCTTTCTTGCTCAGGCGAAGGGCACGCACGTGATCGAGCTGATCTCGCAATTCCTGCTCATCGATCTCGTCGGCGAGCCTGACAGAGGTCGTGCGATTGATCAACGTAAAGGTTGCGTGCACGTCCGGATAGAGCTTCCAGATCATCTGGAGCATCAAAAGCTTGTAAAAGTCGGTGTCAATTAGGCTGCGGATGATCGGGTCGAGCTTCCAGGCGTGATTGTAAACCCTGGTTGCGATATCAGTCTTGGTCATCTGCCGCTGCCTTATCGATCACTGCTGATTAGCCGGTGATCAGCGGTCGCCACGGTGCGACCGCTTCTGATGCATGTTATCGGCAATCGAAACTGCCTTGTCCAGTGACTGAAGTCGATCACTGACCCGGGGTCGGGTTTGATTGCGGCATGTTCTGCGTCCCGGATTCGGTCGCATTCGGTGCCGGCGCAGGGGCCGTCTCTGTCGTCGGCTCATTCGCAGGATTGGTCGGCGCGATCGAATTCCCCCACCACTCGGCCGGGATCCAAACGAGCATGGCTAGGACAAGCCCCGCAAGCAGCACGATCAAGACCGGCTTGCCGCGAAAGCCCTGGCGAGCTTCGGTGGGAGTCATCGGTTCGGGCTGCAAACCGCGGGTTCTGCGGTCCGTGGCATTGGGAAGGTCAGTTCTACTGCTCATGGCACTCTCCCTGTCTTGGCGAAGACGTCTTTTGACGCGTTCTCCTGAGGCAAACGGGAGCAGGCTACGAATGTTCCGAAGCTCTTGGACCTGTCAGTATCCAGAGGTCCTGTCGACGACGAATTGCAGGGGTTCTCCGCTTTCGAGGCGCTCTATCTGCTGTTCCACATGCCGGAACAGGGCGCGCACCTCCGATGAGGCCGCTGCATGGGGTGTGACCACGACGTTGGGCAAGGCCCACAAGGGGCTGTCGGGACCAAGCGGCTCATTCACGAACACGTCGAGAGAGGCGGCCTTCAGGGTGCCGTCAGTCAGGCAGCCTACGAGATCTCCCTCGTTCTGACTGCCGCCTCGTCCGGCATTCAAGAAGATGGGGCCACCCAGTGCCCCGGTTCGGGACAGTTTCGAAAAGAGCCCTCTGTCATAGATCCCGCGCGTATCATCGGTGAGCGGCAGAAGGCCGACGAGGATGTCCGTGCGGCCGAGAAACTCATCCAGACCGCCAGCGTTGAAGGTCTCGACGCCGTCTATCTCTTTCTTGCTGCGCGACCAGCCGATAACACGGAAGCCCATGATCTTGAGCTTTGCGGCGGCATCGGCTCCGAGCACGCCGAGACCCATGATGCCAACCGTGACATCGCGTGCTTCCGGCTGAGCGGCGATCTCGTTCCAGACGCGCATGCGCTGCTGTTCGGCATAGGTGAAACCGTTACGAAGATGATGCAGACACTGCCACACCACCCACTCGCTCATCCGATCCGTCAGGCTGCGGTCTACGAAGCGTACTATGGGCAGGTCGGGAAGCTGGTAGTTGGAAAGAATGTGATCAACGCCTGCGCCGCCGGAAAAGATGGCCTTCAACCCGTTGGCACGGCGGAAGAGATCCGGGTCCGGCTTCCAGACCACCGCATAAGTAGCCTCGGACAGATCCCGCTCGCGATTGGCGGGATCGCCAAGATCGATAACCTGCCGACCGGCAAAGGCCTCCGGCAAGGCACGCAGAACGCTGTCGCGATCGAAGCGAAGATCGATGAGGATGGGGCTTTTATCGGACATGATTAGAATTCTCTACTGGCGGACGCCACCGATTTCGGCGGCTTCGAGATTAAAAGCGGCGGCCATCAAGGCGCGGGTATAATCGGCTTTGGGTGCTGCGAAGACCTCAGCAGCAGGCCCTTGCTCGACCACCTTGCCGTTGCGCATCACGATCAATTCGTTTGCGAGCGCCTTCACAACCTTCAGGTCGTGGCTGATGAAGAGGTAGGCGAGATCGTGCCTGACCTGGAGATCGCGCAGAAGGTCAACGACCTGGGCCTGGACGGTCATGTCCAGCGCGGATGTCGGCTCATCCAACATCACGAAACGCGGTTTCAGAACCATGGCGCGGGCGATGGCAATGCGTTGCCGCTGTCCGCCGGAGAATTCATGCGGGTAACGCCAGCGGGTGGCGGGATCAAGGCCGACTTCTTCCAGCGCCCAGGCGACGCGACCGTCCCGCTCCTCTGAAGTCAGCTGTTTCTCATGAACCTTCAGCCCTTCGGCAATGATCTCGCCGACCGACATGCGAGGGCTAAGAGACCCGAAGGGATCCTGAAAGACGATCTGCAAACGATCGCGTAAGGGCCGCATCTCGCGATAGGAGAAAGCGTGGATGTCCTTGCCGATGAAGCTGATGCGGCCCTTGGACGAAATGAGACGCGACAGCGCAAGGCCGAGCGTGGTCTTGCCGGAGCCTGACTCGCCGACGACGCCGAGCGTCTGGCCGGCGCGAAGTGTGAGGTCGACGCCGTCCACGGCCTTCACGTGGTCCACGGTGCGGCGCAGGAAGCCTGCCTTGATCGGGAACCAGACGCGAATGTCCTCGCCCTGCATGACAACAGGCTTCGTCTCGTCCAGGACTGGCGGTTCACCACGCGGCTCGGAGGCAAGCAGCTTCCTCGTATAGGCATGTTGCGGCCGTTCGAAGATATCCTCAACGGCTCCGGCCTCGACGATCTTGCCCTTGGTCATGACGCAGACACGATCGGCAAACTTGCGGACGATGCCGAGGTCATGGGTGATGAAGAGCATGGACATGCCGTGTTCGGACTTAAGGCGGCCGAGGAGCTCCAGGATCTGGGCCTGAACAGTGACGTCAAGCGCAGTGGTCGGTTCGTCAGCGATCAGCAGCTTCGGCCTGTTGGCGAGCGCCATAGCGATCATCACGCGCTGGCGCTGGCCGCCCGAGAGTTCATGCGGGAAGGCTGTCAGGCGCTTCTCCGGCTCGCGGATACCAACCTGATGCAGGAGTTCGAGCACGCGGGCGCGGGCCGCATGGCCTTCAAGGCCCTGATGGAGGGCCAGGATCTCGCCGATCTGCCGCTCAATGGTGTGCAGCGGATTGAGCGAGGTCATCGGCTCCTGGAAGATCATGGTGATGTCGTTGCCGCGCACAGAGCGGAGCTCCGGCTCGCTTGCCGTCATCAGGTTGCGGCCGTCGAAGAGGATCTGTCCTGAGGGATGGCTGGCAGCCGGATAGGGCAGAAGCTTGAGGATCGAAGCGGCGGAGACCGACTTGCCGGAGCCGGATTCTCCGACCAAGGCAACGATCTCGCCGCGGCCGATGTCGAAGGAGACGCGGTCGACCGCCAGGCTCTCGCGACCACCCTGATGGAAGGCGACGGAGAGATCGCGCACGGAGAGCAAAGGTTCGGTCATGCGGAGAGGCTTTCGATCAGGGAGGTGAGAGTGGGTTCGTCGGGGCGGAGAATGGTCAGACTGGCGCTGCCAGCGAGGGAGCCGTATCGCGTGTGAACCACGTCGTAGCGGTCTTTTATGCCTTGATCATCGGTCAGGAGATGAGAGCAGCCCTGCCCCAGCGCGCTCGATACATGGATGGCATCCGGCAGCTTCAAATGACCGTATTGAGCGCGAATCACAGCAGCGTAGTACAAGACACCGCGATCAACGGGGCGTACGTCGAGCCAGTCGCTGCTGATGATCAGTGATTCGTAGCCTTCAATCAGCGTGTCATCGCCGATCTGGTGGGGTTTGACGAGAAGCTCAGACAGTGTCAGTTCACTCGTCGCGAAGACCGGGGGCTTTCCCATGGGCTGAGCGGCGATCGCATTTACAAGCAATCTCTGGAGTTGATGCGACTTTTCCGAGAGCATGATGAAGACGTTTGTGTCGAGATAGACACGCTTAACGGCAATCATTCCGCTTCCCATTCGTCTCGCAATGTCCGGATCCGCGTCACTGCTTCTGTCATGTCGCTGTCTGGGGCACGCGCTTGCCGCAGCTTTTCCAAACGCGCCAAAGTGTCTTTGACCGTCCGCTGCTTTGGCGCGGCCTCAGACTTTGCATCGTCGATCTCGATCACCACCCGCACGGTTCCACCGTTACCGAGCCCTTCTCTGAGATCGGCGGGCAAGTTCTCAACCGGATAATGCTCTCTGACGATCTTGTTCATGGCATTGCGCTCCTGATCAGACTCTTCGCATCATGCCACAAATGCGTCTCCATGACGAACCTGCTCTCATCGGAAGGTCTTCCTCGGATCGAAGGCGTCGCGGACGGCCTCGCCGACAAAGATCAGGAGCGAAAGCATGATCGACATGGTGAAGAAGGCGGTGAGTCCGAGCCACGGAGCCTGGAGGTTGCGTTTTCCCTGCGCGATGAGTTCGCCGAGCGAGGCAGAACCGGGCGGCATGCCGAAGCCGAGGAAGTCGAGGGAAGTGAGCGTGGTGATCGAGCCCGACAGGATGAAGGGCAGGAAAGTTAGCGTCGCCACCATGGCATTCGGCAGCAGGTGGCGGAACATGATCGTCCAGTTGCCGACGCCCAGCGCCCTGGCGGCATTCACGTATTCGAAGTTTCGGGCGCGCAGGAATTCGGCCCGCACGATGCCGACGAAGCCGACCCAGGAGAAGAGCAGCATGATGCCGAGCAGGACGAAGAAGCCGGGCGGCAGGATCGCGGCGATAATCAGCAGAATGTAGAGGACCGGCATCGAAGACCAGATCTCGATGAAGCGCTGCATCAGAAGGTCGGTCCAGCCGCCGAAATAGCCTTGGACGGCTCCGGCTGTGACGCCGATTGCGGCAGAGGCGAGCGTGAGTGCCAAACCGAAGAGGATCGAAATTCGGAAACCGTAGATCATACGAGCCATGACGTCGCGGGCCTGATCGTCGGTGCCGAGCCAGTTCATATTGCCGAGCACGCAGTTCGGATCCTCCGCCTTCAGCGGATAGGCGGCGCAGCGTTCATCCGTGTCCATCAGCCAGAAGGGTGCCGTCGGTGCCGAATGCGGCACTTCGGAATTGACCGTGCGATAGGAGTAGCGGATGGGCGGCCAGATCATCCAGCCGTTGGCGTTGATCTCGTCTGATATGAAGGGCGAGCGGTAGTCGGTAACGGCGAGGAAGCCGCCGAACTTTTCTTCCGGGTAATCCACGACAACTGGGAAGAGGATCTCGCCCTTATAGGAGGCGATGATCGGCCGGTCATTGGCAATGAACTCGGCAAACATGCTGAGCGCGAAAAGGACCATGAAGATCCAGAAGGACCAAAAGCCCCGACGGTTCGCCTTGAAGTTTTCAAGCCGGCGACGATTCGTGGGTTTCAGCCAGGTCTTTTTCGGCGGCACAGCGGTGACAGTTTCGACGGCAGACATCAAACGTCCCTCCGGTCGAAGTCGATGCGCGGATCGATCCAGGTATAGATGAGATCCGAGATGAGACCGACAACAAGGCCCATCAGGGAGAAAATGTAGAGCGTGGCGAAGACGATCGGATAGTCCCGGTTGACGACCGCGAGATAGCCGAGGCGGCCGAGGCCATCGAGCGAGAAGATGTTCTCGATCAACAGAGAGCCGGTGAAGAAAGCTGAGATAAAAGCGCCCGGCAGGCCAGCGATGACGATCAGCATGGCATTGCGGAATACATGGCCGTAGAGCACCTGTCGCTCGGCCAATCCTTTGGCGCGGGCGGTGACGACATACTGCTTCTTGATTTCGTCGATGAAGGAATTCTTGGTGAGCAACGTCGTCGTGGCGAAGGCCGACAGCAGAAGTGCTGTCAGCGGCAGTGTGAGGTGCCAGAAGTAGTCGAGGATCTTCTGCCACCAGGAGAGCTCGGCGAAATTGTCGGAGGTGAGGCCCCGCAGAGGGAACCAGTCAAAGAACGACCCGCCGGCAAAAAGGACGATCAGCAGGATGCCGAAGAGGAAGCCCGGCACGGCATAGCCCACCACGATGACACCCGAGGTCCAGACATCGAAGCGCGAGCCATCAGAGACCGCCTTCTTGATGCCGAGCGGGATGGATATGGCGTACGAAATCAAAAGGACCCAGATTCCAAGCGAGATCGACACCGGCATCTTTTCGATGATCAGATCGATGACCGAGGTATTGCGGAAGAAGCTCTCGCCGAAATCAAAGCGGATATAATTCCACATCATCTCGATGAAGCGCTCGAGCGGGGGCTTGTCGAAGCCGAACTGTTTTTCGAGTTTGGCGATCAGTTCGGGGTCAAGACCCTGGGCACCGCGATAGCGGGAGCCTCCTTCGTCCGCGCCGACCTGCTGGTTCAACATGTCGCCGCCGCCGGACAGCCGGGCATCGGCACTGTCACCCTGGCCGCTGAGCTGGGCGATGACCTGCTCCACCGGACCGCCGGGGGCGAACTGGATGACGATGAATGAAATGCCCATGATGCCGATGATCGTCGGGATCATCAGCAGGAGCCGGCGGAAGATGTATGCGGTCATAGAACGCGCCTCATGACGGACGTCCTTCCACTGTCAACCACTGTCTCCTACCGTCAGCCAATCCGTCGGCCCTCCTGCAAAGCGATTCGCCCGTGATTCCTAAATAACCGGCTTCTCGGCAGAAGTCCCCCCGTTTAGTTTTGCGCCTGTTTAGCCCACCAGATGGATGGGAACCCGATAGCATAGGTCGGCAATTCGGCATGTTCGAACTTGTCCCAATAGGCGATGCGGGACGAACGGAGGGTGTAGCTCGGAACTGTATAGCTGCCCGCCAGCAGGAGACGGTCAAGCGCCTTGACGGTGGGGATCAGCGTTTGGCGATCCTTGGCGAAGATAATCTGGTCTATCAGCTTGTCGATCGCGGGACTGGAAATACCGGCATAGTTGCGCGACCCTTCCTGGGTCACAGACCGCGAACCCCAGTAATCTCGTTGTTCGTTCCCGGGGTTCAGGCTTTGCGCCCAGCCGAGATAGATCATGTCATAGTCGAAACTGCGAACGCGGTTCGCATACTGTGCGGAATCGACCGTTCTGACAGAAACCTGAATGCCAATTTTCTTGAGATTGTCTGCGAAAGGAAGCGCAACGCGCTCGATGGTCGGCCCGTTCAGCAGGATCTCGAACTGCAGCGGCGTGCCCGTCGCAGCGGAGACCATCTTCCCCCCGCGCAGTTCGTAACCGGCTTCTTTCAGGAGCGCCAGCGCTGATCGAAGGTTCTCTCGCAGCTTGGCGCCGTCGCCGCCGACGGGGTTCTCGTATCGCTGTGTCAGAACGTCCGGGGGAACTTCGGGGCCTAGCGACTTCAATATCTCCAATTCCTGACCCTCAGGTACGCCCTGCGATGCCAGTTCGGAACCGTAGAAGTAGCTGTCGATCCGCTTGTACTGGTCGAAGAAGATTGTCCTGTTCAACTCTTCGAAGTCGAAGGCAAAGTTCAGTGCCTTGCGGACGCGCACATCCTTGAACATTTCACGGCGCATGTTGGGAATGAACCCGACGAGCACGCCGGAGGTCTTGTACTCGTTGTCCAGGACCTGACGTTTCACACGGCCATCGGCAACTGCCGGGAAATCGTAGGACCGCGCCCAGCGCATGGCCGAGTTTTCTACCCAGTAATCCACCGCGCCGGAGCGAAACGCTTCGAATTCCACATCCAGATCTGCATAGTAGGTGTAGGTCTGGGTTTGGAAGTTGTTGTAGCCGACGTTGACGTTGAGGTCCTTGCCCCAGTAGTCGTCCCGCAGTTCGTAGACGACTTTCGCTCCGGGTACGAACGAAGCTATACGGTAGGGGCCAGATCCGAGAATGGGTTCGAGCGTGGTGCGGGAAATGTCGCGTGGCTTGCCATCTGGTCCGTTGGCGGTCCACCAGTGCTTTGGAACGATGTCCAACTCCCCGACGATGATCGGCAGTTCGCGATTGTTCTTTTCGTCGAACGTGAACGTGATTTCGCGTTCGCCGGTCTTCTCTGCTTTCAAAACGTGCGCATAGTAGGTGGTGTAAAGCGGGTTGAGGTCCTTGAACTTTTCAAAGCTGAAGATCACGTCTTCCGGTGTCACCGGCATACCGTCTGCCCATCTCGCCTCGGAACGCAGGCGAAATGTCGCATAGGCATAGTCGGGCGGATAAGACACCGCCTCGGCAAGCAAGCCATACACCGCGTCCACTTCGTCCATCGAAGGCTTCAGAAGGGTTTCCGTTACAAGAGATAGTCTCGGAGACAATCCTGCGGCAAGTTCACCCTTGTCGAGAACAGGATTGAAGCTGTCGAAAGTGCCGGACGCCGAGAGGTTGATAGCCCCGCCTTTGGGCGCCGCTGGCTTCACATAGTCGAAATGGGCGAAGCCTGGCGGGTATTTAATACCTCCAACGATAGCCAGTGCATGACGAAAAGTGTCGGTGGGCTGCTGGTCCTGAGCAGCTGCGCTGCAGGCCGCGACCGTCGATCCCGCAACGATGAACCAGTTCAGAAATCGCCTCGTCCAAGCCATCTGCATCCCCTGCGATTTGGTTTAGGCCAGAATAAGACAAAACCCTCAGAAGAACAGGGATGCTGACACAGAAGTGAAATCACCCCCGTTCGCAGTTTCACCCGAATCCTATTTCACGGTAGCATTCGTATCTGATTCATCCCTCCACCCGGATCGTCAAACCGTTAGGAAATGTTGTCGATGTCGCCACTCAAAGCGTGCCGCACTCTTGCATCAGCCCTCATGATCCTGGGAGCTGTTTCCGCTTCTGCCATCGACGTCGTTCTCGCACAGGACGCGCCTGCGAAAGAATTGTTCGGCGGCGTCACGCTGCCGACACGGGCTGCCCCTTCGCCCTATGGCTCCTATGCGAAAGGATGCATTGCCGGAGCCGTAGCCATTCCAACCGACGGGCCGACATGGCAGGCGATGCGTCTTTCGCGTAACCGCCGGTGGGGGCATCCGCAGATGATCGCGCTTCTGGAGCGTTTTTCACAGGACGCGGCGCGATTGGGGTGGGGATCGGGCATCCTGATCGGCGATATCTCGCAGCCACGTGGCGGACCCATGCTGTCAGGGCACGCGTCCCATCAGGTGGGCCTCGATGCCGATGTGTGGTTCACGCCCAAGCCGGCGCAACCCTTGTCGCCGCAGCAGCGTGAGGACATGCCCTTTACCTCAATGCTCGACAAGAGCAAGTTTCTGACGGTGGACAAACGCCGCTGGACTGATGTCCATGCGCAGGTGGTCGTGAAGGCGGCGAGCTATCCGCAGGTGGAGCGTGTCTTCGTCAATCCAGCGATCAAGAAGAAGCTCTGCGAGACCTGGACTGGTGACCGAGCGGTCCTTGGCAAGATCCGTCCGATCTATGGCCATGACGAGCATTTTCACATTCGCATTCGTTGCCCGGAAGGTGCGACCGGCTGCAAACCACAGGCGCCAGTTGGTCCCGGCGACGGCTGCGACAAGTCGCTTGCCTGGTGGTTTACCAAGGAGCCTTGGGCGGCGCCGAAAAAGGACCCGAACGCCAAGCCGGCACCCAAGCCGAGGGCCATGCAACTGACAGACCTGCCGAAAGCTTGCCGCACAGTATTGCGTGCGGACGGCGCTGGAAACGAATTGGAGGCAACCTATCGTCCGGCAGATGGGCAAGTCCTAGTTCCCACCGCATCCGCCTTCGTTGCACCGGCTCAAGCTCTTGCACCCCCCTTCGAACTGCCTGTGGAGGTTCCTGTCCCGCCTGCACGCCCGAGCGGATATTGATGCAGGATAGGTGGGGTGGCTTTTCAAGCAGAAGCCTCTGCGGTAGAGGGTATCAAATCGATTTAAAAGAGCTGCCGATCCATCATGACCAGCGTCCCTTGCATCGCCCTGATTGCCCATGATCAGAAGAAAGACGACATGGCGGAGTTTGCCCGCCGGCATCGTTCGAAGCTTCTCCATTGGCGGATCGTGGCGACGGGCACAACAGGAGGCCGCATCCAAGATGCCGCCCCCGACCTCAATGTCACCCGGCTGAAAAGTGGTCCATTGGGCGGTGATCAGCAGATTGGCGCGCTGATTGCCACGGGTGAGGTCGACATGCTGGTCTTCCTCGTCGACCCATTGACTCCGATGCCGCATGATGTGGATGTGAAGGCACTTATGCGGCTCGCAACCGTTTACGACATCCCGATGGCGCTCAACCTCGCGACCGCCGACATCCTAATGCAGACCCTGACTGCCTGAGGCAGTGGAGCCAAGACCGGACAAACCATGGCCCAGACACAACGTGACGATACCCTTCCCTTTCCGATCCTGATTGGCGACATAGGTGGCACAAACGCCCGGTTCTCGATCCTGCTCGATAACAGCGGCGAGGCCATCAGTTTTCCAAACGTGATCAACAAGGATTTCGCCACGATCGATGCGGCAATCCGCACATCCGTGCTCGCCCAGACGACGCATAAGCCGAAATCGCTGATCCTCGCCCTTGCCGGGCCCATCAAGGGCGACGAGGTGCCGCTCACGAACTGCCCCTGGGTCGTGCGCCCGAAGGTGCTGATGGCCGAACTTGGCTTTGCCGAAGTGCTGTTGCTGAATGATTTCGAGGCGCAGGCGCTGGCCGCTGCCACGCTTGGTGTTTCCGACCGGCAGCCGCTCGGCGCGCTGAGCGATGCGCCTCTCGGGTCGAGGGTTGTGCTCGGTCCGGGAACCGGGCTCGGGGTTGCCGGACTCGTACGGGCACGGGATACGTGGTTTCCGGTTCCCGGCGAGGGTGGACATGTGGATGTCGGTCCGCGCACCGAACGTGACTACGCCATCTGGCCCCATCTGACCCCCGTGCACGATGCCAACGCCGCGCTCGGGCGAATTTCTGCGGAGGAACTGCTGTCGGGTCGGGGGCTGATGAACATCTATCGCGCGCTCTGCAAAGCCGAAGGCAACAGAACCCCGCGTTATGGCGAGCCGGCAGAGGTTTCTGCTGCGGGCATTTCCGGATCGGACGCGCTGGCTGGCGAGGCGCTGAGCCTTTTTGCCACCTATCTCGGTCGTGTGGCGGGGGATCTTGCACTGATATTCATGGCGAAGGGTGGCGTATTCCTCGCGGGCGGCATTTCTCCGAAGATCCTGCCGGCGTTGCAGAGCGGCGAATTTCGCGCTGCTTTCGAAGACAAGGCACCGCATCAGGGGCTGCTGCACGGCATTCCCACATTCGTGGTCACCCATCCTCAAGCGGCCCTTCACGGCCTTGCAGCATTTGCAAGCGCTCCATCGGATTTTGGTCTCGCTACCGAGGGTCGCCACTGGCGCAATATGGCCGCAGAATAGGCGCTATGGTCAAATGTGGTGCAACTGGCTATAGAGCGGCGGCCCCAAGGGGATCTGCTTATAGCAACAGCACAGGACTTTTCTTTTGAGCGCCAAGGGCAAATCCAACGAAACGCTGGACAGGGACAGCATCACCGCCGTCTTGCGTCGGGTGGTCACCGAAAATGGCCGCGAGCATCTGGGCGCCTATGCCTTCGCCATCGTCTGCCTTCTGACTGTAGCGGCGACGACGGCCTTTACGGCGTGGATCATGGAATCGGTCATCAACGAGGCCTTCGCCAACCGCCGGGCAGATCTGATCTGGACCATCTGCGGTTCGATCTTTGCCGCATTCGTCATTCGCGGCTTTGCCGGTTACGGACAAGCCGTTACTCTTGCAAAGATCGGCAACAATATCGTGGCGCGGTACCAGCGCCGCCTATTTGCGCACTTGATGACGCTGTCGGTCGGCTATTTCAATGAATCGCGATCTGCTCGCTTGTCTGCGCAGATCAATCAGAACATCAACGGCGTACGCGATGTGCTCAACCTGACGGTGACGTCGCTTGCTCGCGACCTCGTCACGCTCGTGTCGCTTGTCGGTGTGATGTTCTATCAGGACGTCATCCTGTCGCTGCTCGTTTTCACCGTCGCCCCGCCCCTGCTCATCGGCCTTCGTTATCTCGCGAAGCGACTGCGCAGCGCGACGCGCGAGTCGGTCATCCTGAACTCCCACGTTCTGGGCGCCATGCAGGAAACCGTTCAGGGCATCACCATCGTCAAAGCCTTCACGATGGAAGAGCAGCTCCAGCGCAAGATCCAATCGACGATTGATGCCGCCGAGCGCCGCTCCAACAGGATCGCCCGCCTCAGCGAACGCAATGGTCCGCTGACCGAATCGCTAGCGGGGCTTTCCGTGGCAGGTGTGATGGCCTATGCGGCCTTCCAGGCCATTTATGGAGGTGTTCCGCCAGGTGCGTTCTTCTCCTTCATCACAGCCCTTCTGCTGGCTTATGAACCGGCCAAACGCTTGGCCAAGCTTCAAGTACAGATGGAACGCGCGGCGGTGAACGCCAAGATGATTTATGAGATCCTCGACATGCAGACGCATCAACGGGACAAGCCAGGGGCGGGGGAGCTCAAGGTCACAGAGGCTCGAGTCGAGTTTCGTGACGTTCGTTTTGCCTATGGGAGCAACGACCCCGTCCTGCATGGACTTGATTTCGTGGCTGAGGGCGGCAAGACAACTGCACTGGTAGGCCCTTCCGGTGCAGGCAAATCGACCGTTATCACGCTCGTACCGCGTTTCTACGACCCCGCCGAAGGTGCGATCCTGATCGACGGGCAGAACATTGCCGATGTCACCAAATCGTCGCTGCGTCATCACCTCGCCTATGTCTCGCAGCAGCCCTACCTGTTCGAGGGGACGATCCGCGACAACATCCGCTACGGCCGCCCCGAAGCAACGGACGCGGAAATCGAGGATGCGGCGAGACTTGCCAATGCCCACGAGTTCATCCTTGCGCAGCCAATGGGTTACGACACCCCCGTCGGCGAGAACGGGCTGACGCTCTCTGGCGGCCAGCGGCAGCGGCTGTCGATCGCGCGGGCTCTCGTGCGCAATGCGCCGATCCTGCTTCTCGATGAAGCGACCTCGGCGCTCGATGCGGAGTCCGAGGCGGCCGTGCAGCAGGCGCTGGATGCGGCCATGGTCGGGCGGACAGTCATCGTCATCGCCCATCGCCTCTCCACCGTGATCAAGGCAGACAAGATCATCGTCATGCAGGCGGGCCGTGTGGTGGAGGAAGGCACGCATCAGAGCCTTGCACAGCGGCCGAGCGGTCTTTACGCTCGCCTTCACAATCTCCAGGCTGCTCACAACGGTCGAGACGTATTTCAGGAAATCTGATCATGATGCCACCAATGAAGCTCGTCGTCGTCGGTGCCGCCGGGCGCATGGGACGCACACTGATCAACCTGATCTGCCAGACCGATGGCGTGGTTCTTCACGCCGCGGTCGAACGCCCAGGCTCGCCTGCGCTTGGCAGGGATGCCGGCGAGCTTGCGGGAGCCGGCACACTTGGCGTTGCTGTTACCGACGACCCGCTTTCTGCTTTTCTGCATGCCGATGGGGTCATCGACTTCACGTCGCCTGCCTCGACCGTGGAGTTTGCCGCACTCGCGGCTCAGGCACGTATTGTCCATATTATCGGCACCACAGGCTGCCTTCCCGAACATGAAGACAAGATCGATGCAGCAGCCCGTCATGCGCGCGTGGTAAAATCCGGCAATATGAGCCTCGGCGTCAATCTTCTGTCTGTACTGATCAAGCAGGCTGCAAAAGCGCTGGGCGCTTCCGACTGGGACATCGAGGTGCTGGAGATGCACCACAAGCACAAGGTCGATGCGCCGTCCGGCACAGCCCTTCTGCTGGGCCAGGCGGCAGCGGATGGCCGTGGCATCGATCTCACGAGCCACTCCGTACGCGTACGCGATGGACATACCGGCCCGCGCGAAGAAGGCTCGATCGGTTTTGCAACCTTGCGCGGCGGTTCCGTGATCGGCGAACACACCGTCCTTTTTGCCAGTGAAGGCGAAACGGTAACCTTGTCTCACAGCGCGACCGACCGCTCGCTGTTTGCACGCGGCGCCCTAAGGGCTGCCGTCTGGGCCTTCGGCAAGAAGCCCGGTCGTTATACCATGCTCGACGTGCTCGGGCTCAACTCCACCCCCTGATCGTCAAGAGAGGAATTGTCGATGACCGGTACCCTCGTGCTCGTGCGCCATGGCCAGAGCGACTGGAACCTGAAGAACCTGTTTACCGGCTGGCGTGACCCGGACCTGACCGAACTCGGCGTCCAGGAAGCCAATGCAGGCGGCAAGGCGCTGGCCGACTATGGCATCAAGTTCGACATCGCTTTCACGTCCGTCCTCACCCGTGCGCAAAAAACCTGCAACATCATCCTCGAAAATGTCGGCCAGACTGGCCTTGAGACGATTAAGGACCAGGCACTCAACGAACGCGACTATGGGGATCTCTCTGGGTTGAACAAGGATGATGCCCGCGCCAAGTGGGGCGAAGAGCAGGTGCATATCTGGCGCCGCTCCTACGACGTGCCGCCGCCGGGAGGCGAGAGCCTGCGTGACACCGGCGCTCGCGTCTGGCCCTATTACTTGACCGAAATCCTGCCGCGCGTGCTGCGTGGCGAGAAGGTATTGGTTGCGGCTCATGGCAATTCGCTGCGCTCGCTGGTGATGGTTCTCGACAAGCTTACCAAGGAGCAGATCCTCAGCGTCAATCTCGCGACGGGTGTTCCAATGGTCTACAAGCTGAACGCGGATTCGACCGTCGCTTCGAAGGAAGTGCTGGGCGACATGTCCGGCGCGCATTGAACTGACGCCCTTGCTGAAGAAAGCCGTCCTTCTTCTGGGCCTCGATAAGAGATGGTAGCCAGCTAAGCAATGGCCGGAAGACCAGGTCTTTCCGGCCATTTTTGCGCGCTACAACATGATACTCTTCGCGGAAGCTCTCACATCTGATCTCAAACTGGGGGTTCCTATCCCTCCAGCTTGAGCTGTGATTTCGCCAAAAGCTGAACGATCCAGTCCACAAAGATCCGCACCTTGTTGCTCAGATGCCTGTTCGGCGGATAGACGATGTACATGGGAATGGGCTCGATGTGCCATTCCTGCAGCACACGCACGAGATGCCCCTGACGAAGCGCGTCGGCCGCCATGAAGTGGGCAAGCGGAGCTATACCCAGGCCCGCCAAGGCTGCCGCGAGGTAGGTGCGGGCATCATTGACGGAAACGATATAGCGGGAATTAACCTGGATTTTCTCCCCATGCCGGATAAAGTCAAAGGGGATTGTGCGGTTGGTTGTGGCGAGAAAGTAGTTGACGCAGTGGTGCCGATCGGCGAGGTCGCTGGGATGACCGGGCATACCAAACTCCTCCAGATAGCGAGGGGCTGCACAAGGGACGAGGGCCATTTCGCCCACTTTGCGGGCAATCAGTGACTGATCCCGCAGTGCTCCTGCCCTCAGGGCGCAGTCGACGTTCTCGGCGAGATAGTCAACAGTGCGATCTCCCACCCCGAGATCGATCTGGATATCGGGAAACTGTGCGTGAAACTGCGCAAGAGCCGGAATCACGAGGAGATCGGCGAAGGCGCCAGCCATTTCGACACGGAGCCGGCCAGCGGGATTGGTCCGGGATCGCGACAGGCTGCCATCCAGTTCGTCAATCTCGGCGACCAACTGGACAGCTCTCTCATAATAGAGCGCGCCGTCAGTGGTCACCACGACACGCCGCGTCGTACGGTTCAGCAGTTTGGTCTGGAGGTGGGCTTCAAGATTTTGGATCAGGTTACTGACGGTGGCCTTCGGCGTGCCGAGGGCGGCCGAGGCGCGTGTAAAACTACCGGTTTCGACCACCCGCACGAAAGCGCGCATGGCTGACAGCTGGTCCATAGCGATTTATCCTGTTTAAGGCTATTATCCGAATTTCTGGACAGTGAAGCTCATTTTGTCACACTTTTCAGGATATGTCGATCAATGATACCTATACTTCGCCTTCGGTTGTTCCGAGGGCTTCAGGTGGTGAGATGGCGGTCGAAATCAAAGATATGACGCTGGACAAGGTGGCCATTGGCCCCGTTTCGGCACGTATCTATCAGGGTGAAGACTACGCCAAAGGGCCGCCCGTCATGCTCTATTTCCATGGTGGCGCCTTCCTCCAATCGGGCCCACGAGACTGCCAGCTGGCGAAGTGCATTGCAGAGACGGGGGCCATTGTTGTGGTCCCGGACTACAATGGGCCCTTGGGCGGGGTCTTTCCGCAGCCCCTGGAGGTCGGATTTTCGATCTTTTCCTATCTTGCCAAGAAGCGCGCAGGGCTGGGAGACCGGAAATCGCAGCTGCTCATCGGGGGCGAGGAGTCGGGCGGGAACGTTGCGGCAGGCGTGGCACTGAAGGCGCGTGACAATTTTGCCGAGGCGCTAGACGGACAGGTTCTCTTCTCGCCTTTGCTCGATCCCTTCATGGGGACGGCCTCCTTCCAGATGGCGGATGCGGTTGGCATGCGTCAACGCTGGTCGGAGGGGTGGAACCACTACCTGAGCGGCGGCGTGTGTCATCCTTATGCCGCCCCTCGACTGTGCTCGCGGCTGTCTGGAATGGCACCGGCGCTGATCATTTCGTCGAAGGACGATCCTCTCGTCGACGAGGCACAGGCCTATGCCGATGGACTAGAGCGGTCGGGTGTGATGGTCAGAAGACACGTCCTGGATCCGGGGACGGGCTGGCCATCTGTCTACGGAGGCGCGGTGACCCAAGCGCCCGCCTACGGAGACAGCGTCTGCCGATACTTTTCGGAGTTCATCCGAGACATACGCGTTCAATGATTTTTTGAAGACATCGTCAGCCCGCCGAGCGGGCTACAAGGAGAACAGCCATGACATCGACATGGAAACGCTGGGCCCTGATGGGCACTGGCCTAGGTCTTGCTGCGTCCATTTCCGTCGCAGCGCTCGTTTATCAACTGCCCGGTACGATCGCGGCGGCTGAAACGGACACTGCTGCGGCTCCTCCTCCGGCAATTCCGGTGACAGTCTCCGTCCTGGAAAACCGTGAAATCCGCTCCTGGGAAGAGTTTTCCGGCAGGCTTGAAGCGATCGAACGCGTTCAGGTTCGCTCACGAGTTTCCGGCGCCATAGAGGGTGTGCATTTCCGCGAGGGTGCACTGGTCAAGGCTGGCGACCTGCTGTTCACCATCGATCCGGAGCCCTTCAAGACTGCCGTCACTCAGGCCGAGGGGCAACTGGCGTCGGCAGAGGCGCGCCTGCAGCTCGCAAAGACGGAATTCGAGCGTGGGCAAAAGCTTTCGTCTGGCAACAGCATATCCAAAAGCGAATTCGATCAGCGCGGCAATGCTCTGGCTGAAGCGCAGGCTGCCGTCACAACGGCGGAAGCCGCCTTGCATGCGGCTGAGCTGGAACTGGACTATACCAATGTAAGAGCGCCCGTTTCGGGACGCGTTGGCAAGGTCGAGATGACCGTGGGCAATCTCGTCGCCGCCGGCTCGGCATCGCCGGCGCTGACGACACTGGTCTCGGTCGATCCCATCTATGCCGCATTCAATGTCAGCGAAGAAACCGTAGCCAAGGCTTTGGCGCAATTGCCGACCTCCGGTGATGCCCTGCCGCCGATCGAGGAAATCCCGGTCGAGATGGGCACGCTTGCCGATCAGGGCACGCCGATCAAAGGAAAGCTACAGCTGATCTCGAATGAAGTCGAACTTTCCAGCGGCACCGTCGGCGTGCGCGCTGTATTCGATAATCCGGGCGGGCGCCTCATGCCGGGCCAGTTTGTTCGGGTTCGGTTGGGTCAACCGCATGCGGCGAACAAGATTCTGGTGAGCGAACGCGCCATCGGGACCGATCAGGACAAGAAATTCGTCTTTGTGGTCGGAGACGACAACAAGGTTGCCTATCGCCCGGTTGTCGTCGGCAGCATCTCTGACGGATCGCGGATTATCGAAAGCGGTCTCGCCGCCGGCGAACGCGTCGTCGTCAGCGGGCTGCAACGCATCGCGCCCGGCGCCTTGGTCGATCCCAAGCCTGCGGACACTGTGGCAGCTGCAAAGTAAGCCATCCCTGCGCGGTGCGTTTCGGCGCACCGCGTCATTCCCTTCACCTTCACGACTGTCCCGGTGGCCTGCGCCCGCCGCAGGAGCCACTCGTCCTGTTTTTCATCCCGGAGAGGATGCTGACATGAATATTTCCCGCTTTTTCGTCGACCGTCCGGTGTTCGCCGCCGTGCTGTCGATCCTGATCGTCGTTGCTGGCCTCATCGGCATGCGTGCACTGCCGATTTCCGAATATCCCGAGGTGGTGCCGCCATCGATCGTCGTGCGCGCCGTCTATCCCGGGGCCAATCCAGTGGTCATATCGGAGACCGTTGCGACGCCCCTTGAGGAGCAGATCAACGGCATCGAAGACATGCTCTACATGAACAGCCAGGCGACATCAGACGGTGTGCTGACGCTGACTGTAACCTTCAAGCTGGGGACAGACCCGGACAAGGCGCAGCAGTTGGTGCAGAACCGCGTCTCGCAGGCAGAGCCACGCCTGCCAGCGGAAGTGCGTGCCATTGGGGTCACGACGGTCAAGAGTTCACCGGACTTCATCATGGTGGTGAATCTGGTCTCGACCACCGATCGCTATGATGTGACCTATCTGCGCAATTACGCGACGCTCAATATCAAGGATCGGCTGACCCGGATCGAAGGCGTGGGGCAGGTTCAGGTCTTCGGCGCGGGCGACTATGCCATGCGGGTGTGGATCGATCCGCAAAAGGCAGCCCAACATGCGCTTGCAGCGAGCGACATCACTAATGCTATCCGGGAACAGAACGTGCAGGCCGCCGCCGGCATCATCGGGGCTTCGCCGACGCCTGGCGACGTCAGCCTACAGTTGAACGTCAATGCTCAAGGCCGGCTTCGCACGCCTGAGGAATTTGGCAACATCATCGTGAAAACCGGCGACCAGGGCGAAATCACTCGTCTTCGGGATGTCGCACGCATCGAGATGGGCGCGGCAGATTATACGCTTCGTTCGTTGCTCGACGGCCAGCCGGCGGTCGCGATTGCCGTGCTTCAGGCGCCTGGCTCAAACGCGATCGAAATCGCCGACAATGTCCATGCCACCATGGATCAGTTGCAATTGGCCATGCCGGAAGGCGTGAAATACGAAATCGTCTACGACACGACGAAGTTCGTGCGCGCCTCGATCGACAAGGTGGTTGATACCTTGCTTGAAGCAATCGCGCTGGTCGTCCTCGTGGTGATCATCTTCCTGCAGACCTGGCGCGCATCGATCATTCCGCTGCTTGCCGTGCCGGTTTCGATTATCGGCACCTTCGGGGTCATGTACGCCTTCGGCTTTTCCATCAACGCACTCACACTGTTCGGCCTCGTTCTCGCAATCGGTATTGTCGTCGATGATGCGATCGTCGTTGTCGAGAACGTCGAACGGAACATCGAAAAGGGGCTGAGCCCGCGGGATGCGACCTATCAGGCGATGCGGGAGGTTTCCGGACCGATCATCGCCATCGCTCTGGTGCTTGTCGCGGTCTTCGTGCCGCTCGCCTTCATCAGCGGATTGTCCGGCCAGTTCTACCGGCAGTTCGCCCTGACGATTGCGATCTCGACCGTCATCTCGGCGATCAATTCACTGACACTTTCACCGGCACTCGCAGCGCTGCTGCTGAAAGGTCATGACACCCCGAAGGATTGGCTGACGCGTCTCATGGACGGCCTGTTGGGCTGGTTCTTTCGTGGCTTCAACCGCTTCTTCGGTGCCGCATCGCGCGGCTATGGGCGAAGCGTCGGTGGGCTCGTGTCGCGCAAATCACTGGTCATGGGCGTGTACCTGCTGCTCGTCGGCGCGACCTATGCGGTCTTCAATACGGTGCCCGGCGGCTTCGTGCCGGCACAGGACAAGCAGTATCTGATCGGCTTTGCCCAATTGCCGGATGGCGCCACACTCGACCGCACGGAATCCGTCATCAAGCGGATGAGCGCGATCGCCATGGAGCAACCCGGTGTTGCCCATGCCATCGCCTTTCCCGGGTTGTCCATCAACGGCTTCACCATCGGCTCCAACTCCGGCATCGTCTTTGCCGTGCTCGACGATTTCGAGGAGCGGACGACGCCGGACCTTTCCGGCGGTGCGATTGCCATGCAGTTGAACCAGAAGTTTGCCGGCATCCAGGATGCGTTCATCGCCATGTTCCCGCCGCCGCCGGTCAACGGTCTGGGATCCACAGGCGGTTTCAAGCTTCAGCTTGAGGACCGTGCCGGCCTCGGCTATGCCGCACTCGACGAGGCGACCAAGGCGTTCCTCGGCAAGGCATATCAGACACCTGAACTGGCTGGCCTGTTTTCGAGCTTCCAGGTCAACGTTCCGCAACTCTATGCCGATCTCGACAGATCACGCGCACAGCAACTGGGCGTCAGCGTCACCGATGTCTTCGAAACGTTGCAGATCTATCTGGGCTCGCTCTATGTCAACGACTTCAACTCGTTCGGGCGGACCTACAGCGTGCGGGTGCAGGCGGATTCCGCCTTCCGCGCCAAGCCTGAGGATATCGGCCAATTGCAGGTCCGCTCGCGGACCGGCGAGATGATCCCGCTCTCCGCCCTGCTGAAGGTGGACGGAACGACGGGGCCGGAGCGGACGACGCGCTATAACGGCTTCCTGGCGGCTGATATCAATGGCGGCCCCGCTCCCGGGTTCTCATCGGGCCAGGCGCAGGCAGCGATCGATCGGATCGCGTCCGAAACACTGCCGACTGGAATTTCCTACGAGTGGACCGATCTGACCTATCAGCAGATTCTGGCCGGCAATTCGAGCATCGTCGTCTTCCCGCTCGCGCTGCTGCTCGTCTATCTCGTACTCGCTGCCCAGTATGAGAGCCTGACACTGCCGATCGCCATCATCATGATCGTGCCGATGGGCGTGTTGGCGGCGCTCGCCGGGGTCTGGTGGACGGGCGGGGACAACAACATCTTCACGCAGATAGGCCTTGTTGTCCTTGTCGGACTTTCGGCAAAAAATGCCATCTTGATCGTCGAATTTGCGCGAGAGTTGGAGTTCGAGGGGCGAAAGCCGGTTCAGGCGGCCATAGAAGCAAGCCGACTGCGCCTGCGGCCGATTCTGATGACCTCAATGGCCTTCATCATGGGGGTTGTCCCGCTGGTGCTTTCGACCGGGGCCGGATCGGAAATGCGTGCCGCCATGGGCCTGGCCGTGTTCTCCGGCATGATCGGCGTGACCTTCTTCGGGATTTTCATGACCCCGGTCTTCTACGTGCTGCTGAGAAGGCTGGCGGGCAACCGCCCGCTGGTGCAGCATGAGCCAGTATCGAACTTACAGCCGGCGGCAGAGACCGCACACCACTAGGTGGGCGTGCCACACCGCCGCAGGGTGGCCAAAATTAGAGCCGGCGCTGTCATGCGCCGGCTCTTTGCATTCAAGCGGTAGCCGGACCGGTTTCTGTAAAGACGCTCGGGAGCTTGGTGTCCGCGATTTAGAACTCGAAGAAATTTGTTTCACTCAACCGCTCGGCCCGTTTGACATAGAAGAGCATCGACCGGAAAAAAACGTTCAGATACGCAGCGGTCGCTCCTCTTTCGGCGCCGTGTTGCGCATCCACGAAGACAGTGGCGATCGCTCTCATCCGATCCAGTGCCTGTGGACCGATGAGCCGTTTTCCTAAAGTGCCTGCCTGACGCAGGCAGTACCAGTCGGCAATAAGGTCGATGACTGGAATATGCCGCCACGCATCCGGAATTGCCTTCGCCTCCATCGGCCTCGCGGTGCGTGGGTCGCTGCAGAGATCGGCAAGTGACATGGACGAAATGGTCTCCACTACATCCTTGGGCCACTCTCGGGGCAAATAGCGATGCACCACCAGAGACCGCACATGGTGGTGCAGAAAAGATCCATAATCGGAGGCCGAGAGCGCCTCGTCGTATGACAGGCCATTCGCCCGCACCTCAAGGCGATATAATTCCATGATCTCCTGATCGAGCGGCAGTTGAGAAAGTTCGACGGGCGCGACCGTCGCGCGCCCTGCTTCGGCCGTGATCAACTTGAACGCCGGGGGAAAGGCAACAGGGGACGGCAACGCTATGTTGGTCAACCTGTGCTCGCCAATCCGGTGCTCGCTGATGCCGTCGACGTGCCAGTGGCCGCTGAAATGCAGTGAAAGGCCCGCAGCCATTAGCGCCTCGGCCACATCGGTGCGCGGTCGGCGCACATTAACAGGACTGGACGGAAACAGGGCCTGTTCGAAGCCTTCCTGATCTTCAAGGGGATCGATGGCAGGGTAATGGGAGAATGCCAAGAGCGTCTTACCACTCGCCTTTGCGCGCGCGGTGACATCGCTGATCCAAGCCAGCAGAAAGGGCTTCAACCGCAAGACTGCGTTCCAGCCGGCAGCAGTGCTGTCGATGAAGGCGCGTTTGGAGCCTGGACGGAAGGTGCCATTGCGCGGCTCGAAGACGTTTGCGTCCAGCATCAGGAGCCAGAGGCCGGGTTCAGGCTCCACCAGATAGGAGGCATCCATGAGGCGGTAGCGGTTTAGCCCGTCCTCCGAGACAACCTCATAGGTTCGCCGCTCAGGTCGATCATCTGTTCCGAACGGCGTTTCCCAGAAGAGGTCATCGGGCCGCCGGAAATAGCCATGCCGCGCCATCGGCGCCAGTCCGTCCGGATATCCCTCGCAGAACATAGCCGCCGAGACGACGCTATCGGGAGCCGAATCGCGATCGTCACTGGTGACGCGAATAGAGGATCCGTCGGGCCGGAGAAAGTAGCGCGACTGGTGCCGGCCGGATGGTCCGAAAAGGTCGTGATTGCCGGGCAGCGCGTAGAAGCGTGTGCCGAAGCGGGTTTCGTAATCGCTGAGCCGCTGCGCGAGACGATGCGTGGTCTCTCGCTGGCCGTCATCGGTATAGTCCCCCAGCAGAACGACATGGCGGATCCCTCGCGCCGCCACCTCATCCAGCGCCGCCATCAGGGCAGGCGCACTTTCATTGTAGACACGCGTCGATTCCCGGCTGTGCGCCCAGGTTTGCAGTGTCAGTCGGCGATTGCCGGCCTTTATGCCGGCGATCCCGTAGTCCCCTTCGATTTCGTGGAAATGGGCGTCGGAAATGACGGCGAGCGCATATTGCGGTCTGGCGTCCTCCCGCATTGTCACGCCCTTCGGTAGAAGTAGTAGCGCTCGGGATCGATGTGCTCGGCGACCGGAAGACGCTCGAGGCCCTGCCTCTCGAGCGGCAGTCCGCTCAGCGCATAGGCTCCTGTGGCGAGCATGCCCTCCACCATCGTGGGGAGCCATGTGAGTGTCACGGCATCCTTTTCCGGATCGCCGGTGCCGATATCCGCATGAACGAAAGCTGCGCCGATACCGATATAGGCCTTCCCCGTCTCCGCGATCTCGCCCAGCACGAGATCTTCCGACGAGGGGATGGAGCTCTTGTGCGCGAGAAGCTGGCGATCGAAGACCACGATTCGACGGTCGGGAAAATTCTCGCGCAGGTGGCTGAAGGTCCGACCATTGCCGAGCCCGATCTCCAAGATGGGTCCGTCCGGCAGATCAACGCGGTCGCGAATGAGGTTCAGCATATCGCGCTGGGCGGTCATGCGATTGATGAAACTGTCGAGACGGCTCATGGGTCAGGCCTTGAAGATGTTGCCGGCGGCGATGTTGTGCCGAGCAAATACGTTACGCGTATCAACGATCAGCGGTGCCCAGGCGGCGATTGCCGCGTAATCGACGTCGTCATGATCGGTAGAGATGAGGACAATATCGAAGCCGGCAACGGTCTCCTCATCCAAGGCCACGCTGCGACGCCCCATGAGATCGGCATATTCGCGCGTTCGCGGCACTTCCGAAACATAGGGGTCGTGATAGGCGACGTCGGCGCCACGCTCAACGAGAAGCTCCATCAAGCGCAGGGAGGGGCTTTCACGGATGTCGGGCACGTTTTTCTTGTAGGCCAGCCCCATGACCAGAACACGCGAGCGGCTCAAGGCCTTGCCGGCATGGCGATCGAGAGCTTCGGCGACCTTGTCGACCACGTAATGGGGCATGGCGGTGTTGATTTCGCCGGCAAGCTCGATAAAGCGCGTCGGACGATCGAACTCGCGAGACTTCCAGGTCAAGTAAAACGGATCGATGGGAATGCAATGACCGCCAAGGCCGGGGCCGGGATAAAAGGGCATATAGCCAAACGGCTTGGTTTTGGCCGCATCAATCACTTCCCAGACATCAATGCCCATCGCGTCGTAGACGAGCTTCAACTCGTTGACGAGCGCGATGTTGACCGCCCGGAAGATGTTCTCCGTGAGCTTCACCGCCTCGGCGGTCGCCGTCGTTGAAACCGGCACGACGGTTTTCACGACGGCGCTATAAAAGGCCTCCATCAGGGCACTGGCGTCCGGCCCGTCGCCGGCGACGACCTTCGGAATGGTCGATGTCGAGAAGTCGCGGTTGCCCGGATCCTCTCTTTCAGGAGAGAAACCAAGGAAGAAATCAGTTCCAGACCTCAGACCCTTGGCTTCCAGGATTGGCTTCATCACCTCGTTGGTGGTTCCTGGCCAGGTGGTCGATTCCAAGACGACCAATTGTCCGGGCCGCAGTGTCTCGGCGATCTTGCTACAGGTTCGCTCGACAAAGGACAGATCCGGATCCCGATGGCGCGTAAGCGGCGTTGGGACGCAGATGGCGATGACATCGCATTCGGCAAGTCTCGAAAAGTCACAGGTCGCCGTGAACCGGCCGGCGGAGGTTTCGGCCTGCAGAACTTCGCTTGGTACCGCCTCAATATAGCTTTCGCCAGCCTCAACGGCCGTGATCTTCGACGGATCGATGTCGAAGCCGACGACCGTGAAGCCGGCGCGGGCGATGCTCATGGCCAAGGGCAGGCCGACGTAGCCGAGGCCGATCACTCCAGCTTTTGCCGTACGGGCTTGAATGGCGGCACCAAGGCCGATCGCTGCGGAAGAGGATGGCATGATGCACAGGCTCCGAGAGATGCAATTGACCCTGTCAGTTGCGTGCGCAGAACCTGTATGTCAAGGGCCGGCCCCGAGCGGCCGAGCCACCCCGCGTAATTGTGAGAGCCTCCCTCTTGTCTCGCAAAAGGCGGCAGGGTCTAAAGCGAGCATGAAGATCGCGTTCTATGCACCGCTGAAATCGCCCGATCATCCCGTGCCGTCCGGCGACCGGCTGATGGCGCGTCAGTTCGTCCGTATTCTGGGCGAAGCCGGGCATTCCGTCGAGATCGCCTCCCAACTGCGCAGCTTTCATGCGACCCCCGAGACTGTGTTGCCTGACCTAGAGGCTGCGGCCAAAGCGGATATCGATCGGCTGACGCTTGCCTGGGAGGCTGACGGCCCGCCCGATCTGTGGTTCTGCTACCACCCTTACTACAAGGCGCCTGACCTGATTGGCCCGGTCCTCGCCCGACGGTTTTCGCTTCCCTATGTGACGGCAGAGGCTTCTTATTCCGCCCGCCGAAACATCGGATGTTGGGGTCGGCATCAAGAGGCACTGAAATCGCTGGTGGAACGCGCAGCGTTGAATATCTGTCTGACCGCGCGCGACGAAGCCGGTCTTGCGGCAGCGGCACCGCAAGCCAGGCTTGCCCGGATCGCCCCGTTCATCGATGCCGAGCCCTTTGCCAATATCAAGGCAGCGCCCGAGGCTGGACGGCTGGTTACGGTGGCAATGATGCGCGCCGGCGACAAGATGCAAAGTTATGCAGCACTTGCAGAGGCCCTGCAGAGAGTTCGCTCGGATGCGTGGCGGCTAGTCGTGATCGGCGACGGCCCCGAGCGCGATGAGGTGAAGCGGTTGTTTGCCTTGCTGCCTCCGGAGCGGATCGAATTGATTGGCGAGCTGCCGCGCGAGGGGGTCATGGAGCAATTGGCCCGCGCCGGTGTCTTCGTCTGGCCGGGTCATGGGGAGGCCTATGGTCTGGCGTATCTGGAGGCCCAGGCTGCCGGTCTGCCGGTGATCGCGTTTGAAACTGCGGGCGTGCCGGAAGTCGTCGCCGACGGGCGGACCGGAATCTTGACGCCCCCCGGCGACACTGACGCCTTGGCAGGAGCGATCGACAGGCTGTTGCAAGATTCTGACCTGAGGCGCTCCCTCGGCCAGATGGCGCGGGACTTCGTTCTGACGGAGCACTCGGAGCCGATCGCCTCGGCTCAGATCGCTCCTCTTCTCCTGGCGGCTTTGGAGTATCCACTGTGAGCGACGCTCTCCTCAGAAATGCAATCGACACAGTCGCGGCGCAGGGTCGCAAAGTCCGGCTCTGGCTGCGCGACGACGATGCTGTCGAGCCAACCGAGGCACTCGACCGGCTGTTGGAATTGACGCATGAGCACATGGTCCCGGTGACCTTGGCCGTCATTCCGAAAGACACCGGGACACCGCTGATCCGGCGCCTGGACAAAGCACCTCATTCGAGCGTGGCGCTGCATGGCTGGTCGCATCATAATTACGCTTCCGCTGCCGAAAAGAAGCAGGAACTCGGCCTGCACAGAACGGCGCCCGTTGTTCTCGCAGAATTGAAGGAAGGATTCGACAAACTCGCTGCCCTTTATTCTGCGCGTTTCATTCCCATGCTGGTGCCGCCGTGGAACCGCATCGCACCTGCTCTATTGCCGGGATTACCATCATTGGGGCTCAAGCTGTTGTCGGTTTTCGGGAAGGAGCAACCCACGTCGCCGATCCCGCTCGTCAACACTCATGTCGACATCATGGACTGGCATGGCACCGGCGGCGGGCGACCGGCAGATGCGCTTTTTGCCGAACTGGCGAGTTGGATCGGACGTGAGGATGCGCCTCCGATGATCGGCATACTCACGCACCATCTGGTGCACGACGCGGCGGCATGGACGTTCCTGAAAACCTTGCTGGCAATTACTGCGACGCATCCCGCCTGCGAATGGGTCTCGCCCGACGTTCGCAGTTCTACCAGGACTTCCAGTCGATGATGAAACCGCGATCGTTCGTCATCGCAGTCTGGCGCGCCATCTGAACGTCGGAGAAGGGTGCGCGCCGCGGCAGCACGGCGGCCATCATGTCTGCAGTGGCGAGTGTCACTCCTGCGCCGCGGCTGGCATAGGTGAAGATGAGGGGTCCGGTCGACCACCAGGCCGGCGCCCCCGGCAAAGCCTCCATAATCCCCGGCATGGCCTCGATGATGCGCTGGATCACTGGGTGCGCCGCAGGCGTCGCTATGAAGGCATTGGCAAGAAGCAGACCGCCCGCACTGGTCAGCCGCGGTATCTCCGAAGCCAGCGCCGTGAAACCTACCAATGCAACGAAGTCTTCAAAACCCGCATCGTCCCGAGCCGGATACCAGTCAGCATCCATGTAAATCCCGCCGAAGCGCTCAAGAACCAGATAACGCGCGACATCGGCTGCTCCGGGATAGTCTTGACGCGCCAGCATGTCTGCGTAGCTTGGATGGGTATCAAAGCCCTGCCGTTGAAGCGCCATCGTGTCCCAGAGACGATATTCCATGCCATGCGCTGCGCAATGGGCACGCCATGCGGCGACTGCCGGCGGCTGTGGGAGATCGCCAATCCACACCTGGTGCAGTATGCGCGGCACCGGCGCTGCAGCAAGACGAGCAATGAGGCGGCGTTGCTCGCCGGTATACGTGCCGACAGCTTCCATCGTGGCGGGATCAGGCACCAGGGTAAATTGAAGCCCGGTTACCCGCAGCCGGTCGCCTGAAATCTTGGCAAGTTTCAGGTAGGCAGAGTGTAACTTGCGGGGCAGTCCCAATACGGTCGGAGGACCCAGTTCCGCTTGAGATACCAGTTCAGTGTCAGCAGCCAGGGCATCCAGCGCATGTCGGGCGCCATCGGGATCACCGGCTCGTGCTTGTTCGATGGACTGCGCGATGATTTCGCGGGCGCGGGCGCGCGGATTGTCTGTGCCGGTCAAATCCTGTCTCCCGCTTTGGCAAGTGCCCGATTTCTATCGGAAAAAGCAATGCACTCGCAAGTCTTACAAAGCCTGCTGATGGCCACATCTTCGCGATGGACAGTCTGCGGTGAGGTCGATACGGTAGATTTGTCCAAGAACGAGCCGAGAAGAAGATCGTAAACTTGGACGGTTTTGGCATCCCCGGGGGCGTAATTGGTTCATGGTCGTCGGCACTGACTTGCTTTCCGTGGAGACGCTCAGTGTTTCCTTTCCACTGATTAACGGCAGCGTCGAGGCCGTACGCTCGCTTTCCATGCGGGTGGCGCCTGGGCGCGTTACCGCACTCGTGGGAGAATCGGGATCGGGCAAATCGGCGCTGGGCCGGGCGATCCTGGGCATCGAATCCGATTATGCACGGATCTCTGGAAAGGCTGTATTCAACGACCCCGCCGGCGACGGTCCGGTCGACCTTATCAGCCTGCCGCGCGACGGTCGCCGCATAAGACAGATTCGCGGTGATCGAATCGGCATGATCTTCCAGGAACCGATGACCTCGTTTTCGCCGCTGCACACCATCGGCAACCAGATCGAAGAAGTGCTCCGGATCCACTCTATGCTCTCCTCTCGTGAGCGCCGCGAGCGCTCTGAAGAGATGTTGGCGATGGTGGGCTTTCAGGACCCCACGCGGATCTTCGACATGTATCCTTTCGAGCTCTCAGGGGGGATGCGCCAGCGCGCCATGATCGCCATGGCGCTGATCGGCCGACCGGCTCTTCTGATCGCCGACGAACCAACCACGGCACTGGACGTGACGATACAGGCGCAGATCCTCAAGCTGCTCAAGGATCTGCAATCGAAACTCGGCATGGCGATCCTGCTCATTACCCATGATCTTGGCGTGGTTGCGTCCATGGCTGACGAGGTCGTGGTGATGTATCGGGGCCAGGTGATGGAATCGGGCAGCGTCGAGCAGATCTTTCGCAATCCGCAGCATGCTTATACGCGCGGGCTGATGGCGGCCGTGCCCGATTTCGACATGGCGCGTGACGAGCGACTAAAGCCCTTGCGGGAGATCAAGGTCAACGCGGGCGGGCTTTTAGGAGCCCGCACCCGTCCCGCCGCAGGCAAGTCCGACATCCTACTCTCCGTGCGCAACGTCACAAAGACTTACCAGCCCAAGGGCTCGAACGGTTTCTTCAGCAAGTTGCCCAAGCCGACACGGGCGGTGCATGACGTATCGTTCGATGTTCGGCGTGGCGAAACGCTGGGCCTGGTCGGCGAAAGCGGGTGTGGCAAGACCACGCTCAGCAAAATTCTTATGCGGGGCGTGACCCCGGACCATGGGCAGGCGATCTTTGAAAGCGCCGACGGTCCTGTCGACATTCTCAAAGCCGATGGCAAAGCCCTGCAGGATCTGCGGTCGGCTATTCAGATGGTCTTTCAGGATCCCGTCTCGTCGCTGTCTCCGCGAATGACGGTGCGAAGCATTATCGGGGAACCTCTGGAGATTCATGGCTATGGCGATTCCCGTGAACGAGTCGCCCTGTCAAAACGACTCGTGGAATCTGTCGGGCTGCCGACGTCGGCGCTCGGGCGGTATCCGCACAGTTTCTCAGGTGGGCAAAGGCAGCGTATCGGAATTGCGCGGGCACTTGCGCTTGGCCCCGACCTGCTGATTTGTGACGAACCGGTTTCCGCTCTCGATGTGTCCGTGCAGGCGCAGGTTCTCAATCTCCTGAAGGATCTTCGCGCTGAACTGGGGCTTACCTACATCTTCATCTCGCACAATCTGGCAGTTGTGAACTACATGGCCGATCGCGTGGCGGTGATGTATGCCGGCCGGATCGTCGAGATTGCCCCTTGCGACATCATCATGCGCAATCCCATCCATCCCTATACACGCAAGCTGATTGCAGCCGTGCCCTCTCCGGATCTCGATAGGCCAATCGACTTCGAGCGCGCAGGCGAGACATCCATTTCAGCAAAGGGAGCCTGGGGCAGACAGTTCCTGGACGAAGGCGACCCGAACGTGCTCACGCACATAGACCTTGGGGGCGAACATTTTGTCCTTGCCCGCAGCACCGCCGATGCACGGGAGCTCAAGGCATGATCACCCGTCGCTCGATCCTCGCTCTGATGGCGGCCTCGACGCTCGCCCGCCCCGCTTTCGCAGCCGCGATCAATGATGAACCCGAAGCACTGCGCGATGCCGTGCGTGCGGGTAAGCTGCCGCCGATGCGCGAGCGCCTGCCGCAGGTCCCGCGCGTCATCTCTCTGGAAGGGCCAGACCTTGCGCCCGGACGCACGGGCGGCAAGATCCGCATTCTGGTCGGCAACCAGCGGGACATCCGTTACATGCCGATCTACAGCTATTGTCGCCTGATTGGCTTCGACCGGGATTTCAACTTCCAGCCCGATATCCTTAGAGATTTCGAGGTGGAGCGCGACCGGATCTTCACGCTGCATCTTCGCCCCGGCCATCGTTGGTCGGATGGCAGCCCCTTCACGGCCGAGGATTTCCGTTATGTCTGGGACGATATGTTCCACAACAAGGAACTCCACAAAGGTGGCATGCCGAACGTGCTGCGTGTCGCGGACAAGGAACCGGTATTCGAAGTGCTCGACCCGGTCACAGTGCGCTACAGCTGGGACGATCCAAACCCCGACTTCCTCGCGGAACTGGCGTCGCCCGTGGCGACTCGGCTGATGCAGCCCTCTGCCTATCTGAAGCAGTTTCATCCCAGCTACCAGACGCCCGAGAAGCTTGCCGAGCTGGTCGCGCAACAGGGTGTGGAAGACTGGGTCGCGCTGCATCAGAAGATGTCGCGTTCGGCACGACCCGAAAATCCGGATCTGCCGACGCTTGATCCCTGGCGCAATACCACTCCGCCCCCTTCCGGCTACTTCGTCTTTGAACGAAATCCGTATTTCCACCGCGTCGATCAGAATGGTCAGCAGTTACCGTATGCCGACACGGTCACCCTGAGTGTCGGGTCCGGCGACCTGATCTCGGCCAAGACCGCCGCAGGGGAAAGCGATCTGCAGCTGAACAATATCGATTTCTCCGATTACACCTTTCTCAAGGGTGCGGAGGAGCGCGGGGTCATCAAGGTTGACCTGTGGAAGCGCACACAAGGCTCGCGGACCGCCCTCATCCCCAATCTCAATTGCACCGACCTAGTCTGGCGCAACGTTTTCCGCGACGTGCGGGTTCGCCGAGCCTTGTCGCTCGCGATCAACCGCGACGAGATCAACAAAGCCGTCTTCTTTGGTCTCGGCCAACCAAGCGCCAATACCGTGCTTCCCGATAGTCCCTTATTCAAGACACGTTACCGGGATGCGTGGGCGGCATTTGACCCGGACCAGGCCAACGCCCTGCTGGACGAGGTTGGTTTGAAGCGGGAAAGCCCACGGGGGCAGCGCCTCCTGCCCGACGGTCGTCTGTGCAACCTGATCATCGAAACTACGGCCGAAACGAGTTATGAGACGGACGTGCTCGAGCTCGTCACGGACTACTTCTGGCGCATCGGCTTTCGCATCTTCACCCATGTCGCGCATCGCGAACTGTTCCGCCAGCGGATCGTCAACGGCGAGACGATCATGGCGCTGTGGTGGGGACTGGATAATGGTGTGCCGACGGCCGACATGTCGCCGCGCGAATTGGCGCCCACCTCGAATGACCAGATCCAATGGCCGCTCTGGGGCTTGCACGAGCTTTCCGGCGGGGGTGACGGACGCCCGCCGGAAACCGATGAGGCACGGATGTTGCTTGATCTCTTCCACCGCTGGCGTTTGGCCGACACACTGGAAGGCCGAACTGCGATCTGGCACCAAATGCTTGAGCTCTTCACGCAGCAGGTCTTCACGATTGGAATTGTGAATTCCGTTCTGCAGCCGGTGGCGAAGAACCGCCGATTGCGGAATGTGCCAGAACAAGCTCTTTTCGGCTTCGACCCCACCTCCTATCTGGGCGTCTACATGCCGGATACCTTCTGGTTCGAAGGAGACACCTGATGTTGCGCTACATCCTTTGGCGCATCGCCATGATGGTGCCTACCCTGATCATGATCTCGATCCTTGTCTTTACGATCATCGAATTGCCACCCGGGGACTTTTTCGAAAGCCACATCGAAGAGATGCGCGCCATCGGCGAAAAAGCCGACATGGAGGAGATCGAAGATCTCAAGGCGCGCTACGGCTTCGACAAACCAGCGCCGCTCCGATACATCGACTGGGTGACCAAATTTGCGATGGGCGACTTCGGGTATTCTTTCGAATATCGCATGCCCGTCGCCGATGTGGTCGGCGATCGCGTGTGGCTGACAGTTCTCGTCTCGACCGTCACCATCACCCTGACCTGGCTGATCGCTTTTCCCATCGGGATCTATTCCGCGACACATAAATACAGTTGGGGCGACTACGGCTTCACCCTTCTTGGCTTGTTGGGCATCGCGGTGCCCAATTTTATCCTCGCTCTGGTGATGATGTATTTCGCCAATATCTGGTTCGGGACTTCCATCGGCCATCTGATGGATCCGAGCTACATCAACGAACCGATGAGCCTTGCGAAGTTCAAGTCGATCCTTGAGCATCTCTGGATCCCGGTGCTCATCATCAGCACGGCCGGAACCGCCGGCATGGTTCGCCGGGTTCGAGCGAACCTGATGGATGAACTGCACAAGCAATATGTCATGACGGCCCGGGCCAAAGGCCTCCATCCGTTTCGTACGCTGATGAAATATCCGTTCCGCATGTCGCTGAACTTCTTCATCTCCGACATCGGCTCTATCCTGCCTTCGATTATTTCGGGTGCCGAAATTACCGCGGTCGTATTGTCGCTGGAGACAACAGGGCCGATGCTCATTCGCGCCCTGCAGAATCAGGACATGTATCTTGCCGGCTCTTTCCTGATGTTCCTCGCCATCCTGACCGTCATCGGCGTCCTGGTATCCGACATCGCCCTGGCGATCCTCGATCCGCGCATTCGCCTTCAGGGGGGACGAACCAAATGAGCGAGCGGACGGCATCGGACAATATCGCGCAGCATTTCGTCTCCAGCGCCCCCTTCGATCCCTATCTCGTCGAGGTGGACAACGATCAGGCGAGCGGACATGCCTCGCAGCTCAGACTGACCTGGTGGCGCTTCCGCAGACACAAACTTGCTCTGATTTCAGGCATCCTTCTGCTTTCATCCTATCTGATGATCGTGATCGTGGAGTTCCTGGCGCCCTACAATGTCCACACCCGAAACGTGGACAACATCTATGCGCCTCCTCAAGAGGTCCGCTTCTTTCACGACGGGGCATTCATTGGTCCTTTCGTCTATGGACGCGACATGACCCTCGACATGAACACGCTGCGACGGATTTATACCGACGACGTTACGGACGTGCAGAAGCTGCGCTTTTTCTGCCGCGGCGATGCCTATCGCTTCTGGGGGATGATCGAGGGCAACGTACATCTTGTCTGCCCGGCGGAGAAGGGTGAGTTCTTCCTGCTCGGAACAGACCGGCTTGGACGGGACGTTCTTTCACGCATTCTCTATGGCGCCCGGATCTCGCTGACCATCGGTCTGCTAGGGGTCATGACGAGTTTTGCTCTCGGCATCGTGATCGGCGGATTGGCGGGTTATTGGGGAGGCTGGTTCGATCTCGCAGTCCAACGCGTGACGGAAGTTCTGCAGTCGATACCCAGCATTCCGCTCTGGCTTGCCATGGCGGCGATCATGCCGGCGGACTGGTCTCCGCTTGTTGTCTATCTGGGAATAACCTTCATTCTCGGGCTGCTCGATTGGACCGGCCTTGCCCGTGCCGTCCGCTCCAAGTTGCTCGCTCTGCGGGAAGAAGACTATGTTCTGGCAGCTCAGTTGATGGGGGCAAAAAGCCCGCGCATTATTGCACGCCACCTGGTACCGGGCTTCATGTCGCACCTGATTGCCAGTGCGACGCTGACCATTCCGGGCATGATCCTCGGCGAAACCACACTAAGCTTTCTCGGTCTCGGTCTCAGGCCCCCGATCACGAGCTGGGGGGTTTTGCTGACGGAAGCACGAACTGTGAACGTTGTTGCCCTTTACCCGTGGCTGCTTTTCCCGGTAATCCCGGTCATCGTTGTCATCCTGGCTTTCAACTTTCTGGGAGATGGCCTGAGAGATGCCGCCGATCCATATAATTGACCCAAATACACCCTGGATGAGGCACGACAGCGCCGAAAGACGTCCGCGATTTCGCAGTGAGGTTATCTGATGACGACGGGACGTTCGCGTAAAGCTCGCATCCTTATGTACAGCCACGATACGTTCGGCCTGGGACACCTGCGTCGATGCCGGACGATCGCGCATTCTCTGGTCGAAGATTATAGCAGCCTGCAGGTTCTGATCATCTCCGGCGCAACGATTGCCGGGGCGTTCGAATACCGCGCGCGTGTCGATTTCGTCAAAATCCCCAGCGTCATCAAGCTGCGCAACGGCGAATACACGTCTATGGACCAGCATATCAACGTGGCGGAAACCATCGCCATGCGCCGATCGATCATTCGCAATACGGCGGAAACGTTCGAGCCGGACATTTTCATTATCGACAAGGAACCGCTCGGCTTGCGCGGCGAGGTGGAAGATACCCTTCACTTTCTGAAGGGACGCGGCACCACGCTCGTTCTCGGTCTGAGAGAAGTCATGGACGCGCCCCACCTGCTCGACGTCGAGTGGAAGCGCAATGACACCATGCACAAGATCGGCATGCTCTATGATGATATCTGGGTCTACGGTCCTCCAGACTTCTATGATCCACTGACCGGGCTCGACGTGCCCGACAGTGTACGCGAGAAAATGAATTTTGTCGGCTTCCTGCAACGCAAGGCATCTGTCACACGTTCGTCGGAGGCTGGCGAATACCTTATTGTGACCACGGGTGGCGGTGGAGACGGCTCCGATCTGGTTCGAGACGTGATTGCTGCTTACAAGGCGGATCCGACGCTGACGATCAAGGCGATGATCGTGCTGGGGCCTTATATGCCCAACGAGCAGCGTCAGCAGTTCATGGATCATGCAGCGGACGATCCGCGCATCGAGATCATCGAGTTCGACAATCGGATGGAAGACAGGATCGCCGGCGCGCGCGCCGTCGTTGCGATGGGCGGCTACAATACCTATTGCGAGATCTTGTCATTCGACAAGCCGGCCCTGATTGTGCCTCGCACCCAGCCACGCCTGGAGCAGTTGATCCGGGCGCGTCGCGCAGCGGAGCTCGGCCTCGTCAGCATGCTGCCACCCCAGGAGGCGGCGGACAGCCAGCGATTTGCCAATGCGCTCAAGGAACTGCTGCTGCGCGATCCTCCGTCCGCGAGCCCAGCAGCTTTGCACCTCGAAGGTTTGCCGACGATCTCCAAGATCGTGGACCAGCATCTGACCGACAAGAAGAACCTGTCGCTTCTCTCCGCGCAGGGATGATCGATGATCGCGAACAGAAAAATCCTGGTGCTTCTCAAAGGGTATCCGCGTCTTTCGGAGACCTTCATCGCCCAGGAACTTCTCGGACTTGAGAAAGCAGGGTTCGAGCTCGCCCTTGTTGCGATGCGCAGGCCGACCGACAAGAAGCGCCATCCGGTTCATGATGAGATCCGCGCGAGCGTCGACTATCTGCCGGAATATCTGCACGAGGAGCCAATTCGCGTTCTGAAGGCGATCTGGCAAATCCGAACGTTCCCCGGCTTCGGCGCCGCCCTGAAGCAATTCTGGCGGGACTTCCGGCGGGACATGTCCCGTAACCGTGTCCGTCGTTTTGGGCAGGCCGCGGTTCTCGTGGCCGAGTGGCCGCAGGATGCGCAGTGGCTTCACGTCCACTTCATCCACACGCCTGCTTCCGTAGCGAGCTATGCCAGCCAGATCAGCGGCATTCCCTGGACGGTCTCGGCACACGCCAAGGATATCTGGACCTCGAAAGATTGGGACCTCGCGGAGAAACTGGAGCGGGCGGATTGGGCGGTCACCTGCACGGCGGTGGGCTACGACAAGCTCAATAGCCTCGCCGGTGGACGCGGGAACGTGAACCTGAGCTATCACGGGCTTGATCTGGAGCGTTTCCCGCATTTTGACGGTGAGCGATCACTGCGTGACGGCAAAGACCCGGCGGATCCTGTCCGCATCCTCAGCGTAGGACGGGCGGTGAAGAAGAAGGGATACGACACCGTCCTCAAAGCGCTCGCCAAGCTGCCGTCTGAGCTCAACTGGCGCTTCACGCATATCGGGGGCGGCGAGGAACTGCCCGGCCTAAAGACACTCGCAGAAGAACTTCACATCGCCGACAGGATCGTTTGGATGGGCTCGATGGATCAGCGCGACGTGCTAACGCAATACCGGCAGGCGGATCTCTTCACACTGGCCTGCCGCATCACGGCGGATGGTGACCGAGATGGTCTGCCGAATGTGCTGGTGGAGGCGGCAAGCCAACGACTGATGGCGGTGTCGACCACTGTATCCGGTATTTCAGAACTGTTTCGCGATGACGAGAATGCGCTGCTTGTGGGCCCCGACAATGCAGAGGCGCTGTCGGTCTCATTCCATAGGGCGATCACGGATCCAGCACTCCGACACCGGCTGGGGGCTGCGGCAGAGGACCGGGTCCGGCGCGATTTCGACTATCATGACAGCATCCGAGATCTCAGCCGACTGTTCCGAGCATCCTGGGCCCAGAGAAACGACGAATGACTGGATCGCATAACGCAGACCGCAGCGCGGCTGGAAAGGTCTTTTTCTACGTGCAGCACCTGCTGGGCATAGGTCACCTCGCCCGTGCCAGCCGCATATCCCGCGCCCTTGTGGAGGCCGGCTTTGACGTCACGCTGGCTACCGGCGGTGCACCTGTCGCAGGTTTCCCGGGAGAGGGCATCCGGCATGTGCAGCTGCCTGCGGTAGTTGCCTCCAACAACGGATTCTCGGCGCTCTCCGATCTCGATGGCTACCCGGTGGATGCCGCGTTCGAACAGGCACGGACAGCAAGATTGCTGGAAGCATTTCATGCGGCCCGCCCGGATGTGGTCATCCTGGAAGCGTTTCCATTCGGGCGCCGGCAGGTCCGGTTCGAACTTCTACCCCTCATTGAGGCGATCGAGGCAGCCAAACCGCGTCCGCTGCTCTTCAGCTCCATCAGGGACATCCTGCAGGAAAACCGCAAGCCGGGCCGTGACCGCGAGACTGTCGATCTGATCAGGGCGCACTTCAATGGTGTCTTAGTGCACGGTGCGCCGGAGTTCGTGCGACTGGAAGAGACCTTCGCTCTCACGCCGGAAATCGCCGATCGGGTGCACTATACTGGTCTCGTGGCCCCCCCCGCGCCGGAACCCTCTCATGACCGGTTCGACACCGTTATATCGGCAGGCGGCGGCGCCGTGGGCTCACTTCTCATCGGTGCAGCGCTTGAGGCCCGTAAGCTGCTCGACGACGGATCCTCCTGGTGCGTTATCACAGGGCCGAACCTTCCTCAGGCCGACTATGATCGTTTTGAAGCATGCGCGGGAGAAAACGTCTCCCTCTTCCGCTTCCGGCCGGACTTCCCGAACCTTCTGCCAGGGGCCAAGCTTTCGATTTCGCAGGCGGGATATAACACAGTATGCGACCTGCTCGTCGCCCGGTGCCGCGCCTTGCTCGTGCCGTTCGCAGCCGGCGGAGAGACCGAGCAGGGCGTTCGGGCCGAGAAGCTTCAGACCCTTGGTCTCGCACGTGTCGTATCGGAAGAGGGGCTCACCGGAAAAGCCATGGCAGAAGCTATCCTTGCAGCCAAGGAACTTGTGGTTCCCGAACATCTGCCGATCTCGCTCGATGGAGCGGCGGATACAGCCCGCTTCGTTCGGGCGTGCCTGGATAAGCGCCAAGATCGTCCTTGAGCTTCTGCGGTAACGCCTCACAGATGATCCGTCCGCCGAAATACGGGACACCGGCACTCTCAAAGATACCGCTGCGCCTGTTCCGGGGAGAAGAGAAGCACGGTCATTTCGAGACGCCGCCCTCTCAAGGGCAAACGCCGGGTCGTCACACCTTCGCGGGGAAGTTCTGCCAACAGCATTACAGTCTCCGACACCGCAAGGGCGACGTTGAATTGCTTGGCGGCTGTCTCAAGCCGGCTCGCCACATTGACCGTGTCGCCGATCGCCGTGAGCGAGGCACCCTTGCCATAACCGACCATGCCGAGGATTGCGGGACCGTAATGGATGCCGATTGCGACCTCCAGATCGATGCCAAATTCCTGCACCAGCTGGCTGTTCAGCTTCTGCGTCTCTGCGATGATATTGGCTGCAGCACCCAGAGCCCGGCGGCACGCATCCCTTAGGCCGTTCTCACCGATTTCGAAGATGGCCATGACCCCATCCCCTATATACTTGTCGACTCGCCCGCCGGCGGCCTCAATAGCGGGCACAAGGATTGAAAAATAGGAATTGAGCAGGAAAACGATGTCGTAGGGCAGGCGCCCTTCGGCAATGGTGGTGAAATTCCGGAGATCTGCAAACATCACGAGGACATCTTTCTCGCGACCGACCTCAAGGTTGGTCAGGCTGGAGAACTGGTCCCCACCTTCAGGGGGCTCAAGTTGCAGCGCCACATGCAGATCGAAATTCGGCCGCAACTGGCAGCTCAGCCGGGTATCGGGCGAGGCCTTGATCCGCGCCAGCGTGGCCAGTTCCAGAGCGTGTGGCGCGGGCAATGGACCTTGGCTTTCCAGAACCCTGACGCGGCATGTGGAGCAACGGCCTTTTCCGCCGCATACTGAGTAATGGTCGATATGGCCAATCCGGCTTGCCTCCAGAACGCTGGTTCCTTTGGGAACATGCACGAGTGCACCATGCGAATAGGTAATCAGGATATGCGACTCTCGGTGCCGGAAATATCGAACGGCGCGAAGCAGCAGGACCAACCCGGCTGCCCCCGCCAAGGCAAGATAGAACTGTCGTTCGATGGCTGCGATATCGGCATTTGGCGCAGCCGCAAGCCAGGTACCATGATACTCACTTGGAGGAAGCGCCAGTTCCTCAACGCCGACGGCATTCGCTGGTGGAAGCCTTTGTCCCGTAACGAGAACGCCACCCAAGGCTAGCGTCGGGACAATGATCGCAACTGCAAAGAGGATCTGGGCGTAGCGCCGGAACCAATCCCGATAGCTGAGCGCCGCGTAGAGACCCAGGCATCCGTGCACCCAAGCCATGATAGCGGCCGCCGCCATTTTCAGGCCAAGCAAGCCATTCTGCCACATGGCTCTGACCACGCCGATATAGTCGGGATCAACTCCGTTGAACACAACGGGGAGACGCGCCCATATCACGTGTTGGGCAATCAGAAGCGGCAGAGACAAACCGAAAACGACCTGTACGATCGTGGCTTGCCGCAGTCCTATCAATCGGCGGAGGTAAAGTGTTCGAAGTGCAAGGAGGAAATGGAGGGTAAGCGACCCGTAAAGCAGTATTGCACATGCAGGATTGCGCCAAATTGCTCTGAAATAGACCAAGGCCTTTTCCGCGAGTTCCTCGGAGATCAGCAGCAAAGCGTGGTTGAGAAAATGCATGGTCACGAAAGTGAACATGATCAGGCCGGTCACGATCCTCAGCCGCACTGCCGCTTTTTCACTCAGGAACGGACGCCCATGCGGCTTCGGATTCACTAAAAGTACCTTCTGGAGGGACGGGCACGTCGTAGCCTACGCCCAAAGTCAAAGAAATGTCTGCTGGTCTCAGACGCCGAAAACTTGCCCGTCTTTGACCACCTGCGCCCCGGAAAATCGTTCCGCCGCAAGCCTTGCGATCCGTGCAAGATCCTGATCGGTATGGAAGGGGGAATGATGCATCAAGCCGATAGCCTTCACATTGGCCGCCTCCGCGAGCCGGATCGCATGTTGCCATGACGAGTGGCCAAAGCCCTGATATTTCGCCATTTCCTCGTCACAGTAGGCGCTGTCGTATAGGAAGAGATCGGCACCCTCGATCAGCTTGAGAACCTTCTCGTCCAGCTCACCAGGTGTGTGTTCCGTGTCCGTGACGATCGCCACGACTCGGCCGGCATATTCGATCCGGTAACCGGTCGATCCACCCGGATGCTGCAATCGACCGGTTCGCATTGTAATTCCGGCTCCGGGTTCGAGCACATCGCCAGGCAGGAAGTCGCGGTAATGCACCTTCGCCTTGAAGATATCCGGGCCGACCGGAAAATACGGGGGACGCATGACACCTTTGATGACGTCGTGCGTCGTCATCACTCCCTCTAGATGGGCTGAAGCGATTGCAACTGTCGTATCTGGCTTATGCAGAGGAGCGAAGAAGGGCAACCCCTGAATGTGATCGTAATGACTGTGTGTGAGAAAGAGGCTGATAGTCTTCACGGCTCGGGACAAAAGGTCTACGCCGGCTGGAATTATCCCGGTCCCGGCGTCAAACAGAAGCACGTCACTCCCGCAGCAAACTTCGATACAGATTGTGTTGCCGCCGTAGAGATTATATGCCTCGCCGGCCATGGGAGTGGATCCACGTGATCCCCACACAGTGACACTGATCGGTGTCGGCCTCTCGCTCGATCCCCCAGATACGACTGCGTTCATATCGTCCCCTGGAGTCGCTTCGACCACCTGATGCAATCAGGCAAATTCGGCGCGTCCCTTGTGCTTTGCCAATTCCGAGGTGGTTGTCGTGAGGCGGGTCGCCAATACCTTCAAGACGGAGAACATCAAGCTCGGGCAATCCGCCATCATTTTCAGAAAGGTCTGCTTGTCGATCCGCAGCGTCTCAAGGGGCGTCAGTGCGCTTACGGTTGCCGTTCGATATCCGTCGCTCAGGAGGGCGATTTCGCCGACGATCGAATTTTTCTCGGCTTTAGCCACGCTGACCAGACCTCTGGGGGTTTCGACAGTTATGTCAACAGAGCCGCTTAAAATCACATAAGCCGCATCTCCAGGATCACCCTCATGAAAGAGTTCCTGGCCGGGCGTGAAGCGCACTCGATCCGAGTTGAAAGCCAAGAGCTTCAACTTGGAAGGACTGGCGGATGCAAAGAAAGGCAGTGAGCTTAAGCACCTTACCTCGTCATCAAGGACCATTTCACATCTCCATAGAGGCACCTGGCCTCGACTTCACCGAGCGATCAACTCTTTCACCACACTGTCTTCGTCAATGATCTCTTCATAGCTTCCGTTCGCTATAACATCGCCATTGTCGAATATTACGACACGTTCGAAATAAGAACATAATGTCGGGTTCGATAGAACCCAAACGATTGTGCACCCGTCGGTATTCTTTCGCAAGAAAGAGATAACATTTTGTACCAACTGGGCTTGCAAGCGCGGATTTAGCCCCGGTAGCGGCTGATTGAGGATGCAGTAATCGGCATGACGAATAACTGCTCTGGCGACATTCAGCTTTTGACGCTGCAACATCGTCAGTCTCTTTCCACCGGGGCCCAAATCGAAGCTCAAGCCTGCTTCCAGAACATCCGGATAGGCCCCGTGTTCCTTTGCCAGAGTGACCAGCTGCGATTTAATCCGCTCGTGGGAGTCTGCATAGGTTCTGCTGATCTTGCCGAAGACGATGTTGTCCAGGAGCGTAGCGGATGATTGATACTCATCCCTGTTGAAGCGGGCGATGAGCGACTGCAGTTCCCTTGGCAGATTGGCATAGAAGGCATGGCGCGCCTTGACGATCTTCGCTCTGATCTCGTCGTTCAGGATGCCGAAGCGGTAGCGGCTCTCGACATAGGCGAATGCCGTCAGGAAAAGGATGCGCCGAAGTTCCTCGTTGGTCTGATCCAGGCGTTTCCCCTCGACCTCCTTCGATACGCGGCTAAGATCCGGGATTTCCCGACCCTCCATGAAGGGAAGCTCAGGCATCAACGAATTGCTCTGCTGGTCTTCTCCGAACAACTCGACCATGGTGGACACGATCTTCCGGCCCGCGTCGAACAGCTGTTCGGAGAGCCCGTTTTCGATGAGGACCGATCGGAAATAACCGCTGGAAACGATCCTGCGCGCGGCATCGTCGCCACCAATCACGGTGCCGAAGAGAAGGTTTTCCGCTATCGTCGCTTCGCTGTTGTAGCTGTCAAAGTCGAAGGGCTCGACCAGCTGCGGCAGTTTCAGCTCGTCCAATCGGTCCCGCAATGTCTGTCGGGCTTCGACGGCGAAGCGCGCAAGCTTCTCGTTCCATTGCGGGTCGATGACGCTGCGCAGGCCGAGATCGAACACGTCATCCGTGAGCAGCACCGTATCCAGCGCTTCCAGCATCCACGCGTTTTGAGTCTCCCGGTCGGCAACCGCGTTCGAAGTGCCGCCGATCCATTCTCCGTGAATGTCGAAGTCGACATTGCCTGCCAGTCGCGCTTCCTTGATTTCCCAGCGGCGGACCGTGGCAGCCTTCCCGCCGCGCTCGAACGGGCGCAGGGGTGCGTGCTTGAGGCCATAGAGCAGATTGTCCCTCAGGCTGCCGTGGAAGAAGTAGGTTTCTGCGGAGACATAGCTGATGCGCCGGCCGCTGACCGATTCCGGCAGATCGAGGAGATTAGTATCCCCGACCGATATGCGTCCGGCTGCGGGACGCACGGCGCGCCCGAGTGCCTCGGCGACGGCGACTGCCGCCGTACCATTAACGTCGAGAAAGGCCACCACCTCACCGGCACCGAGCTCCAGCGAAACGTCATGCACAAGGCGTCCGCCACTGTCGTCGTGCACCGCGAGATTGGTAATGGCAATGGTTCCGGGAAGGGCAGGAGGGTGACCTTCATAGACTGCCTGAACCTCTTCGGGCAGAATGGCATCGGACTGGAACTGCTCGACAACCTGTTCGAATTTCACCTGCACGTCTTGGCGCCCCTGATCCCAGTCGATCAGGTCCTTCAACGGACCGGGCAGGTCCTTGTAGGCGTTGATGACAGCCACAAGCTGGCCTACGTCCAACGTGCCCTTGAGCGTCAGGTAACCGCCGATCGAATAAAACAGGAAGGGTGTCACCTGGGCGAGGAAGTTGTTGATGAACTTCACCATGAACTTCCACTGGTAGAGATCGTAGCGGATGGCGAAGATCTCGCCCAGCCGATGCGCCATGTCCGCCCGCTCGTAGTTCGAGGTGTCATAGGCGTGGATGGTGGAGATGCCTTCAACCATTTCCCCGACGCGCCCCGCGAGCCGGCGTGCCGTAAGCTGCCGCTCGCGCCCGAGGCGGATCAGCCGGCGGCGCATACGCGGAATGATCCCGAGCTGGAGCATCGCCATGAAGACCGCTATCATGCCGAGCCAAAGACTTTGGGCGAGAATGAAGCCGAGAGCGGCCACGATCTGCCCGCCCAGCATGGCAGGCGCGACGAATGCATCGCCGGCATAGCCCCCGAGCGGCTCCACCTCGTCCTTGATCATCGTGGCGACTTCGCTGCTTTTCGTCCGCTTGAAATAATTGGGCGGGAAGCGTAGCACCCGGTCAATCAGCTGGAATCGAATACGGCGCAGCAGGCGCTCTCCCAACCTCCCCTTGTAGGTGTTGATGACGTATTTGAAGCCATTGTTAATGATCACGAGGGCGAGAAATTCGAGACTGAGCGCCATCAGCATCGACAGCCGATTTAGCGGGTAACCAGCGTAAAGCTCAACCCGTCCCACGAGAGGCATATCGAAGCCCACTTCGAAGAAGGGTTGCACCGCATCCGGCGCGGCGAAGCCATCGCCCTGAATGGGGCCGTTGATGATTTGTTTTGGCAGATCCAGGGAGAAGAAGTAGGGGATCATCGACAGAGCGACGATCACGAGGATAACGACTTGCTGGCGCCAGGTATGCTTCCAGATGTAGCGGGGGAGACTTTTTTCCATAAAGAAGCTGTACCTGAGAGGAACGCGACCTCGATTTTAAAGGTGGCACCGTGCATTGTCAAAAGACGCTGGGCAGGACTGCGTCGAGGAACTTCGGCGTGGTTGGGGCTTGAGTGAAGGCCGTGAAGACGACACAGTCACTCACTCTACATGGGCGTTCCGGCAACTTATCGCCGGTGAACGCTATTGCATGGCGGCGCCTATGGCGAGTCGTGTTTCTAGAAACGCTCAGTAAATGGTTACGTCATGTTAGATCAACAAGCGCCGATCGGCGAGCCGGCCCTGGCAAGGGCATTGCGGGAATGGATGCTCAATGAAACCTATCAAGAGAGGTTCATCGATAACATTTTCGTCGAGCTGTGCGAGCGCTTGAACCTTGCGGCTGTGCCAGTCGCGCGCGCCACTTTGCACTTTCGCATCAACAACCCGCAATGGCTCGGCGCCCGGATCGAATGGCTGCCCGGGCTGCGGGAAGCCCGCATCACGACATTCGAATACGGCACCGAGCAGTCTCCCGTTTTTCTGTCGAGCCCGATGTTCGAACTGACCGCGGGGGCCGAAGAGGTGCGCCAGAACCTGCTCGTGGACAATCCAGCGCGACCTTATCCTCTTTTTGAAGAGCTGCGAAACGAGGGATTGACCGATTACGTCGCCTGGCCGCTGCAGCACACGCTGCAGAAACGGCATGTGGTGACTTTCGCGACCGCCGAGTCGGACGGCTTTAGCGATCACGATATCGCAGTCCTTCGGGGGCTGGTTCCAATCCTCGCCCTCGTCAGCGAAGTCCGTATCAAGAATGCTTTGGCACGCACACTGCTTCAGACCTATGTCGGACCGCATGCTAGTGAAGAAATTCTGGCCGGGGCGACCACCCGCGGGAGTGGCGTGACGCTGTCGGCCGCCGTGCTGATCTTCGACATCCGGGGCTTTACCGCGATCACCAACGCCTGGCCACGCGACGACGTGATCGAGTTGCTGAATGCCTATTTCGACGCGATTGCCGAGCCGATCGACCGTAATGGTGGCGAGATCCTCAAGTTCATGGGAGACGGGCTGCTTGCCGTTTTTCCGCTGGAGAAAAAGGATGCTCTTGCAAACACTTTTCAGGCGGTGTTGGAGGCGCGCTTCGCCCTCTCTTCGCTCAACGATCGCAATACCGCCCTCGGACGACCTTCGGTCGAATGCGGCGTGGGCGTTCATGTCGGTGACGTGATGTACGGAAACATCGGCTCGAAGCGCCGCCTCGATTTCACCGTCATCGGCCCGGCCGTCAACATCGCGTCCCGGCTCGAATCCCTGACAAAGACCGTTCACCATCCGGTTCTTTTCTCGGAAGACTTCGTTTCTATGGCGCATATCGAACAGTTCGTGGAGAACCTTGGGGCATACGAACTGCGGGGAGTGGATGAGCCCATGAAAGTCTTTGCGCTCAGATGAGCAGCGCAAGAGGAGGTGAGGTGTATTCGATGGACTTTGTTTCTCTCGCGGGAGAAACGCAAAGAGCTCCTGGCGGCTTACGCGGAGGAGCTTCGAAGTGTGTCGTGCAATTGGGAGTGTATTGAAGATTGTTTGGTTGCGGGGGCAGGATTTGAACCTGCGGCCTTCAGGTTATGAGCCTGACGAGCTACCGGGCTGCTCCACCCCGCG